>JAVMKH010000229.1:0-47598 GCA_031732935.1 Candidatus Contendibacter sp.
CGCGGGGCGCGATCTGGGGCAGCATCGCCGGCCTGGTATCGGCGGTGGCGATCGTCATCCTGTCCAAAGCGGTTTGGGTGGTCGTGCTCGGCAATAAGGACCCGATCTTCCCCTACGAACAACCGGCGATCTTCTCCATGCCGCTGGCGTTCTTCTTCGCGTGGCTGGGTTCGGTGACTGACAAGAGCGCCCGGGCAGCCAAGGAGATCGAAGCGTTCGAGGATCAGTACGTGCGCGCTCAAACCGGCTTCGGCGCGGCGGGCGCGGCGACCCATTAGCCAACGCGCGGGGCGGGCTGGCATAGCGCAACCCGCAGAAACCGTAGCTAAACCATCGAGTTACGGGATGACGCATTAACCCACCCCACAATTTTCAACGATAAATAAAAATAGGGAAGGCCCACGGGTCTTCCCTTTTTGATTTTGACGCACCGCGTTCAGGTCAGTGATTTTTCCGACACGATCAGGCCATCCTCGTCGGCGTAGAGATAATAACCGGGTCGGAAGGTCACGCCGGCGAAACGCACCGGAATGTCCCGTTCACCGGTATTGCGCTTAATGGTCTTGAGCGGATGCACCCCCAGTGCCTTGACGCCGATGCTGATTTCGCTGATCGCGGTGGAATCACGGATACAACCGTTCACCACCACGCCAACCCAGTTATTCGCCTCGGCCAATTCGGCCAATTGATCGCCCAACAGCGCGCAACGAGTCGAGCCGCCGCCGTCCACCACCAGCACCCGTCCCTCGCCCGGTTCTTCCAACACCTTACGAACCAGCGCGTTGTCCTCGATAACCTTCAGGGTCACGATGGGGCCGGAGAACATCACCTCGCCGCCGTAATCGCCAAACACCGGCTCGGCGATTTGCAGGGCGTCGGAAAACTGGTTGCATAGATCGAAGAATTCATCGCATAGATCGGTCGTCTTGAAATCCATGGGGGCTACTCTCGCGGATGGGAGAACAGGGGGTGCAAGCAGTCTATCACACTCGACCCACGCCCTAACGGCTGGTGATCTTGAGTTCGATCCGGCGATTGCGGCGGTAGGCCTCCGGAGTGTCGGCCGGGTCAAGCGGGTGATATTCCCCCATCCCGACCGCCGCCAGCCGCTCCGGCGGAATGCCCTGCTGGATCAGGTAGTTCACCACCTGTTGCGCCCGGGCGGTGGACAGCTCCCAATTGGACGGGAACCGTCCGCTTCGAATCGGCGCTCGGTCGGTATGGCCCTGCACCTCGATGATGACCGGTAAATCCGGCGGCAAGCGCGCGGCCAATTGCTGGTAGACCATGGCGAACTTGTCCAGATCGCCGCCGCCGGTCGTCGACAGCGTCGCCTCGCCCGAGGCGAACAGCACTTCGGATTGAAACACGAAGCGGTCGCCCACCACCTTGATGTCGGGATTGTTGGCGAACACCTCGCGCAGACGACCAAAGAAATCGCTGGCGTATTTCTCCAGTTCCTCGACCCGTTCCAGCAACTTCTTCTTCAGGGCGCTATCGAGCACCTCGATCCGGCCCTTCTGCTCGACGATCACCGCGTCGCGCCGAGCCAGTTCCTGCTGGTTGGCCGCCAGGGCACGGTTGAGCCGCTCCAGTTCCGCCGCCAACCGTTCGGCCCGGACGCTCAGCAGCGCGGCCTGCTCCTGGACGCTGGTCAGGGTTTGCTCGGTCTTGCTCTTGTCGGCGTTCAATGCCTCCCGCGCGGCCTGGACCGCCGCTAACTCGGCGCGCAGTTGCGCCAGCAACTGGTCCCGCTCGCCGACCGTGCTTTCCAGACCGCGCAACCGGCCGCGCAACCGCGCTGCTTCCTTCTCGGCGTCGCCGGCCAGCCCTTCCAGATGGCCGATGATCCGCTGCAATTGGCCAATGGCGGTGTCCTTGCCCATGATTTCGCGGCCGATCAACACTTCGGTCAGGACGAACACCGTGATCAGGAACACCAGCACCATCACCAGTCCGCCCAGGGCGTCGGTGAAGGCCGGCCAGATGTTGAATTCGCCGACCGGATCACGCCGGCGGGGCATGACTGGCATCCCGTGACGGCTCGAATCGCTGCTCCAGCAACCGGGCGATGGCGCGCAACTCGTGCCGCAGATCGGCGGTGCGATCGTTCTCGATGTTTTGCAGGGTGGTCCGCAACGACTCGATCCGCTCGCCCAAACTGGCCACCTGTTCCGCGATCCGCGTGATCCCTTCACCGCGATTGGCCAGGTACTCCGTGGTCGCCGCCACCCGTTCCAGCCGGTCGGTCGTGGCTTGCAGCAGCGCCGCCAGATGGCGGGGAGAGATGGTTTCGGTCTGGGCGGTAACCGTGACCACCGGTTGCCACAACGGAACCAGATCGCTGACCACCAGCGCTTCCAACTGGGCGTGATGGTCGTTCTGGGCGTGGAACAGTTGCAGTTCCAGGAAGCCCAGCGCCAGCGCGCCCAGCAGGCCGAACAACGAAGCCGAGAACGAGGTACCCATGCCGCCCAGCGGCGCGGCCAGCCGATCCTTGAAGTGGGCAATCAGGGTCATGGCATCGGTCGCCTGCTCGGCGGCCAAACCGCCGATCACGTCGCGTACGCCGGCGATGGTCAGCAGCAGGCCGTAGAAGGTGCCGATCAGGCCAAGCAGCACCAGCGCTCCAACCAGATAACGCACCAGCGCCCGTTGATCGTCGCCGCGCGTTGCCAGCGAATCCAACAGATACGGCAGGGTCGCGCTGGCGTCGCCATGCCCGACGACCCGGTGAACCTTGCGCAGAAAATCGCTGACCCCGCGCCGGCGCGTATTCCCCAACAGGGCTGCGTCGGCTTGCTGGAGCGACCATTCGCGGCGGCGGGCCCTGAGCGCCACGGCGGCCGCCTGGTCGGCGGCGCGGACATCCAGCAACGTGCCTGTCAGAGCTTTGAAGGTATATGCCACCCCGAACAGGAAAGCGATCCCAATGGTTCCATTCAGATAGCGGTTGGTCAGAAAGGCGGCGATCAATGGCTCCTGGAAAAATACCCCCAGCGCCGCCAGCGCGGCCAGGAACAGTAGACAACGCAGTAAGTAACGACTGGCGCCCCGGTTAGAGCGTCGTTCGGACTGAATCATGGGCATCGGTTATCAGGTGACGGAATTTCCATGCGTGGAACGCGCTAGGCCGGCGCTGTCTTGAGCAGGGCCGGGATGTCTTGCGAGGGCACCGGGCGGCTCAAATAGTAACCCTGGATTTCATCGCATTGATTGGACCGCAGAAAAGCCAGTTGCGTCTCGTCTTCCACGCCCTCGGCGATCACGGTCAGATGCAGGCTGTGCGCCATGGCGATGATCGCTAGCGTGATGGCGGCGTCCTCGCGCCGGGTCGCGATTTCGCGCAGAAAGGACTTGTCGATTTTCAACTGATCGATGGGAAACTGCTTCAGATAGCTCAGGGAGGAATAACCGGTGCCAAAATCGTCGATGGACAGTTTGACGCCGATGGCCTTGAGCGCATGCATGATCGCGATGCTCCCCGTCATATCCTTCATCACTAGGCTTTCGGTAATTTCCAGATCCAGATAACAAGGCTCCAGACCGGTTTCTCGTAAAATTCGGGCCACCACGTCCGCCGATTCGGGCCGGAGAAACTGGCGGGGCGACATGTTCACCCCCATGCGTAACAGGGGCAATCCCTGCCGTTGCCAGGCCTTCGCCTGCTGGCAGGCGGTTCGCAACACCCATTCGCCGATAATCTCGATCAGGCCGGTTTCCTCGGCCAACGGAATGAAATCCGGCGGCGGAATCATGCCGCGCTGGGGATGACGCCAGCGCAGCAGCGCCTCAACGCCGACGATGCGGCCCTGGCGCAAATCCATTTGGGGTTGATAATGCAAATCCAGTTCCTGACGCTCCAGGGCGCGGCGCAAGTCCTGTTCCATCATCAACCGTTCTAGGGTGCGGACATGGAGATCGCGCGCGTAAAACTGGATACTGTCACGGCCATTTTCCTTGGCTCGATACACGGCGATATCGGCGTTTTTCAATAGGGTTTCCACATCTTCGCCGTCCCTGGGGAACAGGCAGACGCCGACGCTGGCGGTCACGAAGCACTCGTGGCCCTCGATCTGGAAGGGGACATTCATTATTTTCAGTAGCTTGCGCGCGAAGTCAGCCACTCGCTCCTCTTGATGCAAGTCCTCCAGCACGCAGACGAACTCGTCGCCGCCCACGCGGGCGACGGTGTCTTCCTGGCGCCCGCAGTCCAGCAGGCGGACCGCCACCGCCCGCAACAACGCATCGCCGGCGGTATGACCCAGGCTTTCATTGACTTTCTTGAAGTGATCCAAATCCACGTACAACAGCGCCAGACGGTGTCCGGCGCGTCGAGCGCGGGTGATGGCGTGCCGGAGGCGGTCCCGCAACAGATCGAGGTTGGGCAGGTGTGTCAGCGCATCGTGGGTCGCCTGATAAACCATCTGCTCGGTCAGGCGGTGGGTCTCGGTGACATCGCTCAACGCCAGGACGACACCCGAAATCCGCCCTTGCGGATCGCGCAGGGGCGCCGCCGAGGCGCGGACGGCGTAGCGCTGGCCAATGCCGTTGACGAGGAAGCCGGGTTCGGGCAGCTTGATTGGTTGGCCCTGCTCCAGACACTGGGCGATCAGATCCAAACCCGTGCGTCGACTCTGTTCAGCGGCGACTTGGAACAAGACGCTCAAGGGCTGTCCGCGCCGCGCCGCCGCCGCGCCGCCGAGCAGGATTTCGGCGACCGGATTCAAAGAGCGCACGACGCCATCAATGTCCGTGGTGATCACGGCGTCGCCGATCGAATCCAGGGTGACCTGGGCGCGCTCCTTCTGCGCGAAGAGCGAACGGACCATCCGCCGCAGGCGTTGCCAGCTCCACAATGGATAACTCAATCCTTGGATCAGCAGCGCCGCCGCCGGCGGGAACCAGTAGCGCGCGCCATGCAGCAACACGAAGCTGCTGGCGAGGGTGAGCAGCAACGCCAGTCCGGCCAGCGCCAACGTCCAGCGGAGTGGGAAAGCCGCGTACAGGGCCAGCGGCAACAGGACGAGCAGCCCGGTCAGCGCCAGGGACCAGCCGGTCGGCAATGGCCGGATCGTCAAGCCCTGACGCAGGGCGTCGAGCACGTTGGCGTTGAACTCCACGCCGGACATCGGCCGCGTCAGCCCGGAAACCGGCGTGGGCAGCGTATCGCCCAGGCCGGTCGCGGTCGCGCCGACCAAAACGAACTGGTTGCGGAAGATTGCTGGCGGGACGGTCCCGCGCAGCGCGTCGCGATAGGAAACCTGGTGAAAATGGCCCGGTGGACCGGCGAAGGGGATCAGAACCCGGTAATCACGGTGCCAAACGTAAGGAGACACCGAGTCGGATCCGCCGGCCCGCTGGCCCGGCAGCGCCCGTTGGGCGGTGGAATCCGTCAGTTCCAACAAGGCCAGGGCCAGAGTGGGCCAGCGGGGCGAACCCAGCCCGGCTTTCAGGTAAACCCCACGGGCGATATTGTCCGACTCCAGCTCCACGTCAACGTGTCCCAGACCGGCGACCGCCGCCGCCAGGGGTGGAATGGGTAAGGTTTCCAGCAACTGGCCGTTCAGGCGATTCTGTTCGTTGAGCACCGGTAAAACCACATGGCCGTTGTCGGCCAACGCAGCCGCCAACTCCGCGTCCGCCGCGGGATCGGTCGCGTCGGGTTCGGCGAAAACGATGTCCATGGCGACCGCTTTCGCACCCGCCGTGCCGAGGGTGCGAATCAGTTCGGCGTGAGTGCGGCGCGACCACGGCCAACGGCCCACCTCCCGCAGGCTTTGCTCGTCGACGGCGACAATGACGATGTCGTCGGCTGGTGCCCGGGACCAGGCTGCCAGGTTGTAGTCGTAGAACAGCCAATCCCAGCGATAAAGCGCGTTCGTCTGGACCAGGACGAGAGCAACCGTCGCCAGGGCTAGCGATAAGCCGATCTTTTTAAGCCATCCGGCGCGCGATCGAACCGTTGGGATCATCGGGCCGTGATCTGGGTCGGAAAAACCGCCAGGCTCATCAATCGACACTTCAAAAATCTTGAAAGCAACTTACTTGTAAATATATCTATTTTCATCTTCCTCGGGGTCCTGTCCGGGTGAGGACCGGAACCGGAACCGATATTGGGCGTCGCGTCCCTCCAGCCCCTTGTCGTCGATACCGCGAATCCGAGCGATGTAATCGCCATCCGGCAAATCCGGCCCGACCGGCTTGAGCAGCAGCGTCAGCGCATCGGCAGCCTCCCTGTCGTCGCTTTTCAACGCGGGCAGGAGCGTGTCCAGCAACAGCGCCTTGAAGGGGTCGGCCGGTACGACTTGCGCGCGATAGGCCACCGCGCCCTTCAAGGGGAAAAAGTTCAACTGGACCGGCCAGCGCGTCACCACCGGCGGCCGTTCGCCAAGCTTCGGCGGCGGCAACAGCGGCACCGGCGGCAACGGCGCCTGGCCGATTTCGGCGAGGGTGCCAAACCCCCGCTTGACCGTTCGGGTGGTTCGATGGCCTTCGAACGCGACGGTTCCTTCCAACACTTCCGTTCGCGCCGTGGCGGCGGCGGGGTCCATGCCGATCCGGTAACGGGTGCCGCGCACCGCCGAGGCGGCGGCGGGCGTCGAAATCTCGTAGCGTGGGCCAGCCCCGGTTCGGGATTTAATTTGGCTTTCCACTCGTCCTTGTTGCAGGTGGATACGGGTATCGGCGAAGCGGGTTGGACCGTAGGCGCTCAGGGTGTCCATGCGCAATTCGCTGTCGGCTTGCAGCAACACGCGGGAGCCATCGCGAAATTCCAGGCTGGCCGCGCCATCGGAACCCGTCAGCAACGTATCGCCGGTTTGCAGCGACAATCCGGAATCGGCGGGGACCGTCTGGCCCGTGGCGGCGATCACGGCATTGACCTGACCCTGCGCGCTCACAATCCGAGCCTTCGCGGGCATGCGCTTGAGCCAAGGGATGGGAATGCGCAACTTCATCCCCGGCGGCAGGCGCGTTGGGTCGGCGACCCCGTTGAGCGCCTGCAATCTCGGCCAGTAATCGGTGCGGATCAGATAATCGGCGGAGACACCCAGTAAGGTGTCGCCGGGACGCACGGTGTAGAGCCACTCCTCGGAATACGCGGCGGTCGCGGCCAGTAGCGTCAAGGATAAAAGGCCATTCAAAAATAGCTTGGCTATGCCAGGAGTTGTCCGCCAGACGATTTGCATATTGGATGCCCCTGCTTTTTAGTATTTTGGAGCTGAGCCGGTGGTCGGCAAAGTATACGCGTCGCGATGGGCCATCATGCGCCGGTTCCGTTTGGAAGCCGATCATACCGTATCCAAGAAACGTTATAAAATCCCAGTGTGTAAGTGGGAGAATAACCAGGAACGAGGGGGGCTTTTCGGTCGATCCGCCCGTCAAGGGCGGCGCGATGCGTTCTAGGATCGCTGTAACTCCTGGCCCCAACCGCCCTCGAACACGAAATGCTCCAGAAGCTTGCGCTCCCGCGGCGCCAGTTCTCGCTCGCGTAGCGCGTCCGGCAACGCCTCGACCGGTCCGGGATGTCCGACCGCGATCATCGCCAGGCAGACGTGATCGGCGGGAATGTTGAAGTGAGTTTTGGCCCGTTCCGCATCGAAGCCGCCCATCTGGTGCGCCACCAGACCCAACGCGGTGGCTTGCAGGCAAAGATTCTCGCTGGCCGCGCCGGTATCGTGCTGCGCCCAGCGGTTCGGCTTGTCGTTGTGGCCAAAGTTGGGAGCCGCTATCGACAGCAACAGGATCGGGGCGTTCTTGACCCACGCCTGATTGCCCTCGGCCAAGCATTCAAAGGCTTGCCGCCAACTGGCGGAATCCTGGAACCGGTCCCAGACCAGATAACGCCACGGTTGATCGCCGAAGCACGACGGCGCCCAGCGGGCTGCTTCCAGCAAGGCTAGCAGGTGCTCTCGACTGACTGGCTTGTCCGAGTCGATAGCGCGCGGACTCCAGCGACGGGCGATCAGATCGGCAATGGCGACTTGGGTAACGGCGGGTTTTTCAAGCATGGGTTTCTCCACGGGCAAGTTTTACGATTCTTCTGTAGACCACGCCTCCCCGAAAAAAGCGACAATGCTCGAAATTTTATCGGCGCCTTCAGCCAGGAATCCCTCATGTCCCCCCAGCAAGAACTGAACGATTACCTCACCCGCCATGTCCCGCTGTTTCGGGCCATGCGCGCGCGCGTGGAGTACGCCGACTCGAATCGGTTGACGCTGACCGCGCCGCTGGAGCCCAATGTCAACGACAAGGGCACCGCGTTCGGCGGCTCGATGGCAGCCATCGCCGCGCTGACCGGCTGGGCAATCACCACGCTCACCTTGCGCGAGCACAGGGAAACCGCCGAGATCGTGATCGTCGACAGCAGGCTGAAATTCTTGCGGCCAGTGCGGGAAACCATCGTCGCCGAGTGCATCCCGCCGGACGCGACGGCGGTGGAACGATTCATCCAACATTACCGCCAGCGTGGCAAGGCTCGTTGGACGGTCGAGGTGGTGGTTCGCGCCGACGGCGAACCCGCGATGACCTTCAGCGGGCAGTACGGCATCTTCAAGGCCGAGCCAACGGTCTGAGCGGATTGCTCCACCACGCTATGTCGGATACCACGTTTATCCAGGAAGGGGGGCGCTGGCTCCAGTTCAGCGCGCCGGCGCGGGTGGTGACAGCCATGCGGCCGGACGAGGTCGTCCCGGCGTTGCAAGCGATTGAAACGGCCGTCGACCAATGCCGCCTACACGCCGCTGGCTTCATCGCCTACGAAGCCGCCGCCGCATATGGTCTGGCCGTCCACGCCCCACTATCCGGTTTACCGCTACTCTGGTTTGGCCTTTATAAAAAGATGGAAGCCACTGAAGCAGGGATGCCCAACTTCGCCCATGCATCGCCATCCGCTTCCTGTTCGATCGGTTCCTGGCGACCCGCCATCGGTCGGGCCGCTTACGAAACAGTCTTCGGTCGCGTCAAGGACTATCTCGCTCGCGGCCACAGCTATCAAGTGAACTACACCTTTCCGCTGCGTGCCGCGTTCGACGGCGAACCGCTGTCGCTTTTCGCCGATCTCGTGGCGGCGCAACCCACCGAATACGCCGCATTCATCGACACCGGCCGATTTGCCGTCTGCTCGATCTCGCCGGAACTGTTTTTCCGATTGGATGGCGAACGGCTGACCGCGAAACCGATGAAGGGAACGGCGGCGCGGGGGCGCACGCTGGCGGAGGATGAAGCCCGAATCTCCGCATTGCGGCAGTCGGCAAAGAACCGGGCCGAAAATCTGATGATCGTGGACATGCTACGCAACGACCTGGGCCGGGTGGCCCGCGTGGGTAGCGTGACCGTGCCTCGGTTGTTCGAGGTGGAGCGCTACCCGACCCTGCTGCAACTGACCTCCACCGTCACCGCCCGAACTGGCGTCTCCGTGGTGGAGATTTTGGCGAGCCTGTTTCCTTGCGCTTCGATCACTGGCGCTCCCAAGGTGCGCAGCATGGAGATCATCCGGGAGCTGGAATCGCAACCGCGCGGCGTCTATACCGGAGCCATCGGCTGCATCGGTCCCGGGCGACAAGCGCGGTTCAATGTGGCCATTCGCACGGCGCTGATCGACCGCGAACGACGACAGGCCATCTATGGCGTGGGCGGCGGTCTGGTTTGGGATTCGGACCCAGGGGACGAGTATGAGGAATGCCTGCTCAAGGCGCGCGTGCTGACCGCGCGGCGGCCCGCGTTTCAGTTGCTGGAATCGCTGCTGTGGGAGCCGGACAGCGGCTATTTCCTGCTGGCGGCGCATCTGGCCCGGCTGGCGGATTCGGCCGTTTATTTCAACGTACCGCTCGACCGATCCGCCATCGAAGCTCGCCTGTCCGAACTGGCGACCACCTTGCGCGAGGCGAGCAAAATTCGGCTGCTCGTCAAGCTGGATGGCGCGTTCGCCGTGGAAGCGGCGTCTTTGACCTGGGAAGCGTCATCGCGACCGGCGAGGGTCGGCCTGGCCAGGACACCGGTCGATTCAAGCACGATTTGGCTGTACCACAAGACCACCCAACGCGAGTTGTACGATGGCGCCCGCGCGTCGCGGCCGGATTGCGACGAAGTCATTTTGTGGAATGAGCGTGGCGAGTTGACCGAGGCCAGCATGGCGAACGTGGCGCTGGAAATCGGGGTTGAATGGGTGACGCCGCCAGTCACCAGCGGTCTGCTGGCCGGCACGTTTCGGGACTGGCTGCTCGCCGCCGGTCAAATTCGGGAACGCGTCCTGACCCCGGCCGATTTGCGCGCGGCCCGACGCGTTGCCTTGATCAACTCGGTTCGCAAATGGCAGGCGGCCATTTTGGCTTTTTGAAAAAAGCCTCACTCCAGCCGCAGTTGGTCACCGACCCGGATACCGCGTCGCGCCGCCTCGCCGGCGTTGATCTCCAAAACATAACGCACCGTGGCCGTCGCGCTGGGATAGATCGGACAGGTGGGCATGACGCAGGGCAGTACGCCGGCCTCGACTTGCAACAATCGACCGTCGGCGTCGAAATACAGCAAATCCAGGGGAATGTAGGTGTTCTTCATCCAGAACGCCGCCGGCCCTGGCGTCTGCACGAACAGCATTCCCTGATCCCGAGGCAGTTCCCGACGAAACATCAGGCCACGCTCGCGCTCCTGAGCCGTTCGCGCCATTTCCACCTGAAACGTCGCCGGCCCGACCGTGACCCGCGCCAAATCCAGGGCCAGCGCCAAGCGACTCGCCAGCACGGTCCCCACGATCATCGCAACCATCACAAACCAGCACTGGCGACTCATGCAAGTTCTCCTCAAACGCGACGGCGACGCTTCGGGCGACGGCCCGGCGCGCCTTGTCAGACGGGTTCAGCGCCCGCAAGATAGCGCCTTTCCCGGCCCAATCCAATCCAATCCAATCCAATCCCAAGACCTTTTCACTGCCATGGACTTCCAGGTATTCCAAACCGACGGCGCGGCCCGGCGCGGCCAACTGACCTTCGCTCGTGGCACGGTGGCGACGCCGGCCTTCATGCCGGTGGGCACCTACGGCACGGTCAAGGCCATGACCCCGGAGGAACTGCGCGCCAGTGGCGCCGAAATCATCCTGGGCAACACCTTTCATCTGATGCTGCGGCCCGGCACGACCATCATCGAGCAACACGGCGGCCTGCACGGTTTCATGCACTGGGACGGACCGATCCTGACCGATTCCGGCGGCTTTCAGGTGTTCAGCCTGGCGGCGATTCGCAAAATCACCGAGGCCGGGGTCAAGTTCCAGTCGCCAGTGGATGGCGGGATGGTGTTCCTGGGGCCAGAGGAGTCCATGGCGGTGCAGCGGGCGCTCGGTTCCGACATCGTGATGATCTTCGACGAATGTACCCCGTACCCGGCCACCGAAACCGAAACGCGCCAGTCCATGGAACTGTCGCTGCGTTGGGCGCGGCGCAGCAAAGTCGCGCATGGCGACCATCCGGCCGCGCTGTTCGGCATCGTCCAGGGGGGCATGTATCCGCACCTGCGCCGGATTTCCGCCGAGGGATTGCGCGCGATCGGCTTCGACGGTTACGCCATCGGCGGGCTAGCGGTCGGTGAGCCGTTGGCGGAGCGATTGGCGATGCTGGAATGCACCGCGCCGCTGCTGCCGGAGGACGCGCCACGCTATCTGATGGGGGTCGGCAAGCCGGAAGACATCGTTGAAGCGGTGCAGCGGGGAATCGACCTGTTCGACTGCGTGCTGCCGACCCGCAACGCTCGCAACGGCCATCTGTTCACCCATCATGGCGACATCCGCATCCGCAACAGTCAGTACCGCGCCGACACCCGTCCACTGGACGACACTTGCGGTTGTTATACCTGCCAGCACTACAGCCGCGCCTACCTGCGCCATCTGGACCGCTGCAACGAAATTCTTGGCGCGCGGCTCAACACCATTCATAACCTGCATTACTACCAAGATTTGATGCGCCAGTTGCGGGCGGCCATCGCCGAAGGCCAGTTGCAGTCGTTCGTGACGGATTTTTACGTGAAACGCGGCGCCGCCATGTCGTAGGCCCGCCGATGTCTTCTTCCCCCACCACGCCGTTCACCGCCCTACTGGCCACCTTCGCCGCCGATCTCACAACAAAGTTCGCCGCGCCCCTGCATTTCAATCCCGAAGATCAGTTGAAAGCGCCCATGCTGACCCTGTTGACCGGGGCGGCGGCGGCGCTGGGGTTGACGGTTGACGTGCTGACCGAGGTGCAGGACCGCGAGCGTTCCGGGCGGCCGGACATCGGCGTGGTCACCCAATCGCTGTTGGCTGGCTACGTGGAATTGAAAGCGCCGGGCAAGGGCGCGGACCCGGCTAAATTCCGGGCCAACGACAAGACGCAGTGGGAGAAATTCCGCGATCTGCCGAACCTGATCTACACCGACGGCAATCAGTGGGCGCTCTATCGCGGCGGCGAACGGGTCGGCCGGCTGATCCGGCTGTCCGGCGATGTCACCGCCGACGGCGCGGATGCCGTCAGCGCTGCCGACGCGGCGGCGGTGTTCGAACTGCTGCGGGATTTTCTGTTCTGGCAGCCGACTGCCCCGGCGACACCCCGCGCTCTGGCCGAAACGCTGGCGCCGCTCTGCCGGTTGTTGCGGGCCGAAGTGCTGGCGGCGGTGCGGAATCCCGAATCCAGTCTGGCGGCGCTGGCGGTGGACTGGCGGCATTATCTGTTTCCCGACGCCGCCGACGCCCAGTTTGCCGATGCCTACGCCCAAACCCTGACCTATGCGCTGCTGCTGGCCCGCTGGTCGGGTGCGGCGGACCTGTCCACGGCGCGGGCGACCCAGACCTTGCGCCCACAACACGGCTTGTTGGCCGAGGCGCTGAAAATCCTGGCCGACGCGCAGGCGCGGGCGGAAATTGAAACGCCGGTTAGCGTGCTGGAGCGGGTGATCGGCACGGTGGACCCGGCGGCGCTGGCGTGCAAGCTGCCCGGCGGCGATCCGTGGCTGTATTTTTACGAGGATTTTCTGGCGGTCTACGACCCGAAAATGCGTAAGGATCGCGGCGTCTACTACACCCCGGTGCCGGTGGTGCGGGCGCAAATCGCCCTGATTGGGGAACTGTTGGAAACCCGCTTCGACGCGGAATTTTCCTTCGTCGATCCGAAAGTGGTCACGCTCGATCCCGCCGCTGGCACCGGCACCTACATTCTCGCGGCGCTGGATCATGGCTTGGCGCGGGTCGCGGCGACCCAGGGGTCGGGAATGCGGGCGCGGGCGGCAACGGTCGGGGCGCGCAATCTCCATGCGTTCGAGATTTTGGTCGGGCCGTATGCGGTGGCGCATTTGCGACTGAGTCAGCGGGTGTTGGCGGAGGGTGGAACCTTGCCGGCGGATGGCGCGCACGTCTATTTGACCGACACGCTGGAGCTGCCCAGCGCCGCGCCGCCGGGGCATTTGCCGCTGGTTTACAAGGCGCTGGGCGAGGAACATCGGCGGGCGCAGAAAGTGAAGGCGGAGACGGCGGTGCTAGTCTGTCTGGGCAACCCACCCTATGACCGACAGGTGCTGGACGCCGGAGATGCGGGGCAAACCCGCAAGGGCGGCTGGATTCGCTATGGCGACGCGCATCGGGAGGGAGCGGGGATTCTGCGAGATTTCATCGCGCCACTGAACGCGCTCGGGCTGGGGCTGCACGCCAAGAATCTCTACAACGATTACGTCTACTTCTGGCGCTGGGCGCTGTGGAAGGTGTTCGAGAATCAGGGCGGGCCGGGCATCGTCGGCTTCATCACCGCTTCATCGTATTTGAGCGGGCCGGGCTTTGCCGGAATGCGCCAGTTGCTGCGCCGGACGTTCGATGATCTGTGGATCATCGACCTGGAAGGCGACAACCTGGGAGCACGGAAAACCGACAACGTGTTCGCCATTCAAACCCCGGTCGCCATCGCCATCGGCGTTCGCTACGCCGAACCGCGACCGGAAATGCCGGCCACCGTGCGCTATAGCCGCATCGAGGGTTCGCAGACGGCCAAGCTGGAGCGGTTGAGTCAGGTGCAACGCTTCGCGGATTTGCCATGGAAGGAATGCCCGGCGGACTGGACCGCGCCGTTGCTGCCGCTGACTGGCAACCCGTATTTCGATTGGCCGCTGGTGACCGACCTGTTTCCTTGGCAGGAAAACGGGGTGCAATTCAAACGCAGTTGGCCGATTGGTGAAACCGTCGAGGTGCTGGAACAGCGCTGGCGGGCGCTGCTGGCCGCGAAGGATCGCAAGGCGGCGTTTCGGGAAACGCCGGATCGCAAAGTAACCGGTAGCTATCCCGCCCTGGGTGACAAAGAAACACGCTTGCCGCCGCTAGCCAGCCTTGAACCCACCGCGCCAACCCCTACACCCAGCGGCTATGCCTTTCGCAGCTTCGACCGGCGGTTTGCCCTGTTCGATAACCGGCTGGGCGACCGGATACGACCGGCCTTGCATCGCAGCCACAGCGACCAGCAGATTTTCCTGGCCAGTCTGCTAACCGCCGTTCTCGGGGAGGGTCCGGCAATGGTCGCCACCGGCTTCATTCCCGATTTACACTACTTCTGCAATCGCGGCGCAAAGGATGTCATTCCCCTCTGGCGCGACGCCGCCGCGACGCAGCCGAATATCACGCGTGGTTTGCTGGAATTCCTGAACGAACAATACGGTCAGCCGGTCAGCGCCGAAGACCTGTTCGCCTACGCCTATGCCCTGCTGGCGACGCCGGAGTACGTCAACACCTTCTGGGATGAACTGGCCTTGCCTGGTCCCCGGTTGCCGTTGACGAAAGACGCGGCGCTGTTTGCCGAGGTCGCGGCGCTGGGCCGGCGCTTGATCTGGCTGCACACCTACGGGGAACGCTGCGTCCCGCCCAGCGAAAAACCGGGCCGAGTGCCGCCTGGCGTCGCTCGCTGTCAAGTGGGCACGCCCGCCAGCCCGGCGGATTATCCCGAACGGTTCGATTACGATCCGGCCACGCAGGAATTATGCATCGGCAAGGGTCGATTCGCTCCAGTGCGGCGGGAGGTGTGGAACTTCAGCCTCTCCGGTTTCGAGGTGGTGAAATCCTGGCTGGCCTATCGGATGCGCGACCGTTCCGGCAAGAAATCCTCGCCGCTGGACGACATCCGCCCGCAACGCTGGGAGTTCGATGGGGAACTGCTGAATCTCCTATGGGTACTGGATCACACCGTGGATTTGCAACCGACGCTGGCGGCGCTGTTGACCAAAGTCCGGGCCGGACCGCTGTTCGCGGCGACGGAACTGCCTCGGCCGGATGAGACGCAGCGCCAGGCGATGCTGGAGAAGCCTGGGAACGTGGGGTTGTTCGAGGATTGAATCTCTCAGCCTCGATGAAAACAATCACCCTTCGTCGCCGATCTGGTATTCCTTGAGGCGGCGCTTCAGAGTGGACAGCGGAATGCCCAACTCCCGAGCGACCGCGGCCTTGTTGCCCTGATTGCGCTCCAGCGCCTCCACGATCATGCGCCGTTCCATCTGCTTGAGATGGGCGCGCGCATCCGCCGCTGGATTTCCAGACTCGGGGGCCGGCTCCATGCGGCTGGCGGCGGGAACGGAAGGAACGGAAGGAACGGAAGGAACGGCGGGGGGCGCGACCAGAGTCGCCTTGGACAGGCGCAAATCCTCCGGGCGAATCTCCCGCTCGCCGCAAAGCACCGCCGCCCGCTCCAGCGCGTTGCGCAATTCCCGCACGTTGCCCGGCCAAGAATAGCCTTGCAGGGCTTCCATGGCCGCCGCCGACAGCCGGCAGTGCAACTGCAACCGCTCGCACAGGTGGCGGGCAATCAGCGGGATATCTTCCCGGACTTCCCGCAGGGCCGGCACCTCGATCGGCACCACCGACAGCCGATAGAACAGATCGGCCCGGAACGCGCCGGTTCTGACCATGGCTTCCAGATCGCGGTGAGTGGCGGTGATGACGCGCACGTCCACCCGCAACGGCTTGTCGGAACCGATCGGCAACACCTCGCGCGTTTCCAACACCCGCAGCAACCGGGGTTGCAGATCCAGCGGCAGTTCGCCGATCTCGTCGATGAACAGCGTGCCGGTGTGGGCCTGGCGAAACGCGCCCTCGCGCGACCCGGTGGCGCCGGTGAACGCGCCCTTGATGTGGCCGAACAGATCGTTGCGCACCATCTCCGGATCGGCCACCGAGGCGTCGAACACCACCAACGGCCCCGGCCGGCCCGAGAAGGCGTGCAGGGTCCGCGCCACCAGTTCCTTGCCGGCGCCGGATTCGCCGTGCAGATGCACGGTGGTGGGGGTGGACGCCACCGCCCGAATCAGCCCATATAGCTCGCGCATCCGCTCGCTGGACCCCACCAGCTCGCCCAGGTGATCTTGACGCGGCACCGCCACCTTGCGCTCCTCGGTGTGCTGGCGGATCAGCAGCCGCGAATAACCCAGCCGACATTCGGCGTTCGCCGGAATATAGGCTTCGGTAATGCGCACGTCGTTGATGAACGTGCCGTTGGTGGAACCGAGATCGCGCAACAGCAAACCGGCGGGCGTCATGCGGATCTCGGCGTGTCGGCGCGAGACCGCCCGATCGGTCAAGACCACGTCATTGTCCGGCGCGGTGCCCATGCGCAGGACGGGCAGACCCAGACTGACTTCCAGCCCGGCGTCCGGCCCGCCAATCACCCGCAATTCGATGGCCTCGAACTGAACCCGCAACGGGGAGAGGGATGTCGCGACAATTACCTCGGTGCCATTGCCGAAAGAGGAAGATGCAGCCATTGCGTCACCGAAAAAGTTGTTCTTTGCTCAAGTCTATACCAGTTTAGTCCGTGACAATGGCAGGTGTAGCTTCTTGGTAAGCGTTCAGATCCCTTCGTCCCGCACGGCGATGGGTTTCGCGACGCTCAACCCATCCTACAATCCACTGTTTTTCGTAGGATGGGTTGAGCGTCGCGAAACCCATCAATACGGGGCGAAACCACCCGGGGAACTGAATGGTTACACTTCTTATGGGCGCGGCGGCTCACTTGCCCGGAAAGCGGACGGCGGCGATCAGATACAAAGCGACGGCCACGATCACCACCGCGGTGAAACCCCAATGAATCGCCAGCACGGTGGCCAGCACCGCCGCCGCCACCGAGGCAAAGCCATTCAATGCCCAGGCCCACGGCGTCAGGGCTGGCGTTCGAGCCGCGACGCCGGCCAGACCCAGAGGAAAGGGCATCCCCATGGCGAAGGCGAGTGGGGCGATCAGCAGCACCGACAACCCCATCTTGACGCCGTCCGCTAGCTCTCTCAGATGCTGGAACGCCGACGGCAGCGCCAACACGTACCCTAGCGCCAGCCCGGCGATCATCCCCGCCGCCAGCCTGACCGCCCGCCGCGACCGTCCCGCCGCCTGGAACCGTTCGGCGACACGGCTACCCAAGCCGGCAAACAGCAGGAATGCGGTCAGCACCACCGTCACGGCGTACACCGGATGGCTCAGGAACAGGATGAATTTCTGGATGAAGGCGATTTCCAGGAACATGAAGGCCAAGCCCAGGACGGTAAAGTACAGCGCCACGTCGCCCACCCCTCGACCGGCCCCCGGCTCCCGCCGCAGGAACAGCCACAGCGGCAGGAGCGTCAGGACAAAGCCGAACGCCACTGCTTGCGCCAGGGTAGCGATGACCACCGGATAGCCCCATTCCAGCAGCGATAGACCGCCGCGCTCTTTCAGGGCAAGGATTTCCGGTAGCACATCCCAGCGGAAGAAATGGAAGAAATACGGGCGGTCGTCGGTGGCTGGCTCGATGACGAACTTATAGCGGTCCACGAAATCCGCCCGCCGGTCGGACAGCAAGGCCGCCACGCCCTCGTAAAAATACGGCCGGTCCAGGACATTGTAGCGATTGGCCGCGTCTGGCGTCATGCCGGGGTACCAGACCGGATCGAAGGCGCGAGCCGCGCAAAACGCCTGAATGGCCGCGATCTCGTCCGGGGTGAAGGGGCCATTTTTCACCAGCAGGGTCACGGTTTTCCAACCCCGGATCATGGCGAGCCGCGTTCCAGGGTCCGCCACGCCCTGGGCTTCCAGCACCGCGACCGCCGTCGCGAACAGCTTGAGCGCGTCCCGGGGCGGCAAGGTCACCCAGCGGGTGATCGCCAGCAGACCGCCGGGCCGCAGATGGTCCAGATAGACCTTCACGGCTTCCACGGTGTAGAGATAGCTTTCCGCCAACCCGTGCAAACCCGCCGCCGTCGCCGAGAAGGCGTCCAGCAACGCGACCTGGATCAGATCGAACCGCGCGGCGCTGGCCTCGACGAAGCCGCGCGCTTCCCCGACATGCGCCCGCACGCCCGGCAGGCGGTAGGGATGGCCGGAAAAATCGCCGAACTGGTCCTGCACCAGAGACACGACCCGTGGGTTCAGTTCCACGGCGTCCACGGTCCTAGCCCCCAGCGCCAGCGCTTGCAAAATATCGGTTCCACCGCCCGCGCCCAGGATCAGCGCTTCGGGGTGTTGCAACAGATGATAGGGCAGGGCCGAGGTGAGAAAGCCCAGATAGGCCAGTGGCTCCCAGCGGCCATCGAAGCGGTTGATGGCGGTCAGGCCGTCACCGTCGGTGAACAGCCCCAGTTGCGGCGGCGGCTCGGCGCTGGCCAACAGGCTCAGGCCCGGCGCGTGGCGAAACGGCACGACAGGACTTTCGACCACCGTCACCACACCCAGCGGGCTGAAGGTTTCGGCGACCACCCGCGTCCCCGTAACCTGTAGCGTTTGAGCCAGATCCTTATAGGGCGAGGATTGCAACGCGGTCCAGGAGGCCGGCAGCGCGAACACGACCAGCGCCACCAGAACGAAACCAGCCACCGCTCGGCGCTGACCGCCACGCCAGACCGCCAGCGCCCCGGCGGCCAGTCCAGCTACGGCGATCCAGCGCAGGGCAGTCTCCGGCCGCATGATCGTCAGCAAACCGACACTGCCCAAACCACCCGCCGCCGCGCCGACGATATCGGCGGCATACAGACGCGGGATATGGGCGGGGAAAACGGTGAAACTCAAGCAAATGGCGGTGGCGGCGCAGCAGAAAGGCACGATCAACAGAACATGGATCAGCGCCAGCCGCGCCAATTGCCGGGAATCCCAGAAAATTTCCAGAGCGTTGAAACCGACGTGCTGGGCGACGAGAAAAGCCAGCAACGCGGTGATCCCAAACAAGCCGGCGGCGGCGGCGAACGTACCCGTGAAGCGCATTCGTAGCGGACGCTGCGCCAAGGTCACGAACGCGCCCGCCGTCCCGTAACCCAGCAGGGCCACGCTGATCATCATGTAGGCGAAGTGATGCCACTGAATGATCGAGAACAACCGCATGAGCAGGACTTCGTAACTCAGGGCGACAGCCGAGAGCAGGGCGATGGCCAGGTAGGGCGGATTGCGTGGTTCCATGGGTGCAAGGTGGCAATCGCGATAAGACTCGATGACTACATTCGACTCAATGCCCGCCGCCGGTTAGGGGCACGAACCGGACCGGCAGAATCTGCCGGGTCGTGATCGCCCCATCCGCCTTCTTTTCCACCAGCAGAAGGTACTGGGCCATGAAGTGCGCGCCGACGGGAATCACCATCCGGCCCCCCGGCTTGAGCTGACGAATCAGAGGAGGCGGAACATGGCTGGCGGCAGCCGTCACCACGATGGCGTCGAAGGGGGCGGCTTCTTCCCAGCCAGGGTAGCCATCGCCGGCGCGGGTCTCGATATTGGCGTAATCCAGCGCCTTCAGCCGTTCGGTGGCCTGCCGAGCCAACGGCTCGATGATCTCGATGCTGTAAACCCGTCCGACCAACTCGGCCAGCACCGCCGCCTGATAGCCCGAACCGGTGCCGATTTCCAGCACGATCTGGCCCGGCTGGGGGTCGATCAGGTCGGTCATCAGAGCAACGATGTAGGGCTGGGAAATGGTCTGGCCATGCCCGATGGGCAAGGGCCGGTTTTCATAAGCGTGGGGAACCTGTTTCTCGGGCACGAACCGGTGGCGCGGGACCCGGTCCATGGCCGCCATCACCGGAGCGGCGAACTCCCGGCGCCCGGTCTCGGCGGCGGTTTCCTGGGCAAGCGCGGCGATCTCGGCGGTCAACCGCTGGCGCTGGCGGTCGAAATCGTCGGCGGCCAGCGAACCGGCCATGCCCAGCCACCACAAAAGGACGAACCCGAGGGAACGATACATAGCCGCGGTCTCCGGGCAAATTAGTGTTGAAGATGATAGCTTGACCCGCTCCTTGGCCAAGGCTCCCAGCGCCACTCGCTTCCCCGCCGAAAACCGCCCTGAGTATTTTCCAGCGGCTTTGATCTTTATACTACCGCCCCGGGAGCCGGATGGTTTTTCGGCGTGGCGATGTTATCTTGAAGCCGTCAGGGAAGGCGCGGACGCCGTCGGTGAGATCCACGCCCCGCTACCGCCACTCGATGCCCTGGCCGATTTTCATGGCATCCTATTCACTTGTTTATCCCTCTTGGAAGCACGCCTCATGAACAACGCAGCCCTTCTCTCCCAGCCGATGCCGTACACCCATGTTTCGGCGCCCACCGCGCCGCAGCCCGCCTGGAGCGTGGAAGCGGTGCTGGCGCTGTTTGAGCTGCCCTTCGCTGACCTGCTGTTCCAGGCGCAGCAAACTCTGCGCGCCCACTTTATCCCCAATGCGGTGCAGCGTTCGACTTTACTCTCGATCAAAACGGGCAACTGCTCCGAGGATTGCAGCTATTGCTCGCAGTCCAAGCGCTACACGACCGACTTGGAAGCCCACAACCTCATGCCGCTTGAAGATGTGGTGGCCGCCGCCCAGGCCGCCAAGGACAAGGGCGCCAGCCGGTTCTGCATGGGCGCGGCCTGGCGCGGTCCCAAGGACAAGGACATGGGGCCGGTGCTGGACATGGTGCGGGCGGTCAAGGCGCTTGGCCTGGAAACCTGCGTCACCCTGGGGATGCTCAAGGAAGGGCAGGCCCAGCAGTTGCGGGACGCCGGTCTGGATTATTACAACCACAACCTCGACACCGCCCAGGAATTTTACGAGGAGATCGTCACCACTCATACCTATCAGGATCGGCTCGATACCCTGCGCAGCGTGCGCGAGGCTGGCCTCAAGGTATGCAGCGGCGGCATCATCGGCCTGGGGGAATCGCGTTTGCATCGCGCTGGACTGATCGCGACCCTGGCCAATCTCGATCCACCGCCGGAATCGATACCGATCAACAACCTGATCGCCATTCCCGGCACGCCGCTCGCCGGCAGCGAGCCGACCGATATCTTCGAGTTCGCGCGCACCATCGCCGCCGCCCGCATCACCATGCCGCGCAGCTACGTGCGCCTGTCCGCCGGGCGCGAGCAGATGAGCGAGGCCGAACAGGCGCTGTGCTTCCTGGCCGGAGCCAACTCGATTTTCTACGGCGACAAGCTGCTGACCACCAGCAACCCGCAGATGGCGCGCGACGAAGCCCTGTTCGAGAAGCTGGGCTTGCACGGGGTTTAGTCGAACCCGTCCATGAGCAACCGTGACTGGCTCGACCGCAGCCTCAAGGCCGTCTGGCATCCCTGCACCCAGATGAAGCTCCACGAAACCGGGGTGCTGCCGCGTGGCCAGGGCGCGTGGCTGTACGATTTCGAGGGCCGGCGCTATCTGGACGCGATCAGCTCGTGGTGGGTGAATCTGTTCGGTCACGCCAATCCGCGCATCAACGCCGCCGTCAAGGATCAGCTCGACCGGCTGGAACAGGTGATTCTGGCCGGGTTTACCCACACGCCGGTGGTGGAGCTGTCCGAACGGCTGGCGGCGCTGACCGGGCACACGCTCGGTCATTGCTTCTACGCCTCGGATGGCTCCTCGGCGGTGGAAATCGCCTTGAAGATGTCGTTTCACTATTGGCGCAATCACGGCCAGCCCGACAAGAACCACTTTCTCTGTCTGGCCGGCGGTTATCACGGCGAAACGCTGGGCACGCTGAGCGTGAGTGATGTCGCGCTGTACAAGGAGGTTTACGCGCCCCTGCTGCGGCAGGCGATCACCGTGCCCTCGCCCGACGCGCGCCAGGCGGAAGCGGGTGAATCCGCCGCCGAAGTGGCCCGTCGGGCCGCGACCGCGTTGGAAACGACGCTGGCCGCGCGCCATGAGTCCATCGCTGCCCTGATCGTCGAACCGTTGGTGCAGGGCGCGACTGGCATGGCAATGTACAATCCAGAGTATTTGCGACTGGCCCGCGCCCTGTGCGACCGCTATGAAATTCATCTGATCGCCGACGAAATCATGGTCGGGTTCGGGCGGACCGGCACGCTGTTCGCTCATGAACAGGCCGGCATTCGTCCCGATTTTCTCTGCCTGTCCAAGGGACTGACCGGCGGTTATCTGCCTTTGTCCACCGTGATGACCACGGACGACGTGTTTGCCGCCTTTTACGACGATGCGGTGACGCGCGGCTTTCTGCATTCCCATTCCTATACCGGCAATCCGCTGGCTTGCCGGGCGGCGTTGGCGACCCTGGACCTTTTCGCCGAGGACGACGTACTGGCCCGCAACCGGCGTTTCGCCGAACGGTTCACAACCTTGCTGGCGCCGCTGGCGCATCACCCCCAGGCACGGCATTTTCGCCATCGCGGCATGATCTGGGCGGTAGACATCGCTACTGACGATCCCGATTTTCGCCCGCGTTTCTACCGCGAGGCGCTGCAACGTGAAATCCTGCTGCGCCCGCTGGGAACCACGATTTACTTCATGCCACCCTACATTCTCGACGACGACGAAGCTGATCTGTTGGCCGAGCGGGCGGTCGCGGCCCTGGACGCGGCGTTACAAGGTTCCCCTCTCCCTGTGGGAGAGGGGTTAGGGGTGAGGGCGTGATCTGGGACGAACTGGAAACGGGTCTTGCCCAACTGGCCACCGAAGGTCTGTTGCGCCGCCGCCGGACGCTGGACGCACCTTGTGGACCGGAAGCGGTGATCGAGGGTCGGCGCGTTGTCGCCTTTTGCAGCAACGACTACCTCGGCTTGGCGAATCATCCCGCTCTCGTCGGGGCCGCCCAGGATGCGGCCGCGCGCTGGGGCGTGGGCAGCGGCGCGTCGCACGCGGTCAGCGGTCACCTGCGGCCGCACGCTGAATTGGAGGAACGGTTGGCGGCGTTCGTCGGGCGGGAGCGGGCGCTGTACTTCACCACCGGCTACATGGCGAATCTGGCGGTCGCCCCCACCCTGGTCGGCCGCGACGACGCCATTTTCGCCGACAAGCTGAATCACGCCTCGCTGATCGACGCCGCTCTGCTGGCCCGCGCCGAGCATGTGCGCTATCCGCACGGCGACATGGACGCGCTCACCCGCCGGCTGGAGCAAAGCCGTGCCCGGCGCAAGCTGATTCTCACCGACGCCGTGTTCAGCATGGACGGCGATCTGGCCCCCTTGCCGGAGCTGTTCGATGTGGCCGAGCGTTTCGATGCCTGGCTGGTGGTGGACGATGCCCACGGGTTCGGCGTGCTTGGACCCAGCGGGCGTGGCAGTCTCGCCCATTTTAATTTGCCACCGTCGCCGCGCCTGATTCTGATGGGCACGCTGGGCAAGGCGGCCGGCGTATCCGGGGCGTTCGTCGCCGGCGACCAGCGGGTGATCGAATGGCTGATGCAGCGGGCGCGCTCCTACATTTTCACCACCGCCTCCAGCCCGATCATGGCCGCCGCGCTGCTCGCCAGTCTGGACCTGATCGCGACTGGCGACGACCGGCGCGCGCAGTTGCAACATCTGATCACGCGATTGCGAGACGGTCTGAACGGCCTGCCGTGGCGCTTGTTACCTTCGCCGACCGCCATTCAACCCTTGCTGATCGGAGCGAACGAAGCGGCCGTGGGTCTGGCGGGACGGCTGTTCGAGCGCGGGCTGTGGGTTCCGGCCATTCGGCCGCCGACAGTGCCGGCGGGCACGGCACGGCTGCGGATTTCCCTGTCGGCGGCGCATCGCGAATCTCAAATCGACGACCTCATCGCGGCTCTCCATGACTGCGCCGATCACCGTGACTGACCCGCCTCCCGCCTTGCCGGCCAAGCAACGCATCCGCCAAGCCTTCGATCACGCCGCGACCGGCTATGACGCGGCGGCCGACGTGCAGCGCGAAATGGCCGACCGACTGGCGGCGTGCCTGCTCCAGGCCGACGTGGAGGGAGAACCCGCCGCTGTTCTGGACGCCGGCTGTGGCACCGGTTACAGCGCGGCCTGGCTGGCGCAACGCTGGCCCCGAGCCGAGCTGACTTTGCTCGATTTCGCGCCCGCGATGCTGGCGATGGCGCGGACCCGGCACCCCGGCGCCAGGGTGATTTGCGCCGACATCGAGGCCCTGCCCTTCGGCGATGATGGTTTCGGCGGCTACTGGTCGAGTCTGACTTGGCAATGGAACGATCCCCGCCGCTGTCTGGCCGAGGCCGCGCGGGTGCTCGAACCAGAAGGATGGCTGGCGGTCGCCACGCTTGGCGCGGACAACTTTCCCGAACTGCGCCATGCCTTCGCCGGGGTTGACGGCTACAGCCATGTGCTGGCCGTGCCGCCGCCCGAACAGTTGTTGGCGGAATGTCGGGCCGCTGGATGGAGTGTGCGGGTCTGGGAGCGGCGACCGGTGCGTCGCCACTTTCCCGATGCGCGCCGCGCGCTGCGCAGCGTCAAGGCGGTCGGCGCCCGCGAAGTCGAACAGCGTCGCCCGACGCCCCTAAGTCGCGGCGCGTGGCAAGCGATCAACGCGCGCTACGAACAGTTGCGGGAAGATGCCGGTTTGCCGTTGACCTACGACGGAGTGTGGCTGATCGCCACCCGGCCATGAACCGCGCTTTCTTCGTCACCGGCACCGATACCGGCGTGGGCAAAACCCACGTGACTTGTGCCCTGCTGCACGCCACGCGCCGGCTAGGACTGACCGCCGTCGGCATGAAGCCCATCGCGGCGGGGATCGAGGCGGATGGGCGCAACGACGATGTCGTGCAATTACTGGCCGCCAGTTCGATCCAGCCACCACTGGAATGGGTGAATCCGTATCTGTACGCCCCGCCCATCGCGCCCCACATCGCCGCCGCCGAAGCAGGCCGGCCCATCGCCATGGAAGTAATTCGCCACGCCTTCGAGCAGTTGCGGCTACTGGCGGGCGTGGTCTGGGTCGAAGGCGTGGGTGGCTTTCGGGTGCCGCTCGACGCGCGTTATGACGCGGCCGATTTGGCGCAAGCCCTGGCCTTGCCGGTGGTGCTGGTGGTGGGGATGCGGCTGGGTTGCCTCAATCACGCTCTGCTCACCGCCGAGGCAGTGGCCAACCGGAGTTTGACCCTGGCCGGTTGGGTCGCCAACCGGATCGACCCGGCCATGGCCCGCTTCGAGGCGAACCTGGACACCTTGCAAACCCATCTGAATGCGCCGCTTCTGGGTGTGATTCCGCACGGCGCAAATCCTGAACAAGCGGCGTTGGCGCTGTGCCTGTCCGCCTTGCCGGATTTTGGAGGCAACCCCATCAAGCCTTGATGGCGATTCCCTGGTGGACGACGCCCCCTTGAGCGAGGGGACGTCATGAGTGCAACCGCTGTTTAGAGCGCCTTGGCCCGTTCGCGCAAGATGAACTTTTGCATCTTGCCGGTCGAGGTTTTGGGTAGCGAACCGAACACCACGGTTCTCGGCACCTTGAATCGCGCCAGTTGGCTGCGGCAGAACTCGATGATCTCCTCTTCCGTGACGTGCTCCATGCCCGACTTGACCGTCACAAAGGCGCAGGGCGTTTCGCCCCACTTCTCGTCGGGCCGCGCCACCACCGCCACTTCCATCACCGCTGGATGCCGGTACAGCACATCCTCCACCTCGATGGTGGAGATGTTTTCGCCGCCGGAAATGATGATGTCCTTGGAGCGGTCTTTGATGTCGATATAGCCGTTCTCGTGCCAGACCGCCAAGTCGCCGCTGTGGAACCAGCCGCCTTCGAAGGCTTCCTTGCTGGCGCTGGGATTCTTGAGATAACCCTTCATCACGTTATTGCCGCGCATGAAGATTTCGCCAATGCTCTTGCCGTCTTTCGGCAATGGCTCCAGGGTTTGCGGATGCGCCACCATTAGCCCTTCCAGCATCGGATAGCGCACCCCCTGGCGCGATTTCAGCAGAGCCCGCTCTTCCAAAGGTTTTTCGTCCCATTCGTCGTGCCAGGCGCAGACCACCGATGGGCCGTAGGTTTCCGTCAGGCCATAGGTGTGCGTGACTTCGAAGTTCATCCGTTCCATGCCTTCAATCACGGCGGCGGGCGGCGCGGCGCCAGCGGTCATCACCTTGACCCGATGGTTGATGCCAGCTTTCATCTCTTCCGGGGCGTTCTTGAGGGTGTTCAGCACGATCGGCGCGCCGCAGAAGTGGTTGACCTTCTCTTGCTTGATCAGATCGAAGATCAGGTCAGCACGGACTTGGCGCAGACAGACGTTGGTGCCGACTGCGGCGGCGATGCTCCACGGAAAGCACCAGCCGTTGCAGTGAAACATCGGCAGGGTCCACAGATAGACCGGATGCAGGCCCATGTCCCATACCAGAACGTTGCTGATCGCGTTCAGGTAGGCGCCGCGATGGTGGTAGACCACGCCTTTCGGGTTGCCGGTGGTGCCAGAGGTGTAATTCAGGGAGATGGCTTGCCACTCGTCGGTCGGCGGCTGCCAGGCGAATTCGGGGTCACCCTCGGCCAGCAGAGACTCGTAATCCAGTTGACCGAGATTCTGCCCGCCGCTGTATTGCGGGTCGTCGACGTCAATCACCAGCGGGCGCTTGCCGGCCTCCATCAAATGCAACGCCTTACTGATGGTGTCGGAAAACTCGCGGTCGGTAAACAGGATCTTGGCCTCGCCGTGGCCGAGCATGAAGGCGATGGCTTCGGCGTCCAGGCGGATGTTCAGGGTGTTGAGCACCGCCCCGCTCATCGGCACGCCGAAATGCAATTCGAACATCTCGGGAATGTTGGGCAACATCGCCGCCACCGTGTCCCCCACCCCGATGCCGCGTTGTTGCAGCGCCGAGGCCAGTCGCCGGCAGCGGGCATAGGCTTCGGCCCAGGTGCGCCGGGTGGAGCCGTGCACCGCGGCGAGGCGGTTAGGATAGACCGAGGCGGCGCGCTCGATGAAGGTCAGCGGGGTCAGCGGCACGAAATTAGCCGAGTTCCGGTCCAGGCTGATTTCGTAAGGATTGGTGGTGTTCATGCGGATGTTGTCCTCGTTTGTTTTTGGTGGAATGGCGATGGTGGTTTATTTTTTAATGAGGTGATCGAGTCAGCGGCCCTGCCAGGTGGGTTTGCGCTTGGCGATGAAGGCGTCGATGCCTTCGCGGGCATCCTCGCTGTTCATATTGCAGGCCATGACTTCGCTGGCGCGGGCATAAGCGGCCTCCAGGCCCAGCTCCAACTGCTGATAGAACAGTTCCTTGCCCATGGCGATAGCTAGCGGCGATTTGCCGCGGATGGAATCCGCCAATTGCCAGACGGCGGCATCCAGTTGATCCAGGGGCGCGATTCGGTTGATCAGTCCTTGGCGCAGGGCGGTCGGCGCGTCGATGAAGTCGCCGGTCAACAATAGCTCCAGCGCCTGCTTGCGACTCAGGTTACGGCTCAGTGCCACGCCGGGGGTGGCGCAGAACAAGCCGACGT
The DNA here is from genome assembly GCA_031732935.1 of Candidatus Contendibacter sp. GTDB lineage: Bacteria > Pseudomonadota > Gammaproteobacteria > Competibacterales > Competibacteraceae > Contendibacter. The sequence continues at coordinate 27,622 of JAVMKH010000229.1, forward strand.
TGATACCGGAGGTGGCGAAACGGGCGTTGTCGGAAGCGACGGCGAGATCGCAGGCCGCGACCAGTTGGCAGCCAGCGGCGGTGGCGATACCGTGGATCCGGGCGATGACCGGTTGCGGCAAGCGATTGATGGTCAACATCAACCGCCCGCACTGGGCAAACAGCGCTTGGTGAAAGGTGGGGTCGGTCTGGGCGCGCATTTCCTTAAGGTCGTGGCCGGCGCAGAATGCCGGGCCGGCTCCGGCAATCACGACTACCCGGATCGTTTTATCGGCGGCGACAGTATCCAGTGTCGCTTGCAGTGCTCCCAGCATGGCCCGTGACAGCGCGTTGTACTGCTTGGGGCGGTTGAGGGTCAGCGTGGCGACGCCGGCTTCGTCCTGACGCAACACGAGAGCGTCTTCGGCGGGAATGGTTGCGGTCATGGTCGTTTTCCTCGAAGATGAAAAAATCGTTGACGGGGAGTCGGGCAGTGGCGCGAGTTGTGCCCTGGACGATTTGATTTGGATTTATTCTAGATGATCCCTGCCCCGAGACTTGGCCGATCCCGCCGTCTTTTTTCTACCCAGGCTCTTCGTTCATGCATCCACCCCCTACTTCGATCGTTTACATCGTCGGCGCCGATCCAGCGCTCCACGATGTGCTTCGGGGCTTGCTGGAATCCGTCGGTTTGCGGACCCTGGCTTGCGCCGATGTCGAAGCGTTCGTGGCCGCCTATCAGCCGGACCAACCCGGTTGCCTGCTGTTGGACGCACGAGTTTCGGAGCCCAACGATCCCGGCGCCCAGCAACGCCTGCGCAAGGAGGAGATCGATGCCCCGGTGATCATGATCGCCGAACATGCCAGTGTTGCCATGGTGGTGACCGCCCTGCGGCGGGGCGTGCTGGATTTTATCGAAAAGCCGTTCAACGATCAGATCTTGCTCGATGGTGTTCACCACGCGCTGACCGTGGATGCGACCCGCCGGCGCGCCCGGGCGCAACACCAGGAATTGCTCCGCCGGTTCGATACCCTGACCGCGCGCGAACAGGATGTACTGCGTTGGGTCGTGGCGGGTTTGCCCAACCGGGAAATCGCCGAAACGCTCAATTTAAGCCGTAAGACCGTGGAAATCCATCGCGCCCGGGTCATGCGAAAAATGGAGGCTGAAACCCTGTCGCAACTGATTCAGATGACAGTGGCCATCGGTATTCTCAAACTTTACGATTCGGATGGCTGAGCCCGTTCCATGGAGCGGCTTCCTTGACGATGAAAGCCCAGATCATGGCACTGCTGGGAGAGGCGATGGATCTGGCCTTGCGCCGCTGCTTCCCCATGACCCGCGTCGATTATATCCGCGTGCCCGGACGCGAATGGGTGCCCGACCCCGACCGCCGCTTCGATACGGTCGAACTGCGCGATCCGCTATTCCGCCTGATCCGTCGCGCCCAAGCCGCCGTGCTGGATGACTTGCCCAAGCATTTCGGTCTCAAGGAAGGCGAGTTGCAGCGGCAGGACAAGCCGGTGATCCCGCTGCGGGTGATTCGTGAAGCGCTGGTCAACGCGCTCATGCGCCGCAGTTACCGCAGCCATAGCCCGGTGCAGATCATCCGTTACGCCAACCGGCTGGAAATCCGCAACCCCGGTTTTTCGCTTAAATCTTCCGAGCATCTGGGCGAACCTGGCTCTCAGCCCCGTAATCCCAAAATTGCCGCCGTGCTGGACGAGACCCGCTTTGCCGAAACCAAGGGCAGCGGCATCCGCGTCATGCGCGAGGGCATGGAGCAGGCGGGACTGACCCCGCCGTTGTTCGAGTCCGACCGTGCGGCTAATCAATTTGTCGCCCGCTACTTTTTTCATCATTTTCTGGGCCACGAGGATATTGCTTGGCTGGCGCGGTTCCGCGATTTGCACTTATCGGATGAGGAGGCCAAGGCTCTGATCATGGTGCGGGAAGCCGGCGCCATCGACAACGCCACCTATCGGGACTTGAACAAAGTGGATGCCCTGACCGCTAGCGGTGCGCTGCGGCGGCTGCGGGATGCCGGGCTGCTTGCTCAAAGGGGGCGGGCTTCGGCAACTTACTATGTGCCAACCGACAAGCTACAGGTTCAGGAGCAGGGTTTATCTAGTAACCCTCCGGCCTTATCTAGTAACCCTCCGGCCTTATCTGGCGACCCAGACGACGAAGTACGCCTTCAACTTTTGAACGAACTACCAGGAGCACTGGCTGCTCGGTTGGGTGCGCTCGGGCAGCGGCGCCCGCCGGACGAAGTCCGTCAAGTAGTGCTTGATCTCTGTCGCCTGCGACCTTGGCGCGCTGAAGAGCTTGCAATCCTGCTCCGGCGCAACCCGGAGACGGTGCGCCAGAATTATTTGCGTCCGCTGTTGCGAGAAGGACGGCTGATAATGACCAATCCGAACGAGCCGAATGATCCACGGCAGGCGTATCGGACGGTGGAGGAACGGGAATGAGTCATTGCAAATCTTGAAAACGGCGCGAGGCTAAAAGCGGAACGGTGGGACCAGTGGCCTTTTCCGAAGAAATTATCTTTTATAACCAAAAGGATTAAGTTATTTATGCTGCTCATGATCGACAACTACGACTCCTTCACCTACAACCTCGTGCAATATCTGGGCGAGTTGGGCGAGGACGTGCGGGTATACCGCAATGACCAGATTACCCTGGATGAAATCGCTGGGCTGAAACCCGAGCGCATCGTGCTTTCGCCCGGCCCCTGCACGCCCACCGAAGCCGGCGTGTCGCTGGCGGTCATCGAGCGATTCGCGGGCCAGACGCCGATTTTCGGGGTTTGCCTGGGCCACCAGAGCATCGGCCAAGCCTTCGGCGGCCGGATCGTCCGCGCCGGCCAGGTCATGCACGGCAAAACCTCCGCCGTTCACCACCACGGCCAGGGCGTATTCGCCAGCCTGCCCAATCCCTTCACCGTGGTGCGCTATCATTCCCTGGTGATCGAGAAAGCCAGCGTCCCGGATTGCCTGGACGTCACCGCCTGGACCGAGACCCCGGACGGCGAGCTGGACGAAATCATGGGCGTGCGGCACAAGACGCTGCCGGTCGAGGGCGTGCAGTTCCATCCCGAATCCATCCTGACCGAGCACGGTCACGCCCTGCTGCAAAATTTCCTCAACCGGCGGCACTGAACCGCTGCGGAGATCCTCAACATGTCCATCACCCCCCAGGAAGCCTTGCAGCGCACCATCGAACACCGTGAGATTTTCCACGACGAAATGCTGTCGTTGATGCGCCAGATCATGGCCGGCGAGATTTCCCCCGTGATGACCGCCGCCATCCTCACCGGCCTGCGGGTCAAGAAGGAAACCATCGGCGAGATCACCGCCGCCGCCACGGTGATGCGCGAGCTGTCCACCAAGGTCCAGGTCCCGCCACCGCACCAACATTTCGTGGACATCGTCGGCACCGGCGGCGACGGCGCGCACACCTTCAACATCTCCACCGCCACGATGTTCGTTGCCGCCGCCGCCGGCGCGCGGGTCGCCAAGCACGGCAACCGCGGCGTTTCCTCCAAATCCGGCAGCGCCGACGTGCTGGAGGCGTTGGGCGCGCGCATCGACCTGAACCCGGCGCAGGTGGCCGAGTGCGTGCAAACCACCGGCATCGGCTTCATGTTCGCGCCGAACCATCACAGCGCCATGAAAAACGTCGCCCCGGTCCGCCGCGAGATGGGCGTGCGCACCATTTTCAACATCCTCGGTCCCCTGACCAATCCGGCCAGCGCCCCCAACCAGCTCATGGGCGTATTCCATCCTGATCTGGTCGGCATCCAGGTGCGGGTCATGCAGCGGCTCGGCGCGCAACATGTCCTCGTGGTTTGGGGCAAGGACGGCATGGACGAAATCTCGCTGGGCGCCGCCACCCTGGTCGGCGAACTCAGGAACGGCGAGATTCTGGAATACGAAATCCACCCTGAGGATTTCGGACTGGCCATGATGTCGAATCGAACCCTCAAGGTCGAAGACGCCGAACAATCCAGGACCATGCTGCTGGCCGCGCTGGACAATCAGCCCGGTGCCCCGCGCGACATCGTCGCCCTCAACGCCGGCGCGGCGCTGTATGCCGCCAATCGAACCGATTCCATCGCCGGCGGTCTGGCGCTGGCGTGGGAAACGCTCGCCAGCGGCGCGGCGCGGGCCAAGCTGGACGAATTCGTGCGCTGCACCCAGAAGCTGGCGTCATGAGCGATATCCTGCAACGAATCCTCGCCCGCAAGGCCGAGGAAGTCGCCGAGCGCGGCGCGCGGTTGGGGCTAGCGGAACTGCGCCAGCGGACCGAGCGCCTGCCGCCGCCCCGGCCGTTCCAGCACTCTCTGGAACGGACCATCGCCGGGGGTCGACCCGCGGTCATCGCGGAAATCAAACGCGCCTCGCCCAGCAAGGGTCTGCTGCGCGACCCGTTCCTACCCGCCGCCATCGCCCGAAGCTATGCCGCCGCCGGCGCCTGCTGCCTGTCGGTGCTCACCGACCGCGATTTCTTCCAGGGCCACGAGGATTTTCTTCAGGAAGCGCGGGCCGCCTGCGAACTGCCGGCGCTGCGCAAGGATTTCATTATCGACCCCTATCAGGTGTACGAAGCGCGGTTGATCGGCGCTGACTGCATCCTACTGATCGTCGCCGCGCTGAATGACGTTACGCTGGCGGAACTGGCGCGACTGGCGATGGATTTGGGCATGGACGTGCTAGTGGAAGTCCACGACGCCGAGGAACTGGATCGGGCGCTGGCCAGCGGCGCGGCGTTGATCGGCGTCAACAATCGCAATCTGCGCACCTTTGAAACCCGGCTGGAAACCACGCTGAATCTGCTGCCCCAGATCCCCGCCGACCGCACCGTGGTCACCGAGAGCGGCATTTATACTCCCGCCGACGTGGCGTTGATGCGCGCGCATGGCGTTCATGCCTTCCTGGTGGGCGAAGCCTTCATGCGCGCCCCCGATCCCGGCGCGAAACTGGCGGAACTGTTCGGCTAAACTCCGCGTCCAGCTTCTCCCGCCGGGAGCGTCAGGATTTATCACCCAATCCAAGGAGTCCATATGAAAACCCATGTCACTTGGCTGAAGGACATGCTCTACGTGGCTCAATCGCCCAGCGGTCATGCCGTGGTCATGGACGGTCCTCCGGAACTGGGCGGTCACAATCTCGGGCCGCGCCCCATGGAAATGCTGTTGATGGGCCTGGGTGGCTGCACCGCGATCGACGTGGTCAACATCCTGCGCAAATCCCGACAGGACTTGCACGACTGCGAGGTGCAACTCGAAGCCCAGCGGGCCGACAGCGACCCCAAGGTTTTCACCGAAATTCACGTGCATTTCATTTTGAGCGGCAAGAGCTTGAGCACCAAGCATGTCGAACGTGCGATCCAGTTGTCGGCGGAAAAGTACTGTTCGGCCTCGATCATGCTCGGCCAGACCGCCCGGATCACCCATACCTTCGAAATCCGTGACGCTTGAAAACTTTTAACCCTTCAATGCTACCTTTCAATCTCGCCGTATTTGCCAGCTTTCCGCAAGAAACGCCGGCGCCGCGGGCGGCGGATCGGGCTTTTTCGTCTGGGGGAGGATCGACGCGGTGTCGCTAAGACCAACGATGTCCAAATTGCGACTGCAAGGGTTCAACAGCCTCACCAAGACGCTCAGCTTCAACCTTTACGATATCGGCTACGCCGCAACGCCGGCGCAGCAGGACCGCTACCTCGCCTATATCGACGAGGCGTACAACACCGAGCGGTTGACCCAAATTCTGACCACCGTCTCCAGGATCATCGGTGCCAGCATCCTGAACATCGCTCGCCAGGATTACGAGCCGAAGGGAGCCAGCGTCGCCATGCTAATCTCCGAGGAGGCGGTCGCCTCCGACCGTCTGTCCAACTCCGAGTCGCCCGGTCCGTTGCCGGACGCGGTGGTCTGCCATCTGGACAAGAGCCATATCACCGTGCATACCTACCCGGAGAGCCATCCCGACAACGGCATCCGCACGTTCCGGGCCGACATCGACGTTTCGACCTGTGGCCGCATCTCTCCACTCAAGGCGCTGAACTACCTGATTCACAGCTTCGAGGCGGACATCGTGACCGTCGATTACCGGGTGCGTGGCTTCACGCGGGACATCACCGGCAAGAAGCATTTCATCGACCACCCGATCAACTCGACCCAGAATTTTCTGGCCAGGGACACGCGCGAGCGTTATCAGATGATCGACGTCAACGTCTATCAGGAAAACATCTTTCACACCAAGATGATCCTGAAGGATTTTGAACTGAGCAACTATCTGTTCAGCGTGGACCAGCAGGACGTGGCGCCTCACGAGCAGGCCGAAATCGAGCGGCGGGTGCGGCGGGAAATGGCCGAGATCTTTTACGGCGAGAATCTGCACAAAAGTTCGCAGCTTTAACAGGATTTTCGCGCCGACATCCATCTGTCGCAGCCACAGCCCCGTGTTCGAGTCAGGCTAAAGCGGCGGCGTTGACGACCATCGATTTTCATGCTTCACATGAACGACATTCCACTGGATCCCCCGCCGCAGGCCCCTCTGTTGGGTCCCGGCGATCCGCCACCCTTCACTCTCTTCAATCCGGAGGGCCAGGCGTCATTGGTGCTGGTTTGCGACCACGCCAGCAACGCCATTCCCGCCGCGCTCGGCCAACTGGGGCTGGGGCCGGAGGCATTATCCCAGCACATCGCCTGGGACATCGGCGCCGCGCGGGTGACCCGCTGGCTGGCGGCGCGACTGGACGCGCCCGCGGTGCTGGGCGGCTATTCGCGGCTGGTCATCGATTGCAACCGTTCTCCCGGCGATCCCACCTCCATCGCCGAAATCAGCGATGACATCGTCATTCCCGGTAATCAGGCAGTGAACGACACCCAGGCCGATCAGCGATTGAACGAAGTGTTCTGGCCCTACCATCACGCGATTACTCAGGCGCTGGCCCACCGCTGGCGCCACGGCCATGGCCGGGCGCCGGCGCTGATCGCCATTCACAGCTTCACGCCCACCATGAACGGCTTCGAGCGCCCCTGGCATCTCGGCGTGCTGTGGAACCGCGATCCCCGGCTGGCCGAGCCGCTGATCGCCCGGTTTCGAGCCGATCCCGAGCTGTGCGTGGGCGACAACGAACCCTATTCCGGACGCGAGGTCGGCTTCACCATGGACACTCACGGCGGCGCGGCCGGCCTACCGCACGTAGAGATCGAAATTCGCCAGGATTTGATCGCCGACGAAGCGGGCGGCGAGCGCTGGGCAGCGGTGGCTGGTGAAGCGCTGGAGACCGTGCTGCGGGACGAGATGCTGTTCCAGGTGCGGCATTACTGAGGCCACCCGATCCAGCCCTGGAGTTCGAGCGCTCAGACCGGTTCCAGATGCTCAACGCGCAACTGCAACCGCCGCTCGCCGCGCCATTCATTGGCGTCCAGCTTGTAGGCAACGCGCAGTCGCGTCGCGCCCGGCGTGAAATCACCCACCCGATGGAAGGCAACCGCCTCCACCGGCTGTCTCAGTCCCGGCGCTCGCAACCACAGCTTCAAATGCTGCTCTTTCATGATCCGATGAGCGGTCACCTCGAACACGCCATCGAACAGCGGTTCAGGGAAGCCCTGGCCCCAGGGACCAGCCTCTCGCAACTGCTCGGCGGTTTCCAGGCAGAAATCCGCCGGTTCCAGCTCGCCGTCGCTCCACAGGCAGCCGTTGAGATCCTCCAGCCGGAGCAAGGCACGTACCTCGGCGTCGAAGGCGCTTTGAAAAGCGGACAGGTGGGCGGCCGGTAGGCTTAGACCGGCGGCGGCGGCGTGACCGCCGAAGCGCCCGATCAGGCCCGGCTGGCGCGCGTCAAGGGTCGCCAGCACGTCGCGGATGTGCAGGCCCGGCACCGAGCGGGCCGATCCGCGCAACTGACCGGGATGATGATCGAGCGCGAAGGCGATCACCGGCCGATGGACCCGCTCCCGAATCCGTCCGGCCACGATGCCAATCACGCCGGGATGCCAATCTGGATCAAACAGGCATAATCCAAACGGCAGTTCCCCTTCCGCCAGCGGCCATCGCTCCAGGCTGTCGAGCGCTTGCGCCCGCATTTCGGTTTCGATCATCCGTCGCTCGCGGTTGAGTCGATCCAGTTCCTGGGCCAGAACCAGCGCCCGCGCTGGATCGTCGCACAACAGGCAATCGATGCTCAGGCTCATGTCGGCCAGCCGGCCGGCGGCGTTCAGGCGTGGTCCGAGTTGAAAGGCGATGTCGGTGACGCTCGCCCGCGCCATCGAGCGGCCAGCGACGGCGAACAACGCGCTAATGCCGGGCACGCACCGACCCTCGCGAATTCGCCGCAGCCCCTGTTCGACCAGCACGCGATTGGCGTGCGCGAGCGGCACCACGTCGGCCACCGTGCCCACCGCCACCAGATCGAGGAACCCCGCCATGTTCGGCTCGGATAGCCCGCGCGCCGCGAACCAGCCGCTCTCCCGCAGCCGGGTGCGCAGCGCCGACAGCACGTAGAAAATCACGCCGACGCCGGCCAGTTGCTTGCAGGGGAACGCATCGCCGGGCTGGTTGGGATTGACCAGGGCATCGGCGGCTGGAAGCGTGGGGCCGGGCAAGTGATGGTCGGTGATCAGCACCCGCATCCCCAGCGCCTGGGCCGCTCGTACCCCCTCGTGGCTGGAGATACCGTTGTCCACGGTGATCAGCAGATCGGGCCGATCCCGGGCGGCGACCGCGACGATTTCCGGGGTCAGGCCGTAGCCATGGACAAAGCGATTGGGCACCACGTAGCGCACGTCCGCCGCACCCAGCGCTCGCAATGCCCGCACCGCCAACGCGCAACTGGTGGCGCCATCAGCGTCGAGATCGGCGACGATGGTAATCCGCCATCGCTGGCGGAGGGCGTCCTCCAACAGCGTCACCGCCTCGGTCAGACCGGCCAGCGACGCGGGCGAGGGCAGCATCCGCAAGCGCTGATCCAGTTGATCGATTGAATCCACGCCGCGCGCGGCATAGATGCGTTGCAGCAAAGGAGAAACGGGCAAGTCCACGGTAGCGGAACCGGGACGGCGGATGATGACGGGGGGCATGGGGCGCTCGAAACGGGGTCGGTTCGATCCGGTCATGGCCACCTGGCGCGAGTGATCGGCGGATGGCGGTTGGGGTAGTGGAAAAATCAGCGCAGGTAATCAACCAGCGGTCGGGACCGGCGCCAGAATCGCCAGCGGGCGGCGCCGGTCAGCGTATAGACCCGCCCATTGCCAGGGTAGAGATGCAAGGTCGCCAGCTTCCCGGTTCGCAGCCAACGGCGACAAACGCTGAACCAGGCATATTCCAGTTCCACGACATGTTCGACCCAGGTTGCGAGATCGCCATCCGCCGCGTCGTAGCGGGTCGTTTCCAAAACCACCAGACTATCGGGCTCTTCACGCGCGCTGTCCAGCCAATCGCTCGCATGTTCGGGAACCGGGCCGACCGTCGCGTTCGCCAGTCGCGCCAGACCCCGAGTCAGCGAATCGTCGGCGTACAGGTCGGCCGCTGGCGCGCGAGCGCCAGCCGGACAAGTTCCACCGCCCCAGAACCAAACGCTGTTGATCAACGGCTGGTTGCGCTCCTCGCGTGTTCGATTGATCGGGTGTTGATGAAACAGCATTTGAACTTCGGTCAGCAGGGCATGCCAGCGCCCACACGCCGGACCGTGAGGCAGCAACGGGTTGATGTCGCGGCCGATGGCATCGAGCAGCGGGTGGGTGCGGAGGCCGGGATCGGCCGGCAGGCGCAGATACCAGCGGTCGGGATGAGGAACGCAGAGTTGCAGACCTTCGGCGGCGAAGGTCTGGTCGAACGCCGCCGCCAGCAGCGCCGCCTCGACTGGTTCGATGGCTAACACTCGGGCATCGGCCAGCAACACCCCACGCAAATCAGGGCGCAAATGCACCGGATCGGCCCGCAGCCACCAACCTTCATCGGGATCGCCGCCGTTGGCCAGCCAGGCTACCGCCGCGACGGGTAGGTCGGCGGTTTCGGGAATCCGCAGGCCGAACAGTTCGAACAGGACCCCGTCGCCCGTGGCCGGGACCGCGCGGACATCGGCGCGAGCCAGCAGCCAACCCAGTGCTGGAGCCATGGGAAGGGAAAGCGCCAGATGGGCGGGTTCGAAACGTCCGGTTTCCAGCAGGCCAGGAATAACCAGATGCAGGGTGGGGGCCACGGTCGTTCGTCGTTCGCGAGGCTTAGTCCGAATCAAGGTATTCCAACCGGATGCGCACGACTGGCGCGCGGATGCTGTCCAGCGCCTCGATGGCGGTGATCGCCGCGTTCATTCGCTGTTCCCGAACGCGGTTAATCAACAGGACAATCGGCACCACGCTAGCGCTGGGCGGCGCTTCTTTCTGCATAAGGGCCTCGATGCTGATGCCACACTCGGCAAGGATGCGCGTGATGTCGGCCAGCACGCCGGGACGGTCCAGCGCCTGCAAGCGCAGGTAACAGGCGGTTTCCACCTCGTCCATCGGCACAACCGGTAAGTCCGACAGGGCATCCGGCTGGAAGGCCAGATGCGGCACCCGGTTGTCCGGATCGGCGGTCAGGGTGCGCACCACGTCGATGATGTCGGCCACCACCGCCGAAGCGGTCGGTTCGGCGCCAGCGCCAGCGCCGTAGAACAGGCTTTGGCCGACGGCGTCGCCCTTGACCAGCACGGCGTTCATGACTCCATTGACGTTGGCTAGCAACTGCCGCTGTGGGATCAGCGTCGGGTGAACCCGCAACTGCGCGCCGCGCGCGTCGCGACGGGCGATGCACAGATGCTTGATGCGATAGCCGAATTGCTCGGCGTAGGCCACGTCCTCGCGGGTGATGCAACGGATGCCCTCGATATAAACCTGATCGAATCGCAAGGGAATGCCGAAGGCGATGGAGGCGAGGATAGTCAGCTTGTGGGCAGCGTCAATGCCTTCGATATCGAAGGTCGGGTCCGCCTCGGCGTAGCCCAGCGCCTGCGCCTCGGCCAACACCTCCGGAAAATCGCGGCCCTTATCGTGCATTTCGGACAGAATGAAATTGGCCGTGCCGTTGATGATGCCCGCCACCCATTCCAGTCGATTGCCGGCCAGCCCCTCGCGGATAGCCTTGATGATCGGGATGCCCCCGGCGACCGCCGCTTCGAAGCCGACCATCATCCCGGCCGCGCGGGCGGCGGCGAAGATTTCGTTGCCGTGCCGGGCGATCAGCGCCTTGTTGGCGGTGACCACGTGCTTGCCGTTAGCCAGCGCCCGCAGCACCAAGCCACGGGCCGGCTCGTAGCCGCCCATCAGCTCGACGATGATCGATACGTCGGGGTCGTCCACCACCTCCAACGCTTCCTCGGTCAACCGCATCCCGGCGGTGTTCGCGGTGGTGGTGTCCAGATTGCGGGCGGCGGCGTGGGTGATGACGATCTCGCGCCCGGCGCGGCGACTGATTTCCCCGGCGTTGCGCGCCAATACCCGGGTGACGCCACCCCCGACCGTGCCCAGCCCGAGCAGCCCAACCTTGACCGGAGGAAAAGCGGCCGGGCTCATGCGCCCACCGCCCGCGCCAGCGGCGCGTAACTGTCGCGGCTATCCTTGCGGAACATTTCCCGGATGCCGCGCAACGCCTGCCGAGTGCGATGCTCGTTCTCGATCAAGCCAAAGCGCACGTGATCGTCGCCGTATTCGCCAAAACCAATGCCGGGCGAAACCGCGACCTTGGCTTCGGCCAGCAGCTTCTTGCAGAACTCCAGCGAACCGAGATGGCGGTAAGGTTCTGGGATCGGCGCCCAGACGAACATGGTGGCCTTGGGTTTATCCAGCTTCCAGCCCAGCGCGTTGAGGCCATCGCACAGTACGTCGCGGCGTTTGCGGTAGGTGTCGCAAATTTCGGCGACGCAGTCCTGTGGCCCTTCCAGCGCGGCGATGGCGGCGACCTGGATCGGAGTGAACATGCCGTAATCAAGATAGGACTTCATTCGCGCCAATGCCCCAACCAGAGTGGGGTTGCCACACATGAAGCCGACCCGCCAGCCGGGCATGTTGTAGCTCTTGGACAGGGTGAAGGATTCGACCGCGATGTCCTTGGCGCCCGGTATTTGCAGGATGGACGGCGCGACATAACCGTCGAACACCAGGTCAGCATAGGCGAGATCGTGGATCACCCAGATTTCGTGTTCGCGGGCGATGGCCACCACCTTCGCGAAGAAATCCAGCTCGACGCACTGGGTGGTGGGGTTGGCCGGAAAGTTCAGCACCAGCATCTTGGGCCGGGGCCAGGAATCCTTGATCGCCTTTTCCAGTTCGGCGAAGAAATCGACGCCCGGCACCAGCGGCACGTGGCGGATGTCGGCACCGGCGATGACGAAGCCGTAGGGGTGGATCGGATAGGCGGGGTTGGGCACTAGCACGGCGTCGCCCGGCCCCATGGTGGCCAGTGCTAAGTGCGCCAGTCCTTCCTTGGAACCGATGGTGACGATGGCCTCGGCTTCCAGGTCAAGGTCGACGGCGTAGCGGGTTCGGTACCAGTTGCAGATGGCCCGGCGCAGACGCGGAATGCCGCGCGACAGCGAATAGCGGTGGGTGTCCGCGCGTCGGGTGGTCTCGACCAGTTTTTCGACGATGTGTTTTGGAGTCGGCTGGTCGGGATTGCCCATACCGAAGTCGATGATGTCCTCGCCGCGGGCGCGCGCCTTGGCCTTCAGATCGTTGACAATGTTGAAAACGTAGGGTGGCAGGCGTTTGATGCGTTGAAAGTCGGCGTTCAAGGTTGCGATTCCCAGGGGCTGCGTCATGGTAGACAGCGCATCGGGCGATCCGCGCCAGCTTCGGAGACGGAGCCTGATTGGCAAAACAGGTGGCGGTGGAATGAACGGATGGAGTTTACCGGCGGGGCCGAGGTGGTTCAACCAAAAGCCGGCGCGACGCTACTCAGTCAAACCCCAGGATGATAAAGTTTTCAAAGGGCATGGCGTCCCCGTTACCGCAAATCATGGCGCCCATTTAAGGAGGACTGCGCGTGGACCATACCCTGTGGAAAAGCTGCCTGGAATGCCTGGAACGCGAGCTGACCGAACAGCAACTCAGCACTTGGATTCGTCCGCTACACGCCCAGGAAGAAGGCGATGCCCTGCGCCTGCTGGCGCCCAACCGCTTCGTGCTCGACTGGGTCCGGAAACATCATCTGGCGCAAATCGAAGCCGTGTTGGAACGTCTACGGCCGACGCAACGACCACGGGTGTCGCTGGAAATCGGCAGCGGTGGGCATCCACCCCCGCTAACTGTCCCCGTCGACGAGCCGACGCCCACGGAGACCACCGGCGAACAATCCCTGGATACCACCGAACTGCTCAAAAGCGGCAGCCTGAATCCGGATTTCATCTTCGCCACCTTCGTCGAGGGCAACTCCAACCAGTTAGCCCGCGCCGCCTGTCTGCAAGTGGCTGAAAACCCGGGCCGGGCCTACAACCCGTTGTTCATCTACGGCGGCACCGGCTTGGGCAAGACCCACCTGATGCACGCGGTCGGCAACATGTTGCGCGAACGCGGCCCCGAGACGCGGGTGGTCTATCAGCACTCGGAGCAGTTCGTGGCCGACATGGTGCGCGCCCTGCAACACAACGCCATCAACGAATTCAAGCGGCGCTACCGGGTCCTGGACGCACTGCTGATCGACGACGTGCAATTCCTGGCCGGCAAGGAGCGCTCGCAGGAGGAATTTTTCTACACCTTCAACAGCCTTTTGGAAAGCCGTCAACAGGTCATTCTGACCTGCGACCGTTATCCCAAGGAGGTCGCCGGGCTGGAGGACCGCCTGAAGTCCCGCTTCGGCTCCGGTTTGACCGTGGCCATCGAACCGCCGGAACTGGAAACACGGGTGGCCATCCTCAAAAGCAAGGCCGAACAGGCTCAGATCGGCCTGCCCGACGAAGTGGCTTTTTTCATCGCCCAGCGTATCCGCTCCAACGTCCGCGAACTGGAGGGCGCCTTGCGACGGGTGTATGCCAACGCCCAGTTCACTGGCAAGGCCATCACCATCGGTTTCGTCAAGGAAGCGCTGAGCGACCTGCTGACCTTGCAGGACAAGCTGGTCACCATCGAGAACATTCAAAAGACCGTGGCGGACTACTACAAGATTCCGGTCAGCGACCTTCTGTCCAACAGCCGACTGCGCGTCCTGTCCCGTCCCCGGCAGATGGCCATGGCGCTGACCAAGGAGCTGACCGATCTGAGCTTGCCGGACATCGGCGAGGCCTTCGGCGGACGCGACCATACCACCGTGCTGCACGCCTGTCGGAAGATCCGTGAACTCCATCGCTATGAACCCCAGATCCGCGACGACTACGCAAATTTGCTGAATACCCTGACGAATTAGAAAAATGCTGTGGATAACCCCTGTGGATAAGTTGAATAACTTTTAAAACGGCGTTTGAATGCGATTTTCTCCAACTGTGATTTTTTTCGTAAAAATAATTTAAATCAAAATATTGAATCGTATAAAAAGACCATTTATCGCCAATTTTTATAAAATTTCGTAAAAGTTTTCGTAAAATTAAGTAATTACAAGCGGATGAACTGTAAAAAATCGAAGATTTCTGAGGTCAGATGTAAAAAATAGCCATGTTCCCGAAAAACCTGAAAAATAACCTGTGGATAACTTTGTGGATAAGTCGGCCATTTCTGTGGATAAGTCGGCCAAGCCTGTGGATAAGTTATCCACAGGCAAAAAAGTTATCCACAGGAAAACCGACTTATCCACATTTTATCCACAGGGTTATCCACAGGAAAAAACGTTGTAATAATTTGATTTTAAACAATAAAAAAAAGTTATCCACAGAAAATGGCCTCCCTAATAATAATAATCTTTTATATATATAAAGAACTTATTATTGAAGATCGCCAAAACCGAAGCACCCCAACGAAGACATTTTTATTCCCCTGCGCATTTACTAGGAAATATCCTCAAGCCAAGGCCAAGACCACGACGCATCGGAGACCCCATGAAACTGGAAGCCAAGCGCGAGCAGTTGCTCAAGCCCCTGCAACATGTTGTCGGCGCGGTCGAGCGCCGCCAGACCCTGCCGATCCTGGCCAACGTGCTGCTGGCCGCGGACGAGCGTGAATTGACCCTGACCGCCACCGATCTGGAAGTGGAATTGTCCACGCGGACCGAACTGCTCATCGACACTCCAGGCGAGATCACCCTGCCCGCCCGCAAATTGCACGATATCCTGCGCGCCCTACCCGAGGATGGTGTCGTGAGCTTGAGCGTCGACGGCGACAAGGCGACGGTACGTTGCGGACGCAGCCGCTTCACCCTGGCCACGTTGCCGGCCGGCGATTTTCCCACCCTGGAGGATTTGCCCTTCGCCAGCGATATTCGTTTGCCTCAAAGCGTCCTGCGCGATCTGATCGAGCGCACGCATTTCGCCATGGCCCAGCAGGACGTTCGTTACTACCTGAACGGCCTGTTGCTGGAGGTAAGTCTCGGGGCGCTGCGGCTGGTGGCCACCGATGGCCACCGCTTGGCGTTTCAGGAACTGCAGGCTGACGTGTCCCCGGCGGAAACTCGCCAAGTCATCGTGCCACGCAAGGGCGTGGTGGAATTGCTGCGGCTGCTGGCCGACAGCGACGCCGAAGCGTTGCTCGGGTTAGGCGCCAACCACATCCGGGTCACGATGGGCGACATCCGCTTCACCTCCAAGCTGATCGACGGCAAGTTTCCCGACTATCAGCGTGTGATTCCCCGCGAGGGTGGCCGGGTGGTGATCGCCGACCGGGTGGCGTTGCGTAACGCCCTGACGCGCACCAGCCTGGTGCTCAGCGACAAGACCCAGGGCATTCGCTTGCAACTGGAGGACTGGACGCTACGAACCCAGGCCCAGAATCCCGACCAGGAAGAAGCGGAGGAGGAGGTCGAAATCAACTACAGCGGCGGCCCGCTGGAAATCGGTTTCAACGGTGGCTATCTACTCGACGCGCTGGGCGCGCTGGGCGGCGAGCTGGCCAAGCTGACCTTTTCCGACGCCAGCAGCAGTTGCCTGATCGAGGAGGCCGAGGGTGGCGGTGGCAAGCATGTCATCATGCCGATGCGGCTTTGAGGCGAGCGGTCAGTGATCGGCGCACCGGTTTTGGAGAACTGAGGCGGGGATGCGGGTCGCCAGTCTCGATATCGCCGGGTTCCGCAACTTGCGCTCGGTCGGTTTTAACTGTTCGCCCGGTCTGAATCTGCTGATCGGTCCCAACGCCTCCGGCAAGACCAGCGTGCTGGAAGCGCTGTACGTGCTAGGGCGCGGCCGTTCGTTCCGCACCCGCCAGCCGCGCGAGCTGATCCAGACCGGCGCGATGGTGCTCCGGGTAGTCGCCATGATGACCGATGGCGATGGCCGGCGGGTTGCGGTCGGGGTCGAACGCGACGCCCGTAAAGTGACTGTCCGGATCGGCGGCGCCCCGACCCGCTCGCTGGCGGATCTGGCCCGGCAAGCGCCGGTGTTGCTGCTCAATCCCGACAGTCACCGCCTGCTGGAGGATGGACCGAAACAACGGCGGCGCTTCATGGACTGGGGGCTGTTCCACGGCGGGCCGGGTTTTTTCGACGCCTGGCGACGCTACGACGTCGCGCTGCGTCACCGGAACGCCGCTTTGCGGACTCAGGCCGCGGACCGGGTCGTGGACGCCTGGGACAGCGAGCTGGCGGCGGCGGCGGCGTTGCTCGATCCCCTGCGAGAATCCTTCTGCAAGGCCCTGGAAGGCGTTCTGGGGCCGCTGGTGGAGGCGACCCTTGGGGAGGTGGCGGTCGAGGTTGATTATCGCCGTGGCTGGCCTCTGGAGCCGTTTAAACACGATTTCGCATCGTGGTTGCGGGCGGGTCGCGCCCAGGATCGTCGCCAGGGCCATACCCGGCTTGGACCGCACCGGGCCGACTTTATCCCGCGCATCGCTGGTTGGCCGCCCGCCGAGGCCCTCTCGCGGGGCCAGCAGAAGCTGCTGGTCATCGCCCTGCTCCTGGCGCAGGCGGAACTGTACCGACGCCATGCCGGTGACGCCTGCATCCTGCTGATCGACGATCTGCCGGCGGAGTTGGACCCGGACAACCGGGCGCGGGTAACCCGAGCGCTGGCCCGGGTGGACGCCCAGTTGTTTGTGACCGCCATCGAGCCGGGCCTGTTGGACGCCGCCGCTTGGCGCGTGGCGCGCACCTTTCGTCTCGCGCGCGGCGAGGTGTGCGAAATGGTATAATTCCGCTCCCCGCCGGGAATGTTGGAAGCGGAATTTACTGTTGGAAGCGGAATTTCATGAACGATTCGACCGATACCCCGAACGAGTCCTCGAACTCGCCAAAACCCCGGAATCTCGCCAGCGATTCAACCTACACGTCGTCGAGCATCACGGTCCTGGAGGGGCTGGATGCGGTCCGCAAGCGGCCCGGCATGTACATCGGTGACACCGATGACGGCACCGGCCTGCACCACATGGTGTTCGAGGTGGTCGACAACTCGATCGACGAGGCCTTGGCGGGTTACTGCACCGAGATCAGCGTGACCATTCACGCTGACGAGTCGGTGACGGTGGTGGACAACGGGCGTGGCATCCCAACGGACGAGCATTCCAAGGGCCGCTCCGCCGCCGAGGTGATCATGACCGTGCTGCACGCCGGCGGCAAGTTCGACGACCGCTCCTACAAGGTGTCCGGCGGTCTGCACGGAGTCGGCGTGTCGGTGGTCAACGCCTTGTCCGAATCGTTGCGGCTGACCATCCGCCGCGAGGGCAAGGTGCATCTGCAAGACTACCGACTGGGCGATCCCCAGGCGCCGCTGCGAGTAATCGGCGATACCGAACTGACCGGCACCGAGATTCGTTTCAAACCTAGTCCCACCATCTTCACCCACATCGATTTCCATTACGACGTGTTGGCCAAGCGGTTGCGCGAACTGTCGTTCCTAAACTCCGGCGTGCGCATCCGTCTGCGCGACGAGCGCGGCGGCAAGGAGGACAGCTTCGAATACCAGGGCGGCATCAAGGCCTTCGTCGAACACTTGAACCGCAACAAGACGCCGTTGCACGACAGCGTGTTCTACCTGAACACCCACCGCGACGAGATTCAGGTGGAGCTGGCGTTGCAATGGAACGATTCCTATCAGGAAAACGTGTTCTGCTTCACCAACAACATCCCGCAGCGCGACGGCGGCGCGCATCTCGCGGGATTGCGCGGCGCGCTGACCCGCACCCTGAATCAGTACATGGAGGCGGAAGGGATTCTCAAAAAAGCCAAGGTCGAGACCAGCGGCGACGACGCCCGCGAGGGGTTGACCGCCGTGCTGTCGGTGAAGCTACACGACCCGAAGTTTTCCTCGCAGACCAAAGACAAGCTGGTGTCGTCCGAGGTCAAGCCGGTGGTCGAGTCGGTGGTGGCGGAGAAGCTGCAGGAGTTCTTGCTGGAAAATCCCGGCGAGGCCAAGGCCATCACCGGCAAGATCGTCGAGGCCGCCCGCGCCCGTGAGGCCGCCCGCCGCGCCCGCGAGATGACCCGACGCAAGGGCGCGTTGGACATCGCTGGCCTGCCAGGCAAGTTGGCCGATTGCCAGGAAAAAGATCCGGCCTTGTCGGAGCTGTTCCTGGTCGAGGGCGATTCCGCCGGGGGTTCGGCCAAGCAGGGCCGCGACCGCCGCTTTCAGGCGATCCTGCCGCTCAAGGGCAAGATTCTGAACGTGGAAAAGGCCCGCTTCGACAAAATGCTGGCTTCCGCCGAGGTGGGGACGTTGATTACCGCCCTGGGTTGCGGAATCGGTCGGGAGGAATTTAATCCAGATAAAATCAGATACTATCGCGTAATTTTAATGACGGATGCGGATGTCGATGGTTCGCACATTCGTACTTTGTTGTTGACTTTTTTTTATCGGCAAATGCCCGAATTGATTGAGCGCGGGCATATCTATATTGCGCAGCCACCGCTGTACAAGGTTAAAAAGGGCAAGCAGGAACAGTATGTTAAGGACGATGCGGAACTGTCGGAGAACCTGCTGCGGACGGCGTTGGAAGGCGCGGCGCTGATCACCAACGGGAAGCCACCCCTGACCGGGACGGCGTTGGAGGAACTGGCTCGCGCTTACATGGCGGTTATGGCGACGGTTCAGCGACTGTCCCGCCGCTACGACGGCGCGCTGCTGGAGCAACTGGTTTATCTGCCGACGCTGGACGACAGGCGCTGGCGCGATGACGCTTTCCTGCGGGAATGGGCCAGCGATCTAACCAGGCGATTGCACGCCGTGCATGGCGACCGTCCACGGTACGAGGCCACCATCGAGGAGCGCGAGGATGGCGAGGGTTATCATGTGGTCGTTGCTCGCCACACTCACAACTTGGTTCGCCACATCCGGTTGACGAGGGAATTCCTCGCTTCCCACAAGTATGCCAGCTTGGCGGGGTTTGGCGCGCGACTGGCGGGCATATTCGACCAGGGCGTGGAAGCGCGACGTGGCGAACGGTCCCAGACCGCGCGCAATTTCCGTGAGATCATGGACTGGTTGCTGGAGGAAGCCAAACGCGGCCAACACATCCAGCGTTACAAGGGCCTGGGCGAAATGAATCCGGAACAGCTTTGGGAAACCACGATGAACCCGGCGACTCGCCGCCTGCTTCAGGTGCGCATCGAGGACGCCATCGCCGCCGACGAGGTGTTCACCACCCTGATGGGCGATCAGGTCGAACCCCGGCGCGATTTCATCGAGCAGAACGCGTTGGACGTGCTCAATCTGGATATCTGACGGTATTGCTTCAAGTTAAGCGCGGCGGCCTTGAATCATCCCGCCGCTGGCCAGGACGCCGCCAAGAAAAAGGGGGATTGCATCTGCAATCCCCCAAGACCTCCAAGCGATATCCAGAGGTCGGTCAAGCGTAATCGCTCCGGTAGCTTTCCAAGGTCTTGATATAGTTGGCGCGTTCGAACGCGGTCGGATCGGCGACGTTGCGCTGGCTCATCGAGC
>JAVMKH010000230.1:0-47215 GCA_031732935.1 Candidatus Contendibacter sp.
GATCTGGGCCTTGATGCTGGGGATGGTCGGCAGGCTGACGCTGAGTTCGTCCACCCCGAAGCCGATCAACAGTGGCACGGCCTGTGGGTCGCTGGCGATGCCGCCGCAGACTCCCACCCATTTGCCCTGTGTGTGAGCGGCTTCGACCGTCCAGGCAATCAGCCGCAACACGCTGGGGTTCAGGCCGTCCACCTTGGGCGCCAGCTTAGGATGGCCGCGATCCATCGCCAGGGTGTACTGAGTCAAGTCGTTGGTGCCGATCGAGAAAAAGTCCACCTCGCGCGCGAATTGCGCGGCCATGATCGCCGCCGCCGGGATTTCCACCATGATGCCGGTCTCGATGGGCTTGGCGCCCAATCGCTGTCGTTCTTCCTCCAGCATGGCCTTGGCGTCGCGCAGTTCGGACAGTAGGCCGACCATCGGAAACATCACCCGGATTCTGCCGAAAGCGGCGGCGCGCAGAATCGCCCGCAACTGGGTACGCAGAATTTCCGGACGGTCCAACCCGATACGCAAACCGCGCTCGCCGAGAAATGGGTTTTCCTCTTTTGGAATGGGTAGATAGATCAGTGGCTTGTCGCCACCGACATCCAGCGTGCGGATGATCAGTGGACGATCCGGCCCCAGGGCTTCGGCGATGGATCTATAAGTTTCGAACTGTTCATCTTCACTGGGCGCGGTGCTGCGTTCCAGAAACAGAAATTCCGAGCGCAGTAACCCGACGCCCTCGCCGCCCAGACCAGGTACCTGTTCAGCCTCAGCCAGCCCACCGATGTTGCCGACCACTTCCATGCGGTGACCGTCCAGCGTGATCGCCGGTTCGTGCGCCACCGCCATTTCGGTTTGCCGGCGGGCGGCCAGCCGTTCCTGGGTCTCGCGGATGCGGGTGATATCCTCCGGGCTGGGGTTTAATCGCAGCGTGCCTTTACCGCCGTCGAGAATCACCGGCGTACCGTTGGGCAGTTCCAATGCCCGAGGTTCGATGCCGGCCACCGCCGGAATATCGAGCGAGCGGGCCAGGATGGCGACGTGCGAGGTCGCGCCGCCCAGCGTGGTGCAGAATCCCCGTACCTTGGCGCGATCCATGCTGGCGGTGTCGGACGGGGTGAGTTCCTCGGCCACCAGAATGGCGTTGATCGGCGGTTCCTGGCGTTCCGGTTCCGCGCCGGTCAGCAGGGTCAGCACCCGTCGGCCCACGTCGCGTAGGTCGTTGGCTCGGGCCGCCAGCAACTCGTTCCGCAGGTTGGCCAGCCGGTCGGCATGGGTGGTGAAAGCGCGATGCCAGGCGAATTCGGCGCTCTTGCCCTTGGCCAGCGCCGAATGGGCGATATCCAGCAAGTCGGGATCGTCCAGCAGTTCCTGATGGGCGGCAAAGATGGCGGCCTTGTCGGCGGCGCGCTCGCCGTGCAGTCGCGCCTGCAAGGCTTCCAATTGGACCTTGGCCTCGTTGACCGCCTCGTCCAGTCGGTCGCGCTCTTGTTGCGGATCGCCTTCAGCGGTTTCGTTGACCTGAATCTCCTGGTGTCGAATCTGGAACACTTCGCCGACCGCGAGTCCTGGCGACGCGGCCACGCCGATCAATAGATTTGGGTCTTCCGAACGCGGGCGTGGAGCTGGCGCGGCGCTGGGGGAAATTTCGATGCTGGCGGGCGCGGGCGCGGGCTGACAACCCTCGTCGCCCAGCCCTTCCCACAATAATGGGGTCAGGGTTTCGACCGCCGCCTCGGCGTCGTCGCCCTTGGCGGTCAAGGTCACTTTGTCGCCTTGACCGATTTCCAGGCCCATGATAGCGACCACGCTTTTGGCGTTGGCCTGCCGGTCGCCTTTTTGGATACGGACGTCGGCCTTGAACTTTTTCGCGAGGTTGGCCAGTACCGCCGCCGGGCGGGCGTGCAAGCCAGTCGGATTGGGAATCAGAATCGCTTCGGAAGTGATGGTCTTGGCTGACTCCACCGCCGCTTCCGCTTGGGTATCGGCCAGGGTCAGTTCCAAAATCACATCCCGACCGACGGTGACACTGCCGGAACGCGGGGCAAAAGCCGCTACCCGCTCGCTGTTGGTGACAACGATCTGGGTGAGCAAGCTCTTAGCGTGAGTAGCGACATAGTCGGCGTCGAAATCGATCAGGGCATCGCCGGTCCTGACCGAATCGCCCGCCCTGACCTTCGGGGTGAAACCGTTGCCCTTGAGGCCGACGGTGTCCAGACCGACGTGCATCAGCACCTCGATGCCTTGCGGGGTGGTGACAGTGACGGCGTGACCGGCCGGGTGCAATTGCGCGATCTGACCGTCGCAGGGTGCCCGCAGACACTGGTCGAGCGGGTCGATGGAGATACCGTCGCCGACCATTTTCTGGGCGAATACCGGGTCGGGAACCCGTTCCAACGGTACCAGCGGGCCGGAGAGCGGTGCGGTTAAAGTAAGTTTGATAGAAGCTGAGTCGCGGGGGATGGAACTGTTCATTGTTATGTTCGACCTTTGGGGTGGATGAAAAGTGATCCCCTAGGTGGGGGCTGAGACGGAAATCGGGGATTCATACATAAAAAAATTCTCCTATGGGTTTTAGTGTAGATGATCATTTGTGAAGTTTCTGGCGATGGCCGTTAGAATCGCGCAAGCGAGCATAGTAATCTTGTGCCTCGACCTCAAAATTCCTCGCCGTTAGTCTGGATGAGTTTTTGATACCAGAAATAGCTTTTTTTCTTTGATCGCCTTAGTCCTCGTTCCCGATCAACATAGACGAATCCATATTGTTTTTGATAACCATTCAGCCAGCTTAGAAGGTCGATAAATGACCAGGCAAAATAGCCAATCAAATTGATATCCTCTTCAATCGCTCGCTTGCACCAACGAATATGCTCGCGCAGATATTCGATTCTGGGGTAATCCAAAATTTCCCCACTTTCCCCGATACGATCTTTGTCGCCCAGTCCGTTTTCTGTAATTATGATGGGAATATTTCCATATCTTTCTCGAATCCTTTTCATTCCCTCGTAGAGCCCTTCCGGATAAATTGCCCAATCCCAGGGAGTATATTGAATTTTTGGATTGATGACTTTTTTGAACAGTCCGGGGATACCACTTTCTTTCTGGGTTCCCTTCTCGCCCGTGACATTCGGTGCCGCTATACCAACCCCATTGCTTGGATTATGAGTCAGGAATGCACTTTGATAGTAATTAATGCCAATGAAATCGATGGCGGCGCTTTTGATGAGAGCCATATCTTCATCCATGATGGTCGGTGCTTGCCATTGGTTTTGATAGTAAGTAAGCATCCGTTCTGGATATTCACCCTTCAAGCTGGGATCGTGGAACCAGTGAAAATCCATTTCCTCGTAAAATTCGCAAGCCTGGGTATCTTCTTCGGTTTCGCTCGCGGGAAAACCTGGCAGCAAAACATGGGCGATTCCAATCATGCCATCCAGTATTTTTTTCTCAAAAACCAGGTTCTTGTATTCAATGACCGATTTGGCATGGGCCAGATTGACGATATGGGTGACTTCCAAAGCCCGTTTCTCGTCCCTTATTCCTGGCGGATGCAGACCCTCCCGGTATCCAAGCATAATGAAGTTGATCGCTTCATTGAACGTAATCCAATATCGAACACGGTCACCGAAATGCTCGAAACAGGTTCTTGCATAGCAAGAAAAAATATCGATCAATTCCCGGTTTTCCCAACCGCCAATATCTTGCAAATTCTGGGGCAAATCCCAGTGATAAAGAGTTACGACCGGTGCAATATCATGCTTGAGAAGTGCATTGATCAAACCATTGTAAAACTCGATGCCTTTCGGGTTGATTTCTCCGATTCCTCTTGGAAAAATTCGGGTCCAAGCGATAGAGAATCGATAGGATTTTAGCCCCATTTCAGCCATTAATTCGACATCTTCCCAATATCGATTATAGTGGTCGACGGCTATATCGCCATTGGTTCCCATGTAAGTTGTGCCGGGTAGGTGGGAATAAATATCCCATATGGATAAGCCTTTCCCATCTTGTTGGAAAGCACCCTCCACCTGATAAGCGGCCGTCGCCGCGCCCCACAAAAAGTTCTTCGGGAAGATTTTCATCGGGTCACCAACCTGATTTCGAGTCTGGTGGAAAAAACCCACGGACGAAGTCTGCGTCGCCCGTGGGAAGGTGTGGGGGAGGACGCCCACACACGTCGCACCACCCCAGGAGGAAAATTAGGAAGCGCGCGCCAGTTTCACGGGCGTTTTAGCTTCGAGCGGCCGCTTCAAGAAAAACAGTGCAGCGGTCGTCACCAACGTACCGACTACGATGGCGAACAAATAGGGACCGAGGTTCGTTACCGCATTCGGAATCGGCAGTACGAACATCCCCCCGTGCGGCACCCGCAACTCGCAGCCGGCCACCATCGCAATCGCGCCGGTGAGGGCCGAACCGATCACCAGCGCCGGAATGACCCGCAGCGGGTCCTTGGCAGCGTAGGGAATCGCGCCTTCGGTGATGAAGGAAATGCCGAGCGCGGCGGTCGCACCGGCCGCTTCCCGTTCGTCCAGCGAGAAACGGTTCTTGAACAGCAGAGCGGCCAGCGCCAATCCCAAGGGTGGCGTCATGCCAGCCGCCATCACCGCCGCCATCGGTCCGTAAATGGGGTCGGTCTGGCTGGTGATCAGGCCGGTGGCGAAGGCGTAAGCGGCTTTGTTGACCGGACCCCCCATGTCGAACGCCATCATCGCGCCGAGTAACAGGCCGAGGAAGGCTGCGTTGGTGCCCTGCATGCCTTTAAGCCAACTCGTAATCGCCGCGAGCGCGGCGGCAACCGGTTCGCCGACCACGTAATACATCAGCAGACCGACGAGGGTGGTGCCGAGCAACGGCAGGATCAACACCGGCTTGAGACCGGCCAGCGTGCGCGGCAATGGGAGGTTATCGCTGAGAAACTTGACGATATAACCGGCGAGGAAACCGGCGGCGATGCCGCCGAGGAAACCGGAACCGATCGCGCTGGCGATCATGCCGCCGATCATGCCCGGTGTGATGCCCGGCCGGTCGGCGATGGAATAAGCAATGAAGCCCGCCAAGACCGGCACCATCAAGGCGAAACCCGCCTTGGCTCCAATCTGAAACAACGTCCAGCCCAAGGTACCCTTGTGGGCATCGTCGTAGACGTTGATGCCGCCGAGCGCGAAACTGATGGCGATGAGCAAACCGCCCGCCACCACGAAAGGCAGCATGTAGGACACGCCGGTCATCAAGTGCTTGTAAACGCCGGTACGAGCGGCGGCTTGCTGGGCCTTGGCCTGTTTGACCTGATCGTCGTAACTTGCGCCGCTCGTCGTTCCGCCCGCGACCTGGGCTTCGGCAATCGCTTTGCGCACCAGTTCGGCGCCGTCGTGAATCGCTGCTTTGGTGCTGGCTTCGTAGATCCTTTTACCGGCGAACCGGCTTTTATCGACCTGGGTGTCGGCGGCGATGATCACCAGATCCGCCGCCGCGATGTCCTCGGCGGTCAGAGTGTTCTTGGCGCCGACCGAGCCTTGGGTTTCGATCTTGACGGCGTGGCCCTGGCTTTTCGCCCCCTGTTCCAAGCCTTCCGCCGCCATGAAAGTGTGGGCGATGCCGGTCGGGCAGGAGGTGATGCCGACGATCTTCAAGCTGGTCGCCGGTGGGGCAGCCGATGCCGAAACGCTGGCGAGCGCGGCTTCGATCACGGCGGTGCCGTTGCGGATCGCCGGTTCGGTGGTGGTCTCGTAGAGCGGTTTGTCGGCGAAGCGGGCGGTGTCCACCCGCGTGTCGGCGGCGATGATGACCACGTCGGCGGCGGCGATGGTTTCGTCGGACAGCGTGTTTCGTGTCCCAACCGAGCCTTGGGTCTCGACCTGGATATCGTGTTTGAGCGCCTTGGCGGCTTGTTCCAGCCCCTCGGCGGCCATGATGGTGTGCGCGATGCCGGTTGGGCACGCGGTGACGGCGACTATTTTGGCCATGTTCGGGTTTCCTCTATAAATTTCCAATCAGTGAGTTCCCTCTCCCTCTGGGAGAGGGCTAGGGTGAGGGCGTCTTGCTTCAAGCGATGGGTAGCACGCTGATTTGCTGGGCGAGGGCGCGGACCTCGGCCGGACGCGGTAGATGCGGGCCGAGCCGGGTCAGCTTGGCGGCGGCGAAGGCGGTTGCCAGCCGGGCGGTGTCGGCCAGCGACAACCCTTCGAGTTGCGCCGCGACCAAGCCGGCTACCATGGCGTCGCCGGCGCCGACGGTGCTGCTGACGTTCACCCGCGCCGGCAGAGCACGTAACGCTTGTTCGCGGGTAAGGAACAACGCGCCGTCCTCGCCCAGCGACACCGCGACCAGATCGGGCGCGGGCGAACCGGCCAGCAGTTCTCGCCCGGTGGCGACCAGAGCTTCCAGCGTGTCGAGCGGCCGACCGACCAGCTCGGCCAGTTCATGCTGGTTCGGTTTGACGATCTTGGGACCGGTCGCGAGCGCCACTCGCAGCGGCGCGCCGCTGGTGTCGAGCAGGACCGCGCCACCGGCCGCTTGCACCCGCTGGGTGATGGTGGCGTAGGCATCCTCGGGTATCCCCGGCGGCAAGCTGCCGGACAGCACCACCCAGCGCGCGTGCTCGACCAGCAAATCCAGGCGTTGCAGCACCTGCTCCAGCAATTCCGTCGCGGCAGCGGGGGTGAATTCTGGCCCCGGCATGTTGAGATCGGTGGTCTCGCCGCTGACCGTATCGACCAGCTTGCTGTTGATCCGGGTCAGGCCATCCAGGTAGTAGCAGTGATTGGCGATCTTCTTGCGCTGGAACAATTCCTCGAACAGCGCGGCGTTGTCGCGGCCGATCTGGCCGGTCACGGCGGTGTTCACCCCAAAGTCGGACAGACAGGAGGCGACGTTGACCGCCTTGCCGCCGACGTCGACTTGCATCCGCAGAGCACGGTTGACAGCGCCGGGACGCAGGCCGGCGATTTCGATGGTCTGGTCCAGCGCCGGGTTGAGCGCGACGGTGACCACGCGGGGCGATTCGGCAAAGGGATTCAGCGGATTCATAGGGCGCGGACCTCTTCGGCGGTGCGGGCGCGTAGCGCGCGTCGGGCCAGCGCCTGCATCGACGCCCGCGATTCGCCGCGCAGCGCGGCTTTCACCGGGGCGATGTGCTGGCGATCCACCGCCAGCGTGTACTGGGTCAGATCGTTGGTGCCGATGGAAAAGAAATCGACCATCGCCGCGAAGCGGTCGGCCATCACCGCGACCGCCGGAATTTCGACCATGATGCCGAGCTTGACTTCGGGACCTTTGACTTGCTCGCGGGCCAGTTCGCAGTGGCCGCGCAAGGCTTCGATTTCACCGACATGGGTGACCATCGGGAACATGATCCACAGCGGGCCGTGCTGGGCCGCGCGGTAAAGCGCCCGCAACTGGGCATACAGCAGATCCTGCCGCTGCAACAGCAGCCGCGCGCCGCGCACGCCGAGGAAGGGATTTTCCTCGCGCGGCAGGTCGAGATAGGGCACCTGCTTGTCGCCGCCGATGTCCAAGGTACGGATGATCAAGCGGCGGCCGGCCATGACCTCGACCATTTCGCGATAAACCTGGTACTGCTCCTCTTCGTCCGGCGCATTGTTGCGTTCCAGGAACAGGAACTCGGTACGCATCAAGCCGATGCCTTCGGCGCCGGCGTCCAGCGCCGCACTGGCCTGTTTCGGGTTGGCGACGTTGGCGGCGATCTCGATGGTGTGGCCGTCGGTGGTGGTCGCCGGCAGATGGCGGGTGGCGCGCAAGCTTTCGCGAGCGGCGGCTTGGCGAGTGATCACTTCGGCCACGCTGCGCTGATCGGCCTCGCTCACGTCGAGATAGAGGCAACCGCTGCCGCCATCCAACACGGCGATACCACCTTCGGGCGCGGCCAGCAGGGCGGGGCCGGCCGCCACGATAGCGGGTAAACCCAACGTGCGGGCCAAGATCGCGGTGTGCGAGGTGGGGCCGCCGACGCTGGTTGCGAGTCCCACCACGTGGCGGGTATCGAGATGCAGGGTGTCGGAGGGGGTGAGGTCGTCCGCCGCCAGGATCGAGGGTTCGGTCAGGGTGATTTGCTGCCGTTCGATGCCGAGCAATTGGGCCAGCACCCGTTCGCCGACATCGCGCAGATCGACCGCGCGAGCCGCCAGTAACGGATCGTTCACCTGCTGGAGTTTGTCGATGCGCGCCCGCAGCGCTCGTTGCCAGGACCAGGCGACGCCGTGGCCCTGCATGATCGTGGCCAGCGCGTCGCGGGTCAGTACCGGATCGGCCAACAGCTCGCGTTGGGCGGCGAAGATGGCGGCCTCGGCGGCGCTGAGTCGCTGGCGGGTGCGCCCTTCCAGTTCCTCGCGCTCGGCGCGCACCGCGAGCAACGCTTGTTCTAGCGCCTCGCCTTCGGCGATCACGTCGCCGGGTTGGTCGGTGATGTCGAAATGCTGGGAGACGTGGCGAACCAATTTGCCGACCGCGAGGCCGGGGCTGGCGCCCAATCCGTACAGGGTGCGCGGGGCGCCGCTCGGGGTCCAATCGGGCTTGGTCTTGCGGGCGGCCAAGGCATTTTTACGCGCTCGTTCGGCGTCGGCCTGTTCCACGGCCGACAGTCCGCGCACCGTGTCGACCAGGGCGTTCAGGGCGCGCTGAGCGTCGGGACCACGCGCGGCGAGTCGCAGGTTGGTCCCGTTCGTGACGCCGAGGGCGAGCAGGTCGGTCAGCGTCTTGGCGTCGGCAAATTCGGCGTCCTTGTAGATGCGCAACTCGCAGGGAAAGCGCTTGGCGGTTTCGACCCAGCGAGTGGCGGGGCGGGCGTGCAAGCCGTTGGGGTAGTCCACGGTCCAGGTCGCTTCGGCGTCGGCGGGCCAGGCGGGCGCGGCTTCCGGTTCTAGGACGACGGTCGGAGCCGGAGCATCACCGAGCGCGGCGATCAGCACCAGCGGGTTATGAGCTTGCACCAGTGCGTCGATGGCGTCGGGCTGTTGCATCAAGCGCGTGAGCCGGCGTAGCAGGCCGATGTGTTCATCCGATTGCGCGGCGATGGCAACCACCAGATAGGCTTTCTGGCCTTCGTTCCACTCGACCCCGTTGGGCAGTTGCAGGATGGCGATGCCGGTGTGGTGGATGAGGTGGCGGTCTTCGATCATGCCGTGGGGAATGGCGACGCCACTGCCGAGGAAGGTGTTGGCGACTTGTTCGCGTTTGAGCAGGCTGTCGATGTAGCCGGGTTCGATGTAGCCGGCGTCCGCTAGGAGTTGCCCGGCGAGGCGGATGGCTTCGTCCTTGGCGGCGGCCCTTGCGTCGAGTCGAATGCAGGAGCGAGTAATCGTTTTCATTTGTTTCTCCTATGGCGATGTACTATTTGTACATGAGTATTTGTAATCGATTACAGGCTAAAAGTCAAGCAAGGATCAGAGATTTTCTTCTTATTGACGCTATACCCCGAAAAAAACGCCAGGGGGCTTCGCCCCCTGGACCCCCAGAAAGGGAAAAAGAAAAAAGATCAAAGGGTTATAAGGTCCTGGCGAGACGGAACCCGATGCCGCTGTCCCCGTCGCGCGGGTCGCCCCCGAGGCGAGCGGCCGACCGCAACCCCTCCGGTTCGCTGTCCCACGAACCGCCCCGCAACACCCGGGGACCGCCGGAATTAGCGTTGATAACAGACTGATTTGATTCTGGATAATCCTCGTTATACAACGACGACGCCCACTCCAAGACGTTACCGGATAAGTCGTGCAAGCGACTATCGCCGCCTGTCATAACCTGCCACCAGTCCGCCGCGCCACCCGGAAAACA
This sequence comes from Candidatus Contendibacter sp., assembly GCA_031732935.1. Classification (GTDB taxonomy): domain Bacteria; phylum Pseudomonadota; class Gammaproteobacteria; order Competibacterales; family Competibacteraceae; genus Contendibacter. Next base: position 9,775 of record JAVMKH010000230.1, read on the forward strand.
GCCCACTACGCTGGCGCGGCGGAGACCGGATTCCGCGCCGTTGCAGCGCCACGCTTCCCACTCGTCTCCCCACGGATAGCGCCGCCCTTCCGGGCCGCGCGCCGCCCATTCCCATTCGGCTTCCGTCGGCAAACGGAAGGTTCCAAGCGGCTGGCGTAATTGTTCGTTCAGCCAGTGGCAATACGCTTCGGCTTCGTACCAGGAAACGCCGATCACCGGCTGATTCGGCACGGTCCAGACCGGATCATTCCACAGCCAGGGTTCCGACTGGTTCTCTCCTTCTCGCCATCGCCAGCCGTCGGTGCTCCAGTAGCGTTTTTCCCGATAACCGTCCTGTTCCACGAACGGCCGGAACTGTGCCACCGTCACCGGATAAGCGGCCAGTTCAAAATCGGCCACCTCCAGCGGCGCGGCATCGGCGGGCCAATTCTCGTTGTTGTCGGCTTCGGGATCGGGTTTCATACCGTTGCCCAAGCGCAAGCCAGTAAAGCCGGGAAACCGGCCGCTGGCGCGAACGGCTCGTGTGCCCGGAATCCGCACCCACAGCACGTCTGGCAGACCGTCCGAACCGAGTCCGACGCCGGGCCGGGGATCGCCCAGCGCCGCCAGCACGCGCCCCACCGCCGCCCGAGCCTGGGCGTCCTGGCGCAGCGCCGCCGGCGTTTCCACCAGCGCCACCGTGGCGCCCACAATCCGGTTTTCCAGCGAGGGGTCGCGGGCGTCCGTGGGCACGCTCCGCCGCCAACCCGGCAGCAGAGCGCCCGCCAGCCACACCCGCCGCCAGTCGCCAGCGTCGCGGTCCCGTGGTGCCCGGTCCGGGCACAGTTCCGCTAGCAGCGTTTTTGCCAAATACGGATTACCGCCCTGTTCGTCGTGGCAGAGGTGTTCCCCGTAAAACCGCGCCACTTCCCACCAGGCCGGATCGCCGGTTAGCACGACGATTTCCCCAAGCCCCTTCGGTTGCTGCAACAGATAGAGCGCCGCCAGGTATTCCTCAAAGCTTAAATGGGGAAAGACGTAGCGGATCGCCGGTTCGGCCGCTTCTCCCGGGACAACCTGATCCACCAGCAGCAAGCCGTTGGTGTGCCGACAGTAATCCAGGAAAACGTCGGTTCCATCCGACCCCAGCCAGCGGCGCATCACCCCGCCGATGATTACGTCGCTCACCAGCGCTCGGCCACCTTGCCGATCCCGCCCGCCGTCCCGGTGCGCCTCGAACGCGATTTCTCGCAATCCCTGCTGCACCTTCAAGGCGGTTCCACCGTGCGGCAACAATTTGTCCAGCAAGGGCGGCCGTCGCGCTTCGCCCTCGCGCGCGCCTTGCCAGCGCAGCAGCAGGATATCCACGCATTCCCGATATACCCCGACCCGGCTGTCCGGCAGTTCCTTGTAGGTGTGGACGATCACCATCACGGTGAGCAGCAGCGGCGTGCCCGCCAAGTCCCGCAGGCCGCGCGGATCGTTGGGGGCGAGCGCGGTTTTCAGGGTGCGCGCCTTGCCGGCGTAATCGACCGGACTACCGGGATTCAAAACGGCGAGCGCGTGATACCAAGCGTCGATGAAGCGTTCGATCTGGTTCTGATCGAAATCCGCCAGCGTGTGTTCGGCGGTCCAGTTCAATTGCCAGGCCGTATCCTGTCGGTAGCTGTTTAGCCGACAGGTCACCAAAACCCGGCAACGGGGATACAGGTCGGCGAATTCCTGGAGCGCCTGCTTGACCCGCGCACGCTGCGCGCCGGCCACTTCGTCCAGGCCGTCGAAGATCACCAGTCCCCCGACGGTTTCCAGTTCCTTCAGCAGCGGTTGGCCGAAACCGCGCAAGGCATCCCGCGCATCCATCTGCTGGCGGATGAAGGTTTCGATCTGGCTGGCGCTTCCGAGATCGGTCGCCGACAGACCGGCCGCCAGTTGGCGCAGCGGCACGAACATCGGCAGCAGGGCAGGACCATTCCAGCCCGGCAGCCGTTCCACCAGATTCGCGGCGTCCGGTTCCAACAACGTTTCCGCCAGAGTTAAACAGAGATAGCGCCCCAGCGTGCTCTTGCCGGAACCCGGCTGCCCCAGTAGCACCATGCGTCGCCGTTTCGCGCAACAGAGCGCTTCCACCGCGCCTAGCGGCGGTTGCTCGTAACTCTCTTTACCTTGCACATAAAGCGCCTTGGGGCGGGGCGTGGTCACGTTCAGCGCGACGTACACCTGCTCCAGGGTCAACCGCCGGGCGGCGGGGTCGGCGGACCGCTCGTCGAGCACATCCAGCGAGATGGTCCGCCACTCGCTGGCCCGCAAACGGAGATACACCGCGCGCAAAGCGGCGGGATCGGGCGGTGGCAAAGCGGGAGGGGTCGAGTTCGGCGGGAGTGGGGCGGGTGCCAGGTCGGCGTCGCCCTTGTCCTTGGAAGAAGATCGAGAGGAGATACGCTCGTAAATCTTCCAGATTGCAGCACAGACGGCCGCAAGGCCGGTGCCGATGAATGCCAGTATGGTCCGATTCTGTTCGTTGCCCAGCCAATTCCAGATTTCTTGCAAGTCCGGCATGCTTCAAAATCCTGGTTGTCTATCGAGAATCCCAGCAAACGTTCCACAAAATCCGGCAGCGGATCTGTCCTCAAATGATAAAACACTGTCGCCAATTCGAGGCTAGATTTCAACTGGCTGGCTTCCAGCACGGCGATGGGTTTCGCTACGCTCAACCCATCCTACGAAAGAACAATGAGTTGTAGGATGGGTTGAGGAACGAAACCCATCAATCCTCCCTCGTCCCGGCACGGCGATGGGTTTCGCTACGCTCAACCCACCCTACGAAAGAACAATGAGTTGTAGGATGGGTTGAGGAACGAAACCCATCAATACGGGGCCAAACCGCCAGGGTATCTGAACGGTTACATCAGCGACTGCCCAAGAAATTCCAAACCTGCTCCCGCTCCGGCAATGCCGGAATCGCGCCCCGCTTCAAGGTCGTAAGCGCCCCGACCGCGTTGGCGAAGCGGCACAATTCGCGCAAACTCGCTTCGTCCCGGAACGCGCCCGGATCGGCGAGCAAGCCTTGCAGCAAGCCAGCCACGAAACCATCGCCCGCGCCGGTCGCGTCCACTGCCTCAACCGTAAAGCTTTCCACCGTGCCGGAAAACTCCGGAGTGAAGTAGACGCAACCCGCGCGACCACGGGTGACCACCATCAACTTCAAGTCGTCGTGCCAGAGTGCGCGACAAGCGGCTTTCAGGTCGCCAAGTCCCGTCAGAAACTCGCTTTCGTCGTCGCTGAGCTTGACGACATGCGCCTTCTTCAACCCCAGCAACATGCCCTCGCGCGCGGCGTTCGCATCCGGCCACAACGGTAGCCGCAGATTAGGATCGTAGGAAATCAAGCAACCGGCGGCGCGCGCCGTATCGACCGCGTACAGGGTGGCGCTGCGCGACGGCTCACCGATCAGGCTGATCGAACCGAAATGCAGTAACTTGGCAGGTTGGATTGCCTCGACATCCACTTCCCGAGGATTGAACAGCATGTCAGCGCTGGGGTGGCGGTAAAACATGAATTCCCGTTCGCCGTCCGCCCGCAATGAGACGAACGCCAGCGCGGTGCGTGCCTCGCTTGAGAAGCGCAGTGGACCAACGTCCACCCCGGTCTCGGCCAAGGTGTTGGCGAGAAAATGGCCAAAGGCGTCATCGCCTACTTTACCCATGAACGCGCTCGAAACGCCGAGCCGCGCCAATCCAACGGCCACGTTGCCCGGTGCGCCGCCTGGCGCCTTGACGAACGCTGGCGCGTCGGTCAAGCCGGTACCGGTGACGGTGGGGACAAAATCGATCAGCAGCTCACCCAGACAGATGGCATCGGCCATGTGGGGATTCCTCGTGAAAGCGGTGAAGGGCGGAGACCGGAGCCGGAAACACGGCTTCGATCTCCGCGTCGGCTTACTTGGTAACCCAGCCTTGGTACTGAGCGACGTTGTCGCGGGTGATCAGTTCGACCGGGATCAAAATAGTGGCTTCTTTCGGTGCCTTGCCCTGCTTGATCTGATAGCCGATCTCGACGCCTTCCTTCGCCATCCGCAGCGGACTCTGCGCGGCGGTCGCGAGGAACAAACTGTCCTTGTCTTTCAGCGCCTCCACCGCCACCGGCGCACCGTCGACGCCGGTGATGAAAAACTCGGTGCGCTTGGCCTGCCGCGCCGCCAGGTCAGCGCCGGTGCCGGTCGGATCGTTGATCGCGAACACGGCGTCGATCTTGGGGAAAGCGGTGAGCAAGTTGGTCATCGCGTCCAGGCCACCTTCGCGGCTGCCTTGGCCGTTTTGGTTGTCGGACAGAATCTTGATGCCGGGATTCTTGGCGAACACCGCCTTGCAGCCCTTGATCCGGTCGGCCACGGCGGTGACGGGCGGACCGTTGATGATGACGACGTCGCCTTTGCCCTTCAGCCGGTCAACGATGAACTGGCAGGCTTTCTCGCCGGCCTGGACGTTGTTGCTGGTGATCATCGCATTGGCGCCCTCGGCGCCCGCGTCGACGGCGATGACGGGAATATTCGCTTCCTTGGCCCGCATGATCGCCGGCATGATGCCTTCGGGGTGGACGGCGTTGATCAGGATCACATCGACCTGAGCGGAGATGAAGTTATCGATCTGATTGGTTTGCTTGCCGAGATCGTAATCGGCGGAATCGACGGTCACCTTGACCTTGGCGCCGCCGAGTTCCTTGGCTTTTTCCTCCGCCCCCTTGGCCAGGGTGACAAAGAATGGATTGCCCAGACTGCCCAGGGTCACGCCGACGGCTTTTAGAGGTTGGTCGGCGGCGAGAGCTGCTCCCGAACAAGTCAGGGCCAATACGGTCGCGGAAATCAACGTCTTGTTCATGATATTTCTCCTGCGGGGTTTTGGACGGATCGATGGAACGGGATCTTTGTTTTCAAGTCCGGGCGCCGGGACCCTTGCGTCGGTATTTGTCGAGCGCGACCGCGATGATGATGACCAGTCCCTTGACCACCAACTGCCAGAAGAACGATACGTTCATCAGGGTCAGGCCGTTGTTGAGGGTGGCGATGATCAGCGCGCCGAACAGGGTGCCGACCACGGTGCCGATGCCGCCGACGAAGCTGGTGCCGCCCAGGATCACGGCGGCGATGGCGTCCAGCTCGTAGCCGGTGCCGAGCACGCCGTTGGCACTGTACAGCCGGCTGGTGGTCATCACGCCGCCCAAGCCGGCCAACAGCCCGCTGAAGGCGTAGACGAACAGCATCACCTGCCCGACCTTGATGCCGGTCAGCCGCGCCGCCTGGGGATTGCCGCCGACGCCGTAGATGTAGATGCCGAGCACGGTATGCCGGAGCAGGAACCAGGTCGCCAGCAGGACGAGAAAGGCGATCACCACGATCCAGGGCAGCGGTCCCAGATACGCGTTGCCGATCCAGGCGAAGCCGATCTTGCTGTTGATGACGGTGGTGCCACCGGCCAGCAGATAGGCGAGGCCGCGCAAGGTCGTCATCGAACCCAGGGTGACGATGAACGGCGGCAGTCCTGCATACGCGACCAGCACGCCGTTGAGGGCGCCCAGCACCAAGCCGATCAGCAGCGCGATGGGCACCGCCGCCCAGCCCAGTTCGGGCATGAGCGATACCACCATCGCGGTGACCGCCGATACCGCCAGCACCGACCCGACCGACAGGTCGATGCCGCCGGTGAGAATGACCACGGTCATGCCGGTGGCCAGCACGATGTTGATGGACGCCTGCCGAACGATGTTCAGCAGGTTGTTTTCGGTCAGGAAGTTGGGTGCGATGAACGCGAACACGATGGCGATCACGATCAAAACGGGCAGGATGCCCGCCGTCTGAATCAGGTTCGCCCAAAATTTCGGGTCGGGAGCTTTTGTGGGAGTAAGGGCTTGTTCGGTCATGATTGCACCATTTCGGTCGTGCCCGTCGCCAGGGCCATGATGTTTTCTTGAGTCGTTGCCGTGCCGCTGGAACCGCCGACTTCGCCGACGATGACGCCTTCGCGCATCACCAGAATGCGGTCGCTGATGCCGATGACTTCCGGCAATTCGCTGGAGATGACCAGCACCGCGACGCCCTTGGCGGCCAGTTCGCTGATGATTCGGTAAATTTCGGCCTTGGCGCCGATATCGACGCCCTTGGTCGGTTCGTCGAGGATCAGCACCTTCGGGTTGATCGCGACCCAGCGGGCGATCAGCAGTTTTTGCTGGTTGCCGCCGGACAGCGCGCCCGCCGTGACGAAAGGTCCGGCCACCCGAACCCGCAGATCCTGGATCGAACCAGCGGTCAGTCGCGCCATGGCGGCCCGATTGAGTAACCCGCCAGCCAGCGCATCCCGGCCCAGCACGCTGATGGTGATGTTCTCGCGCACGCTCATGTCGAGAAACAGTCCCTGTGCCTTGCGGTCCTCGGTCAGGTAGGCGATGCCGTTGTTGATCGCATCCAGCGGATTGCGGAGAGACAGGCGTTTCCCTTCCAGCCAGATTTCGCCGCCGGTGCTACGGTCGGCGCCGAAAATCAGCCGCGCCAGCTCGCTGCGGCCCGCGCCGACCAGACCCGCCAGCCCCAACACTTCGCCGGCGTGGAGCGTCAGGCTGCACGGTTTCACTCGCCGGCCGCCGTCGGTGAGATTTTTGACCTCCAACACTACTCGGTTGGTGGCGTGGCTGTGCTTGTCGAACAGGTTGGAGAGCGGTCGTCCGACCATCATCTGCACCAACCGTTCGGCCGACAGTTCGGCGCGATCCAGCGTGCCCACGTAGGTTCCATCGCGCAGCACACTGACTCGGTCGGACAGTTCGTAAATCTCCGCCATCCGATGGCTGATGTAGATGATGGCGATACCTTCGTCCCGCAGCCGCTTGATCAGGTCGAACAGGCGGTCGGTTTCGCGGGTGGAGAGGGCGGTGGTCGGTTCGTCCATGATCAGGATGTGGCTGTGCTGATGCAGCGCGCGCGCGATTTCGACCTGCTGCTGTTCGGCGATGGACAGGGTATTGACGATGGTGTCGGGGCCGAACTCCGCGCCGAGTCGTTCCAGCACCTTGGCGGTTTCCCGGCGCATGGTCGCCCGGTCCGCCAACACGCCGAACTGTTTGGGTTCGTTGCCGAGGTAGATGTTCTCGGCCACGGTCAGGTTGGGAGCGAGGCTCAATTCCTGATAGATGATGGCGATGCCGGCCGCGCGGGCTGCTTTCGGCCCAGTGATGGGCGTCGGTTGGCCGTCGATGCGGATTTCGCCGCCGGGATCGGCGGTGTAGGCACCCGACAGAATCTTCATCAGGGTGCTTTTGCCGGCGCCGTTTTCGCCCATCAGCGAATGGATCTCGCCGGTCCAGGCTTGCAGTTGCACGTTGTCAAGCGCCTTGACGCCGGGAAAGGTTTTGCTGATGCCGCGCATGTCCAACGCGGGCGTGCGGGTCGGGCCGGAGGTGGGGGAGGGTGATACGGGAGTGGGGGCCATGGTCATTTCACCTCGCTATCCAGGCCCATCGACGCTCGGTAGGCGGCGCGTTGTTTGTCGCGTCCGAAGCGATCGGTCAGGGCGTTCCAGGCTTTAGCCACGTTGTTGAGGGCTTCCTGGGGCGAGATTTCGAAGTTCAACGCCCGGGTTAACTGCACCTCCAGCGCCTGGGTATAGGCGTAGTGGCCGGGGATGCGCAGATCCAGGGCGGCGTTCGGTGAATTCAGGCTCTCCAGTTGCGCGTCCAGATACAGCTTGGCTTCTTCGGGGGTGAACAATTTGAGCCAGCGTTCCCGCTCGAAATGGCTCTGCCGATAGGGGTTGATACCCGCTTGCGGCGTGACCACCGCTTCACCGCTGACGTCGGGACTAGCCAGCCAGGCGATGAAATTCCAGGCCGCCTCGATGTGATTGCTGTTGGCGGGGACCGCCGCCTGCCAGCCGCCGAAGGCCAGGAAGGGCGCGCGGCTGACTTCAGGAAAAGCATCCCACTGTTTGGTCTTATAGTTCCAAACTTGCTTTGAGCCGGGCAGCATGGTCGTGCCGACTTTACCGGCGATCAAGCTGGTTTTAGCGTCGGCGGCGTTGACGCCGGTATCGCCCCAGTCGAAATTCATTGCCACCGAACCGCCGGCGAAGATGTTGTGGATGTCGGTCGAGGTGAAGCCCAGCGCGCCCGGCGGCGCGACGTTGAGGCCGTTGATGTAGTCTTCCAGCGCCTTTACCCAGCCCGGATTGTTGATCTGGGCGTCCATGGTGTCCGGGTCGAAGAACATGGAACCCGGCAACTTGGGATGGTGGGTGTAGGCGGCGGCGTGGGTGAAGAAGTACCAGAACTGTTCCCCGCCGCGTCGGTAAGCCTCGGCCGTGCCCCACAGATTGGCCGTGGGCCGATTGAAGAATTCGGCGATTTGGTAGTACTGGTCCCAGGTCGCCGGCGGGGCCAGGGGGTAGCCGTACTTTTCCTCGAACCGTTGTTGTTCCCGTGGATTGGCGAACAGGTCCAGCCGGTAGTACAGGATGTGCTGGTCGCCATCGATGGTTTGCGACAGGTAGCGGCTATTCCAGATCATCAGGCGGTCGCGGTAGACCGGCAGGATGTCGTTCCAGGCGGTGGTCCCGCGCATCGAGGCCGGCATGTCCGATAGATAGGGCGCGAAGTCCGGCGTATAGAACGGACCGAAGGTGATCACATCAAATTTGCCTTCGCCCGCGACCAAGGCATTGAGATAGGTTTGGTAAAGCTGGTCGACCGGAAATTCCAGGATGTTGATTTTGCCGCAGGTCTGTTTTTCCCAGCCTTTAGCGGCCATTGCGATGGCGCTGGCGATGAACGGACGGGTGCGGGTGCCGACATTCAGGGTGACGCCGCTGTAGTTCGGATTGCATTCGGCGGCGGTTGCCGTCGCGGCCAGGGCTAGGCTCAGCAAGCCGGCCCGGATGATGAGAGAGGGTGCTTTTTTCATGAGCGTTCGCACCTCGACGGAATAGGATTTCAGGAATAGCGGGGCGGAGGGTTATCACACGCGGGGATCACGTCGCCATGTTCCATGCAGTGGTAGGTGGTGATGGCAAAGCCTTCACAGGCCGTAAACCGATACTCGGTCACGCGCCTTTGGCAGCGCGAGCAGACTTTGGTGGAAACCAGCGTGTCGCCGGATCGCTTCAGACCGGGCGCTGAATACGCGTCATGCAAGTTCATGCCACGATACTCCTGCAACGGAACACAGAATCACGGATGTGGCGGGCTTCCCGGAGCGCGGGCACCGCGCCCGCGCTCCGGGCTTTCAGGTTCCGGCGCTCGACATTAGAAGTAATGCCGCATGCCGATGGAAACAATGTCCTGATCACCATAGAGGGGAGTATTGGCGTCGCGGCCGATGTACTCAGCCCACAGCAGAGTTCGCTTGCTGAAGTTGTACTGGTAACCCAACCGATAGTTGTCGATCGTGCTCTCGCCGTCGATGCCGGTATCGGTCTGGCCGTAGGCGGCCCGGACGGTGTTGTTGCCGAAGGCGTATTGGCCGGTGAGGTACCAGCTCTTGGCATCGGAACCGGTGGCGAGCGGCACGCCGTTGACGCGGACGTGGCGATCGAAATTCACGTCGGTGAAATCGCCTTGTTCGTAAATCAGGCCGACCAGCCATTGATTGGTTTTGTAGCCCAACCCGAGGCCCCAGTTTGCCAAATCAAGGTCGGCGGTCCGGCCCTGACCCATGTTCATGTTGTTGTCGCCGTTGAGCTTGATGTAGGTCAGCCCGGCAAAGTAAGGACCCTGGTTGTATTTGACGTTCACGCTCCAGATGTCGATACCACTGGACATGTTTGGAGTCCCCAGCACCGTGTCCGTCATGCCGTCGAGTACCAGCATCACTTCGGCGCTGAAGCCGTTGAAGATCGGCGTCTGGTAATCGATGTTGTTGGACAGCGTCGACAGAGCGCCGTTTACGTTAGTTTCCGGGGTAACGGAGCCCCCCAGATAGGTCGAGCCGTTGAGCACCTTGGAACTGTTCCAAATATCGATCACGTTGAGCACCTTCCAGTACGGCGTGTCCTGGGTGCCCAAGGTCAGGGTGCCGAAGCCGCCCGTGAGACCGGCGAATTTCTGGTTGGTGCCGCCGAAATTGCCACCCTCGGCCATGTCGACGCTGAATTCCCACATGTAGAGGGCACTCAGGCCACCCCCCAGATCCTCGGTGCCTCGCACACCCAGTTTGGAGCCGTCATCGACTACATCCCAGTTGGGGTCAATACCTTGGATATGGTTGTCGATGTAATCCACCGATATCCTGGCTTCGCCATACAGAATCGTATCGGCTTGGGCGGCGAACGGGGCAGTCAGAGTGGCGGACATGGCCAGGGAGAGAATAGTTTTATTCATGGTTCGAATCCTCACGGGTGGTTACCCAGATGGGTATCAGGGTTGGTAATCGTTTTCTATACTATTTTCTAATAGTAATGATGTTTTCATGATTTATATTTGTAAACGATTACAAAATTTATGTCAAGACCCTACCATGAAAAATAATTACCAAACTGATAAATATAGTAATCGTTTACAAATTTTATGGAAAAAAGATGGATAATTATGAACTTACGAGCGCATCCTGTAATTTTGCACCAGGTTGGACAACGGGAGTGTATGATAATATACGCAAACAACCCCGAAAACTGGCTAGTACCTGCTTGAGGCAGGTAGCATCAACATCGAAGGAAATCGATATGTGGTCTCGAATAATTGTCGCATGTTTTGCTGCAATGACACTGACGAGCATCGCACTTGCCGAGGAGTTGCTCATTCCCGGCAGCGGCAATCCAGAATATGTCTTGACCCAACTCGCCAAGGCGTTCAACCAGCAACAAAGTCAGCATACCGTAACGATCCCACCGTCGACGGGAACCGCCGGCGCGCTGCGCGACGTCGAGGTCGGTGCGGCCGGCCTGGGGCGGGTGGGCCGGCCGCTCAAGGACGACGAGCGCAACAAAGGCATCGTCTACGTCGCTCTCGGGCGCGACCCGGTGGCTTTCGTGGCGGGAGCGGGGGTCACGGTGCGCGGTATCACGTCGGCGCAGGCGGTGGATGCCTTCAGCGGCAAACTGACCGATTGGCGCGAACTGGGCGGCGACCTCGCTCCCATCCGGGCGATCGGACGCGAAAAGACCGATGCTTCCCGGCAAGCGGTCAGTCGGGTCATCAAGCCATTCGAGAACATCATCTTTAGTAATGACGTCAAGATCGTCCATCTCGACCCAGAGTTGATTGCCTTGTTGGACCGCTTTCCGACCAGCTTTGGCTTCCTCAATCGATCGGCCCTTGGCGCGTGTACGACCAAGGTGATTCCCTTGGCGCTCGATGGCGTCGAACCGACCTCGGAAAATCTGGAGAAGGGAAGCTATCCGCTCTGGTTGGAACCTGGGCTGATCTACAAACTCGACACCCTGACGCCAGCGGGCAAGGCTTTTCTTGCGTTTGTCCGTTCTCCCGCTGGCGCGCGCGTCTTGCGCGAGCACGGGATTCTTCCCGCCGTCTCCGGAAGTTGACCGCAATTGACCGATAAGCCACCCCTCCCGGTGGGAATCCAAACCTTGCGCGACGGAGCGCCTGGTCGATGAAGTTCGCCCTCGGCGCCCGCATGACGCTGGTCTTGGTGTTCGCATTGCTGGTGACGCTTTCGCAAGGGGTCGCCTACTACGTATCGAGCGATCTGTTGGAAGCGACGATACACGCGCGCGAGATCGACAAGATCGATACCATTGGCCAGGTCATCAAAAAGTTGATCGCGCGACAGAGCACCCAGCTCCAACGGTTGGCGCGGGTATTGGCGGAAGAGAGCGCCTTACCATCCGCGCTCTTGCGCGAGGAACCAGACCGCGTCGCCGCGATCACGGCGATTTTCGACCGAATCGGCGACCTGTCCGGGACAGATCTGTTCGAGGTGATCGATGATCGTGGAATCGTGGTCTATCGGTCCTGGGAACCGGCGCGGCGCGGTGATCGCGACTCGACATGGGGGATCTACGAGGCCTTGGCCGGCGCCAGCAACGTGGTCAGCACCGTCGTCCCACAGGGGATCGAAATCCGCGCCATCGAGCCGTTGCGGGCGGGGAACAGAATCGTCGGCGCGCTGAGCGTCGGCCAACGCATGGACGAGCGTTTTTTCAAAACCCTGGGCCATGAGGTGGGCGCGACCTTGGGGCTCTTGTCGCGATCCGGGCGAACGCTGGCTTCAAGTTCCGCGCTCGGCCAAGGTCTGGCCTTCCAGGCCGTGATCGAGGCTTTCGAAAAGAAGATTCCCATCTACCGCGAGGATATCGCCGCGCGCAAAACCCGCGTCTATCTACCGATCCTGGTCGTTGACGAGGCCTTCGTGATTTTGGTCGAGCTGGACAGCACCTCGGCCTACCGGTTGCTAAACGAGAACTTGCGGCGTTCGGCGATCTACGCGGCGCTGATTCTGGTGGGAAGCGTCCTGTTCGGAATCCTGGTCGTGCGCTGGGTCATGCGGCCATTACGCCGTCTGCGCGCGCAAGCCGAGCGGGTCGCGGTCAAGGTCACCGGCGCGTCGATTCCAGCCGCGAGCCGGGATGAGATCGCCGCCACGGTTCAGGTCCTGGAAACGCTGACCGAGCGGCTGGTCCAGCATAACCTGGAGCTGACCGAGTCCAAGGCCGCGGCCGAGGCGGCCAGTCTGGCCAAATCGCAGTTTCTAGCCACCATGAGCCACGAAATTCGCACCCCGCTGAATGGCATCCTGGGGATGACGGAATTGCTGCGGGAAACGGCGCTGGATGCCCAGCAGCGGCGATTTACCGACACCGTCCAGCGTTCGGGTCAGGCATTACTGGCGGTCATCGACGATATTCTGGACTTTTCCAAGGTCGAGACGGGTCGGCTGGAGCTGGAAACCGTGGATTTCGACCCACGGGAACTGGTCGAGGAAACCGCCGTGCTGCTGGCCGAGCGGGCGCACCGCAAGCGGCTGGAACTGGTGGTCGATCTAGCGGACGACTTGCCGGGCGGCCTGCAAGGCGATCCGGCGCGGTTGCGGCAAATCTTGATGAATCTGGTGAGCAATGCCATCAAGTTCACCGAACAAGGCGAAGTGGTGATTCGCCCACGGTTGCTGGAGCAACAGGCCCAAACAGCGCGGTTGCGGATCGAGGTGAGCGATACGGGAATCGGAATCGCGCCAACGGCCCAGACCCGGATCTTCGAGTCGTTTACCCAAGCGGACGGTTCCACTACCCGCCATTATGGTGGGACCGGTCTGGGATTGGCCATTTCCAAGCGACTGGTGCAATTGATGGGGGGCGAAATAGGCGTCGAGAGCGCCCTGGGCGTCGGTTCGACGTTCTGGTTCACGCTCGCGCTGCCCCGTGTCGAGGCAAGTTCGTATCCAACCCGGCCGTTCACCGCCGAATTGCGGGGCCGGCGCGTGTTGGTGGTGGACGACAATACCACCCAGCGCGAGATTTTCCATCGCCATTTGAGCGGTTGGGGCATGCGCGTGGTCAGCGCGGCGAGCGGGCCGGAAGCGCTCGCCGCCCTGCGGCGGGCGGCCATGGCGGGGGAAGCTTTCGAACTGGTGATTCTGGACCGGAACATGCCCGATATGGACGGTATCGGGCTGGCCCGGCGGATCCGTGCCGATGCCATGTTGAAACCGCTGCGATTGCTGATGTTGACCCTTGGTAGCCTGGGCGACGTCGGCTCCCAGGTGGCGGTTGGCGTAAATCGCTACCTGCAGAAACCGATACGCCGGGCTGAACTCCGCGATGCCTTGTGTCGGCTGATTGATCCAGCCACCGCCGATCCGGTGTCGCGACTCCTGCCACGACATGACCGGCGGATACGCTTTGACGCGCGGGTGCTGGTCGTCGAGGACAACCTGGTCAACCAGGAAGTGGCGCTGGCCATGCTCAAGGAGTTGGGCTGTCGGAGCACGGCGGTCAATGATGGACGCGAGGCGTTGGCCGCCTTGGAAAAGGAACCCTATGACCTGGTGCTGATGGACTGCCAAATGCCAGTGCTGGACGGCTGGGCCGCCACCGCGGCTTGGCGGCGACGTGAAAGCGCCATGGGTGGCCGGCGGGTGCCGATCATCGCCTTGACCGCGAATATCATCAAGGGAATCCGGGAGCAATGCCTGGCGGCGGGGATGGACGATTATCTGAGCAAACCGTTCGAGCAGGCGCAACTGGTGGCGATCCTGAACCGTTGGTTGCCCGCTGTCGGCGATTCCGCCTTGGCGTCACCCGCCACGCTATCGGGATCGCCGGTTCCAGTTCCGGTTCCGGATTCGGTGGTCGGCGACGCCCTGGTGATCCCGCCGCTCACCGCGCGCTCCGGACCGCCCACATCAACCGACTCACTGCTGGACGAGTGTGCTCTGGCCCAAATTCGCGAGCTGCGGCAGCCCGGCCAACCCAGCTTGCTGAGCAAGATCGCCGGTCTCTATCTGGACAGCGCGCCCGCCTTGCTTCAGCGGTTGCGGGATGCGGTCGCCGCCGGGGACAGCGAAGCGTTGCGCCAGGCGGCGCATAGTTTCAAGTCGAGTAGCGCCAATCTGGGAGCGACCCAATTGGTGGCCTTGTGCAAGGAGTTGGAGCAGCGGGGGCAGGATCGGCGCTTGGAGGATGTCGCCACCTTGCTGTGGGAGTTGGATCGCCGCTACGCGCGGGTGCGGGAAGCGTTGATCGTGGAGATGGAAAAAGGATAATTTTGATCGTTACTTCGTTTTAGAGGAAAGGTAATCCAATGGCTCAAATCAAGGATGTCGCCCAACAGGCGGGCGTTTCGGTGGCGTCGGTATCGCGGGTGATGGCAGGTCACCCCGGAGTGAGCGAGGCGACCCGGCAGCGGGTATTGGCGGCGATCGAGGCGCTGGACTATCGACCGGACTTGGCGGCGCGGCGTTTGCGCTCACGTCGCACCGACACCATTGGCCTGATCGTGTCGGATATCCGTAACCCGTTTTTCACCGAAGTCAGCCGCGCGGTCGAGGACGTGGCTTATCAGCACCAGTTGCGAGTGATCTTGTGCAACGCCGACGAGGATCCGGAGAAGGAGGCGCTGTATCTGGAGTTGATGCGGGATGAAAACGTCAGTGGGGTGATTTTGTCGCCCACGCTGCCGAGGCTGGCCCGTTTTCGGCCGAACGATTATCCATTTCCGGTGGTGCTGGTTGATCGTTGTGACCGCGATACCGTCGCCGATGCGGTGGTGCTGGACAACGTCGATTCGGCCTACCGCCTGATCGCGCACCTCATCGAACAGAATCATCGGCGGATCGCGTTTGTCTACGGCGCGACTAGCGCCACCGGCCGGCAGCGGCAGGAAGGTTATGTGACGGCGATGGCTACTCACGGCCTGGAAACGCTGGCCAGGGCTGTTCCAGCGACGGTCGAGGCCGCTCGCGCCGTCGCTGGTGAACTGGTGGGTCGTCAGCCCTTGCCAGACGCGCTGGTGGCCAGCAACGGTCTTATCCTGTTGGGACTGGTCGAAGCCTTGCGGGAGGCCCGTTTAAAGGTTCCCGAACAGATCGCGCTGGCCGGTTTCGACAACCTGCCCTGGACCCGGCTGATGGAACCGGGCGTCACCGTGATCGCCCAGCCGACCTACGACCTGGGTCAAGCCACCATTGAGCTGTTGTTGCAGCGAATCGCTCATCCGACTCAGTCGGTGCGCCGGGTGGTGATGCGAGGGGAACTGATCGAGCGGGGATCGAGCGCCTCGCGGAGCGGGTGACCGAAATGATTGTCACGACGCTGGATCCCTTCATGCTCACGCTCGGTCTGCAAGCCGAGGTGCCGGAGCCCGGTCGGGCGCGGGTGTGGGGCGTCATCCGACCGGAGTTTCTCAACAGTTGGGGCTCGGCGCACGGCGGCTTTCTGTATTCGGTGGCCGACGCTGCCTTCGCGTTGGCGTCCAATTCGCATGGAACCCTGGCGGTCGCCCTCGTCGCGCACATGGAATATCTGCAAGCGAGTCAAGCCGGCGCGGAAGTGGAAGCATGGGCGACCGAGGTTCATCGGGGGCGGCGCACGGCGGTTTATCGGGTGGAAGTGCGTAGCGGGCCGACCTTGTTGGCGATTTTTACCGGCACGGTCTATCGGCGCACCGGGCAGGACAGTTCGCTGGTGCCGCCGACCCGCGCCAAGTGAATTCAGGCATTCGGCTCCCCGTTGCGCGTCCCAGCGGCTTGCAGATGTTTCCGCACCGTCCGCCGGTCTAGTCCAGTGCGCCGGGCAACTTCCTCGTAGTTGCCGCAACGCTGGTAGAGCAGGGCACAATACCGGGCCAGTAGGCCACGCGCATCCAGCGTTCCGGCTTGCGCCTGGCGCCAGAAGTCGGCTTCTGTCGACCCCGCCGCCGATTCGCCCCCGTAATGACCGGTGAGCAAGATACGCCGAACGGCTTGCTCCAGTTCCCGCACATTGCCTGGCCAGGGATAATTCGGCCGTAGATCGCGCCGCAGCGCGGTCAACACCAGTTCGTCCGCCTCGGGACTGGCCGCGCCGAGTAGGCGCGTCACCAGCACTTGCACCAATAAATCCAGTTCCGCCGGGGTTTCGGCCAAACGTTGGCGCAACGGCGGCACGGTGATGGCATCGGCGCACAGCCGATAGAAGAAGTCCTCGCGGAATTTGCCCTGTTGGCGCAGTTCCGCCAGGGATTGATGGGTGGCGGCGATGACCCGTCCGGAGAAGCGCTGGGGTTTGTGACTGCCGACCGGGATGAACGTGCGCTCCTGCAATACGCGCAACAGCTTGATTTGCACGCCGAGGCTGGCGTCGCCGATCTCATCGAGAAACAACGAGCCGTAGGGGCTGCATCGGGCGAACACCCCCGGATGATCCTCGACCGCCCCGGTGAACGCGCCCTTGCGATGCCCGAACAGCTCCGATTCGATCAAGCTTTCCGGAAATTCCGCCAGATTGATGGCGATGAAGGTGTCGGTGAAACTGTGGCGGAAGCGGTTGTTGGCGGGATCGAAGGGGATGTACACCGAGCGGCCGATGGCCGCCGCCGCCGCGCCCTTGCCGCTGCCGGTCTCGCCCAGCAACAGCGTGGAAAAATCCTCCATGCGATTCCATAGATAGCGCTCGTAGACCCGAATGTCGCGACCGAACACGTTGTTCCACAAGGCGCGCCGCAGGGCGCCCATGCAGGGACTGGAGCCGATCAACGCCCGATCGATGAAGGTGTAGGCGCGGCGCAGTTGGTAAAACAGGCCGAAGTAACGGGCCGCTTCCGTCGCGCCGAAGCCCTGTTCCCGCAGCAGCGTCAACGCCTCGGTGGCGAAGGAGATGGTTACCGGCTGGTTGGGATGCGCCAGTTCCCGCTCGATCAGTCGATCCAGTTCCGGCATAAACCGATGGTAATCACAAAACAGCCAGGCGTCGGCCAGCCATTGCCGTTCGTCGCCGGCGTATTGAGCCAGGCTGCCGGCGTGGCACTGGGTCAACCGATCGAGCCGTTGGGTCAACGATGGCAACAAGGCATTCAACGGATGGCTGTCGCCGATAGCCACCAGCGCCGAGGCGGGAACCAGGGCGGCAACCTGCTGGCGGGTCACTTCGAACGGATTGGCCATGACCAGCGCCGAGGCGACGGCCAGGAAGGACCGGTCGTCCGGGTCGAGATGAAGTTTATTGCTAGCCATCGGGTGCTCCCGTCAGTGATGGACCAGTAATCAATGTAGTTGCAACTGACATGAAATGTTTTCCTTGAAATCAGTCACTGTCGTCGTTTCCAGCTGGTTCATCAGTACAAACAAAATGTTAGGATCGGAATGGCGATTTGGCACGGTGCTTGATAAGGACAGGGTAAAGCACAGAGAAGAGGACGCACGATGAAACCGAACCACCAGGCAAGCGAACATACTTTTCGGAGCTGGGATGGCGCCGAGCTGTTCTACCGGGCATGGTTACCCGAACAGAGCACCAACCGGGCCGTCATCCTGTTCCATCGCGGCCACGAACACTCCGGTCGCTGGCAGGATGCGGTGGATAAACTCGACCTGCCCGATTTCGCCCTGTTTGCCTGGGATGCGCGGGGCCACGGTCAAAGTCCTGGCGAGCGCGGTTACGCCGAACATCTCGGCGTGCTGACGCGGGACGTGGACAGCTTTGTCAGTCATGTTTCTCGCCACTACGGCATCCCGATGGAAAACATCGCCGTGCTCGCGCACAGCGTCGGCAGCGTGCTGGCGGCGAACTGGGTCCACGATTACGCGCCGAAAATCCGCGCCCTGGTGCTCGGCAGTCCGGCATTGCGGGTGCGGCTATACGTTCCCTTCGCGATTCCGGGTTTGCGTCTGCTGCTGAAGTTCAAGCCGAAAGCGTTCGTTACCAGCTACGTCAAGGCCAAGTTGCTGACCCACGATCCGGCGAAGATCGAAAGCTACGACACCGATCCACTGATCACCCGTTGCATCGCGGTCAATCTGCTGGTGGATTTATTCGACACAGGCCGCAAGTTGATGGAGGACGCGGCGGCGATCACCGTGCCGACCCTGGTGCTGACCTCCGGGGCGGATTGGGTGGTGGATCAGGACATCCAGCGCCAATTTTTCGAACGGCTAGGTTCGTCCGTGAAGGAAATGCACGTTTATCCGGGCTTTTTCCACGACACCTTCAACGAGAAGGACAACCATTTGCCGCTGAGCGCCGCGCGCCGCTTCATTCTGGACGCCTTCGCCCAACCCCGGCGCGAACCTTCGCTGCTGGAGGCGGACCGCAACAGCCCGACCCAGCGCGAGTACGAAGCCCTGGCTAACCCGCCGTTTCCCTTTTCGTTCAAAGGTATCCAATACGTCCTGACCCGGTTCGCGCTGCGCGCCATCGGCGCCCGGTTGAGCCGGGGCTTGCGACTCGGCGTAAGGACTGGCTTTGATTCGGGCGCCACGCTGGACTACGTCTATCGCAACCGGGCCGAGGGCGTGACGGCGTTGGGGCGGCTGATCGACCGGAATTATCTGAACGCCATTGGTTGGCGGGGTATCCGCTTGCGCAAGGCGCATCTGGAAAAACTGCTGCGCCGGGCCATGCTGGATCTGCGGGCGGCGGGACGGCCGGTTCACCTCGTCGACATCGCGGCTGGCCACGGCCGCTACGTGCTGGACGCCGTGCGCGAGCATCCCGAGATTCCCGCCACCGGCCTGCTGCGGGATTTCAGCGACAGCAACGTGGCGGCGGGGCGACGCTTGATCGCCGAATACGATCTGACGGAGCGCTTCGCGTTCGAGCAAGGCGACGCCTTTGATCGGGCCAGCCTCGCGGCGTTGTCCCGCGCCGCCACCATCGGCATCGTCTCGGGCCTATATGAGTTGTTCCCCGAAAATGGACCGGTGCGCGCGTCGCTGGCCGGTCTGGCCGAGGCGGTCGCGCCGGGCGGCTATCTGCTCTATACCGGTCAACCTTGGCATCCGCAGATTGAGTTCATCGCCCGGACGTTGACCAGTCATCGGAACGGTGCGCCGTGGATCATGCGCCGTCGAACCCAGCAGGAGATGGATCAACTGGTCGCCGAGGCCGGCTTCGTTAAGATCGCGCAGGAAGCGGATCCCTGGGGGATTTTCACGGTTTCGCTGGCCCGACGGCGAGAGGAGACCGCTCATGACTGAGCGCAAGATTGAAATCGCCGAGCCGCGTCCTTGGCGAGCGGCCGTGGGCTGGATGGTGCTGGTGCTGGGGCCCGGATTTTTTTTGATCTACGGTGCCTGCAACGGTTTGACTTCGTTGCGGGCCGATGTCGGCAGCTTCTTGTTCGAATGGGAGCGCCGGATTCCGGTGTTGCCCTGGACCATTATTCCGTACTGGTCGCTCGATCTCTTTTACGCGTTCTCGGTGCTGCTGTGTCGTACCCGCCTGGAACTGGATCGGCACGCTTTCCGTATCGTGACTGCCGTATTGCTG
The DNA here is from genome assembly GCA_031732935.1 of Candidatus Contendibacter sp. Classification (GTDB taxonomy): domain Bacteria; phylum Pseudomonadota; class Gammaproteobacteria; order Competibacterales; family Competibacteraceae; genus Contendibacter. The sequence continues at coordinate 29,649 of JAVMKH010000230.1, forward strand.
TCCGCCGTGGGTTTCCTGCTGTTTCCGCTCCGGTTCGCCTTTCCTCGACCCGAAGTCGAGGGGATGTTCGGTACCTTGTTCCAGGTGCTTTACGGCTTCGACCAGCCCTTCAATCAAGCACCCTCGCTGCATGTCAGTCTGGGCATGATCATGTGGTATCTCTACGCCAAGTACACGCGCGGACTGTTGCGTGGGTTGCTGCACGGCTGGTTTATCCTGATCTTCGTGTCCACCCTGACCACCTGGCAGCATCATTTCATCGATCTGCCGACCGGGGCGCTGGTCGGCGTGATCGCGTTCTGGCTGTTTCCCGATCCAGCGGCCGATTCCATCGGCAAGACCGTCGCCTATCGACCGAAAGGTGGGATTCGGCTGGCCGGGCGCTATCTGGCCGGCGCGTCGATCAGCCTTGCACTGGCCCTGCAAGGCGGATTTTGGTTGCTATTCCTTTGGCCGGGGGTTTCCTTGGGAATTGTCGCGGCGGCCTACGCCGGTCGCGGTCCGGTCGTCTTCCGAAAGGAGGGTGGGCGGCTTGCCTGGGCAGCCAAGCTGGTTCTCGGTCCCTATCTCGCCGGCCAGTACCTCTCGTGGCGTGGGCATCGGCGCAAGATGGCCACGCCGCTTGCCGAAATTTTGCCGGGCGTGTTCGTCGGCGCGCGACTTGACGATGGGGAAGCCGAAGCCTTCGCCGCCACCCATCCCCGGCTCCTGGCGCTCGATCTCACCGGCGATTTCGACGAGGCCGGCCCGTTGCGCGCGGGCGATTATGTCAATTTGCAGATCATGGACCTGACCAGCCCGCCGCCTCGCGCCCTGCGTGACGCCGCTGTTCGCATTGAGGCGGCTGTCCAGCAGGGCAGGCCTGTATTGGTTCATTGCGCCCTCGGTTATTCCCGTAGCGCGTGCGTCATGGCGAGCTGGCTGGCGACGACGGGACGTGCCCGTTCGATCCAGGAGGCGATTGAACGAATCCGCGTCGTGCGTCCCGGTATCGTCGTCGCACCGAAATCACTCGCCATGCTTGCTGATGCGCGGCTGGCCGAGGAGGCCACATGATCACCCTGTATGGACTCAAACCCCGTTTCCAGAACTGGCTGCGTCCAGTCGCGCGCGGGCTACACGCTCGCGGAATCAGCGCTAATCAGGTCACGCTTGCCGCGCTGGCGCTGGCCGTTGTCGTAGCTGGGACAATTTGGCTGTGGCCAACGCCGACCACGTTGCTGCTGTTGCCGCCAGTATTGTTCCTGCGCATGGCGTTGAACGCCCTCGACGGAATGCTGGCCCGCGAGTTTCAGCGATCAACACCGTTGGGAGCGGTATTGAACGAACTGGGCGACGTGCTGGCCGACGCCGTCCTGTATCTGCCGCTGGTTCTGATTCCCGGCATACCGGTTGCGCCGGTGGTGGCGTTGGCGCTGCTGGCGTTGTTAAGCGAATTCTGCGGCGTGACGGCGACGCAGATCGGTGCCAGTCGCCGCTATGACGGACCCCTGGGCAAAAGCGATCGTGCCTTGCTGCTCGGTGGCATCGCGGTGCTGCTAGGCTGCGGTGTGCCGGCCGGTTTCTGGCTGGCGGTTACCCTGTGGGTTGCCAACGGCTTGTTGATACTGACCTGTGTTAACCGACTGCGTGCCGCGTTGCGCGAGGTAACGCCATGTCCATCGCGCTGACATCGCCAGTGATGGTGATTCTGGGTGGGGTATGGACGCTGCTGGCCCTGGCGACTGCTGCAGTGTGGCGACTGGCGCCGGCGCCCGATAGTGAATTGCGCCAGCGCATCCGCAGTTGGTGGCTGATCGTGGCGCTGTGTTCGCTGGCGCTGATGTTCAGCCGCGCCGCCGCGCTGGTGTTTTTCGGCGGGGTCAGCTTCCTGGCTCTTAAGGAGTACCTGACCCTGATTCCCACCCGCCAGACCGACCGCCGGGTGCTGTTCTGGGCCTATCTGAGCATTCCGGTGCAATATTTCTGGATCGGGATCGAATGGTACGGGATGTTCATCATTTTCATCCCGGTCTACCTGTTCCTGTTGCTGCCGGTGGCGATGGTGCTGAACGGGGAAACCCAGGGTTATTTGCGCGCCGCTGGCACGCTGCATTGGGGCTTGATGAGCATGGTGTTCAGCCTGAGCCATCTGGCCTATCTGCTGGTGCTGCCGGAGGGGGAGTATCCCCATGTCAGCGGACCGGGGCTGGTGCTGTTCCTGCTATTGCTGACCGAGTTGAACGACGTGGCGCAGTATTGCTGGGGCAAGCTGTTGGGCAGGCACAAAATTTCGCCCACGGTCAGCCCGAACAAGACGGTGGAGGGCTTTGTCGGCGGGGTGTTGACCACCATGCCGCTAGCGGCGTTGCTGGCGCCGTGGCTGACGCCGTTTTCCGTCCTCGATGCGTTGCTGGCCGGCGCGCTGATCGCGGTGGCCGGGTTCTTCGGCGATCTGAGCCTGTCGGCGCTCAAGCGCGATTTGGGCATCAAGGACAGCGGCAATCTGTTGCCGGGCCACGGCGGCATTCTCGACCGGGTGGACAGCCTGACCTATACCGCACCGCTGTTCTTCCACTTCACCCGCTACTTCTATTTTTGAACACCGCCATGGGATACATCGCATTGCGGCTGGCGTTTTTCCTGCTGATCGTCAAGCCGTTCCTGCTGCTGGCGGTCGGGGTCAACGTGCGCCACCGCGACCGCTTGCCGGCCGCTGGCCCCGCCCTGATCGTCGCCAACCACAACAGCCATCTCGATGCGCTGGTGTTGATGGCGCTGTTGCCATTGCGGTTGCTGCCTCGCGTGCGGCCGGCGGCCTCGGCGGACTATTTTTTGCGCGGCCGGCGGCGGGCCTGGTTCGCCACCCGCGTGATCGGCATCATTCCGGTGGCGGTGGGTAGTGGTCGGTCTCATGCCGACGTGCTGGGGCCGGTGCGGGACGCGCTGGCGGCGGGCGACATCGTGATCTTTTTCCCGGAAGGCACCCGCGGCGAACCGGAGCGACTGGGCAAACTCAAGACCGGCATCGTCTGGCTGGTTCAGCAAGTGCCGAACTTGCCCGTTTGCCCAGTTCGTCTGCACGGGCTGGGCAAGGTGTTGCCCAAGGGCGACTGGTTGCCGGTGCCGTTTTTCTGCGACGCCTGGGTGGGCGAACCGCTGCGTTGGGAGGGCGATCCGTCCAGGTTCATGGCCGCGCTGGCGGCCAGCCTGGGAGGTTAGGAGATCCGAGCAAGCCTTTGCCTCAAATCCTGACGTGACGCACGAACCCGTTTCGCGCCCCCCGACAACCCGTTCGGTTCCCCCTGTTTTCCCCGACTGACGTATACTATCGGCCACTTCGGCCAACCAGCGGTTCGCGTGACGTTTCCGTGCAAGCCAGCCGCCGCCGATTCCGCCAAAATCAAGCAAAATCGAGGCGGCCCAGCCCCTGTCAGGAAGGAGAACCTCCATGAGTTACGAGAACATCCGGGTCGAAATCCGCGGTCCGGTGGCCTTGATCACCCTCAACCGCCCCAGAGCCTTCAATGCGCTGTCCAACGATTTGATGGACGAACTGACCCAGGCGCTGGATGCCGTCGAGGCGGACGAAGCCATCCGCGCCATCGTCCTCACCGGCGGTGAGAAGGTCTTTGCCGCTGGCGCCGATATCAAGGGGATGAAGGATTACTCGTACATGGACGCCTACCAGGGTAATTTCATCACCCGCAATTGGGAGCGGGTCAGCCGATGCCGCAAGCCGGTGATCGCGGCGGTGGCCGGTTATGCGCTGGGCGGCGGCTGCGAGCTGGCGATGATGTGCGATTTCATTCTCGCCGCCGACACCGCCAAATTCGGCCAACCCGAAATCAAACTCGGCATTCTGCCCGGCGCCGGCGGTACCCAGCGCCTGACCCGGCTGGTCGGCAAGTCCAAGGCCATGGAACTGTGCCTGACCGGACGGATGATGGATGTCGAGGAAGCCGAACGGGCGGGCTTGGTCAGCCGGATCGTGCCGGTGGCCGAGCTGATCGAAGAGGCGATCAAGACCGCCGAATTGATCGCCGCCCAGTCGCGGCCGGCGGTCATGATGGTCAAGGAGTGCGTGAACCGCGCTTACGAATCCACGCTGGCCGAGGGGCTGTTGTTCGAGCGGCGCACTTTCCACGCCGTGTTCGCGACCGAGGATCAGAAGGAAGGCATGGAAGCGTTCGCCAGCAAGCGAGCGCCCGAGTTCAAGCACCGCTGACTGGGCCAGGGGCTGTCGACGGGGGGAATTCAGCGAGCAGCCGAAAATTCACTATAATATTCGATGATTTACTCAAACCGGCCCGCTTGGGGGACCGGAAAGCCACATGTAACTCTCCACGATAAGGCGCAAGCGATGGAAATCAAGAAAGTTGGTGTTATGGGCTGTGGTGCGATGGGTCTGGGCGTGGCGCAGGTGTGCGCGCAGGTCGGCATTCCTACCGTCGCGGTCAAGGCGACTCCGGGTTCCACCGACAAGATTCGGTCGGGTTTGGAGAAAGCGCTCGCCAAGATGGTCGAGCGCGGCAAGATGACCGCCGAGCACAAGGATTCCACGCTCGGCTTGCTGCAACTGACCTCCAAGGAGGAGGATGTCGCCGGCTGCGATCTGATCATCGAGTCAGTCATCGAGGATCTGGAGATCAAGAAAGCACTGTTCCGCCGCCTGGAAAGCATCGTGTCGCCGGAAACGCTGCTGACCACCAACACATCCACGCTGTCGGTGACGGCGCTAATGGCGGTGTGCAAGCAACGCGACCGGGTGGCCGGCCTGCATTTCTTCAACCCGGCGACCGTGATGAAGCTGGTCGAGATCATCCATGCCTTTGAGACCTCCGACGAGACGGTCAGCACGCTCAACGAGTTTTGCAAGAGAATCAAGAAAGACCCGGTGATCGTGCAGGACACCACTGGCTTCATCGTCAACCGGCTGTTGACGCCCTACATGCTGAGCGCGATTCGCCTGCTGGAGATGGGAACCGGCACCATCGCCGACATCGACCACGCGATGAAGTCCGGCGCCGCCCATCCGATGGGGCCGTTCGAGCTGGCCGATTACATCGGACTGGACGTGGTGGAAGCCATGACCCTGAACATCTATCAGGACATGCACCAGCCGCATGTATCCCCCCCGCACACGCTGACCCGCCTGGTCCAGCTCGGCTATCTGGGCCGCAAGACCAATAAGGGATTCTACGACTACTCGGTCAAGCCACCGATCCAGAATCCACAACTGCGGCATCCGGTGGCCTAAGCGGTCAAGCTCCTCCCTCCCTTTGTGGGAGAGAGGAGACGGGGGCGAGGGATTACTCGCCCCCGCCGTAACGTTGCTCCAGCCACGCGAACACCGCCCGTAGCGCCATCGCCTCGCCGCCTTCCGGCCGTCCCGGCTGGGTCTTGGAATTCCAGGCCATCAGGTCGAAATGTGCCCATGGAAGGCCGGCGGGCACGAATTCCTTCAGGAACAACGCCGCCGTGATCGCGCCGGCATAGGACGATTCCGAGGCGTTGGCGATGTCGGCGATCTTACTGTCCAGCATCTCGCGGTAGGGCTGATGCAGCGGCAACCGCCAGAAGGGGTCCTGTTCCCGCTCCGCCGCCGCTAGCAGTCCCACCGCCAATGCCTCGTCGTTGCAGAACAGGGCTGGAATCTCCGGGCCGAGCGCCACCCGCGCCGCGCCGGTCAGGGTGGCGAAATCGAGCATCACCACCGGTTGTTCGCTCCCGGCTTCCGTCAGCGCGTCGCTGAGAATCAGCCGGCCCTCGGCGTCGGTGTTGTGAACCTCGATCGTCAATCCCTGGCGCGAGCGGAGCACGTCGCCGGGCCGGAAGGCGTTGCCGGCCACCGCGTTGTCCACCGCCGCGATGAGCACTCGCAACCGTAGCGGTAGGCCACTGCCCATGATCAGCCGCGCCAGTCCCAGCGCCGTCGCGGCCCCGCCCATGTCCTTCTTCATCAGTCGCATGGCGTTGGACGGTTTCAAATCCAGCCCGCCGCTGTCGAAACAAACGCCCTTGCCGACCAGCGTGACCTTGGGGTGGGTTGGATCGCCCCAGCGCAAATCCAGCAGGCGCGGCGGATGACTGCTGGCCCGGCCGACCGCGTGGATCACCGGATAGTTACGGGTCAGCAGTTCCTCACCGACGATTTGCTCCACGTTCGCGCCAAATTCCCGGCCGAGCGCTTGCGTGACCTCGGCTAGATGCTCCGGCATCAGGTCCTCGGCGGGGGTGTTGACCAAATCGCGCGCCAGCGTCACTGCTTCGACCTGGCGCTGGATGCGGCCGACATCGCAGGCGGGGTCGAGTACCAGCCACGCCATGGCCCGCTTCGGCGCCTTGTAGCGGGTGAACTGGTACGCGCCCAGCGCCCAGCCCAGCGTCAGCCGTTCCCGTTGTCGGGGATCGAGCGCGGCGTCGAGAACGTAATCACCTTCCGGCAGGTTGGTCGGCAGGCTGCCCAGCGCCCAGAGATCGTTCGCGCTGGCGATGCCGGCGATCACCCGTCGCAACTGGCCGTCCGGGCCGGGCGCCGGGCTGAAACTGCCCGGTCTTGCCTTGAAGCCGGTCGCGGCCAGCCAGCGGCGCGTGGATTCGTCCTGTTGTTCCAACCAGGCGCCGAATTCGCTTTCGGCGACGGGAACGAGGGGAATGCAGCCGGGGGTCCGGCTGGGCAGTAAGCCGTTACTCATTAAGGCCTCTCTAACGCGAAAGGCGGCGCCGTGGCCGCCGTGAAGTGATTTTTGCCGGTGATCGGCGCACAATCCCCGCGCCTCGCCGCCAACCGATGAGATCAATCCCTTGGACCGAATGCTTGACTCGCGTTTGACCTGGTTGTTCGCCGCCGATTCCCGCGCCTTGCTTGAAGGTCGCCGGCTCGGTCTGGAAAAGGAGACGTTGCGGATGGCGCCGGATGGCTATATTGCCCAGACCCCGCATCCCGCCGCCCTGGGTTCGGCGTTGACCCATCCCTACATCACCACCGACTATTCGGAGGCGTTACTGGAGCTCATCACTCCGCCGCTGGCCAGTCCCGAGGCGGCGCTGCGCTTCCTGCGCGAGATTCATCAATTCGTCTATCGTCGCGTCGGCGACGAGTTGCCGTGGGCGGCGAGCATGCCCTGCATTCTGGCGGGCGAGTCCAGCATCCCGATTGCCGAATATGGCCGTTCCAATCTGGGGATGATGAAGCATGTTTATCGGCGCGGGCTGGCCTGGCGCTATGGGCGGATCATGCAGGTGATCGCCGGCATTCATTTCAACTTCTCGCTGCCGGACAAATTCTGGGCGGCGTTCCAGGATCAGGAAAGTGATCGTCGTTCGCTCCAGGATTTCCGTTCCGAATCCTATTTTGGCCTGATTCGCAACCTGCAACGTCACGGTTGGCTGATTCTTTACCTGTTCGGAGCGTCGCCGGCGGTATGCAAGTCGTTCCTCGACGGCAAGGCGACCCCGCTGGCCGAGTTCGATGGCCATACCTGCTACGGGCCTTACGCTACTTCGTTGCGGATGAGCAACGTGGGCTACACCAACCGCACCGAGAAGAAGAGCGGCGTCAACGTCTGCTACAACTCGCTGGCCGAATACCTCGCCAGCCTGGGCCAGGCCATCCATACGCCATGGCCGCCCTACGAACGGATCGGGGTGAAGGTGGATGGCGAATACCGCCAGCTCAACGCCAACGTCCTGCAAATCGAGAACGAATACTACACCTCCATGCGGCCCAAGCAGCCGCCGCGAGGCAATGAGAAGCCGATCCTGGCGCTCGGGCAACGGGGCGTGCTTTATGTCGAATTGCGCTCGGTGGACCTCAATCCGCTGGAGCCGCTGGGAGTCGCCGCGCCCCAACTGCGGTTCTTGGAAGCGTTTCTGCTGTTTTGTCTGCTGGCCGAGTCGCCACCGTTGGACGCGGAGGAGCGGCGGATGATCGACGACAATCAAATGGCGGTGGCGCTGACCGGCCGCGATCCGGCCCTGATCCTGCAACGTCGGCGCGATTCGCCGCTGCCGGTGCGGCGGTGGGCCGAGGAAATCACGGCGGCGCTGGAGCCGATTTGTGAGTTGCTGGACTTGGGGGAAAGCGGTCGGCCCTATGCGGCGGCGCTGGCCGAGCAGCGGGAGGCGCTGGCCGATCCCGACCGCACCCCGTCCGCCCGCATTCTGGCCGAGATGCGCGCCAGTGGGGAAAACTTCTTTCGCTACGCCCGGCGGCTGTCCGAACGGCATCGCGATGCGCTCCAGTCCGAGCCATTGGCCGAGGAGCGGGAGCGGTTTTTTATCGAAGCGGCGGAGCGGTCGCGGCGCGAGCAGGCGGAAATCGAGGCGGAGGATGACATGACGTTCGACGACTTTCTGCGGCAATATTTCCTGGCCTGATTTCGTGAGTGACGCGAGCAATCAGCGGGCCTTACTGGTAATTCGACGCATCAGAATTTCGTCATGGCCAGGGCGCACGAAATCCTTGAGCACGCCAATCTCCGTGAAGTGGCAATTTGCATAGAATCGACGCGCGGGTGCGTTAAAGGAAGAAACGAGTGTCCATAGATTATCGGCATGACCGCTGATCTCTTGTCCAAGCCATTCACACACGGCCCGACCTATCCCTTGACCCTGCGCTTGGGGAAACAGGCCGATCAGTTCCAGGTAAGCGCCGCGTAGCCAGGGAAAGCGCACGCATACCGCCCCGGCAATCATCCCTTCCCTCAAAACGGCGAAGCGCATGGAGTCCTGAGTGCTGGCCGAGAGATAACGACCCAGAGCATCCGGCGCATAGGCGAGAGTACGCCAAGGCTCCAATTGGGCCAGTTGATCGGCGATGGGGTTTGCCCACTGGACTTCCATGGCGCGAAGCTCGCAGGACTGGAGTGGGTAATGACTGCCGCGGAATGGCGGTGTGTCCGTTTTAGAGTCCAGTGCCATTACCGAACAGCCGGTCGTAGCGCTTGTTGTCGCCAGGCTTGAGTTCATAGCAGGTATCCTCAGCTATTGGGGTGCCGCGCGCGAGCAATTCGCTGACGGTGGCGAATTCATACCCGCGCTTTTGCAACTCGGGAATTGCAATGGCAAGGGCGGTGGCGGTGTTCCGACCGCGCCCATTGGCATGAGCGATGACGATGGAGCCGGGCACGACGCTGTTGAGAAGGGTGTCGGCGATGGCCCGCGCCGTCTGGCCACGAACAGAATCGGCGGTCACGATGTTCCATTGAATGGCGTCCAGACCCAGTTGGGCGGTCGCTTGCAAGGATTCGGCGCTGCACGCGCCAAACGGAAAACGAAAGACTCTGGGAAGACGGGGTATGCGGTCCATCTCCTGCGCCCCGGCATTGATCGCACAGCGGCTTTTTTGCAAGTCCTCCCAAAGAATCTCGTATTGAGCTTGGGTCCAGACGATTTGGTTCCGCATTTCCTCGCCGCGCATCACGCGAAGGTTGCCGTGCGTCCAGGCATGATTACCGACCTCGAATAAGGGATCCGCCATGAGCTGCATCGTGCGCTGGGGATGAGAGCGCATCCATTTGCCGCCCGCGAAGAACGTGGCCTTGATCTGGTGGGTGCGCAGGTAGTCCACAATCGCCCCATCGTAACCGGTCTTCTCGACAGCTTGCTCGCAAAGATCAAACGTCAGTGCGATGATTTTCTGTCCGTCCGGGAGAGCGACCCGACGAATCGAACGCCCCGGCGCGCTGGTGGTTCTAGGGGTTACGCTTTCGGGGGCAAGCCGAGGCGGTGGACGGGTGTCGGGAGTCGGTAGCGGCTTGATGATGGCCCGTTCCGCGTGGGTTTCTTTCAGATCCTTTGGGGTCCAGCAAGCCCGCAGGATTGCCGCTGAACCAGTGGGCGAGGTAGGGTCCAATGATCCCGAAAATGCCGAACCCATGTGCCCGATGAGATAACCTAGCATATAGATAGTGTGCCAAGCTGGCTTGAGCCTTTTGGCGACAGGCTGATTCGTCAGTGCGGGTCCAGATGCCATGGTGTTATGAGAATACGGTAACGTCTTCATTCAGGTGTGGCTGGCACGCGCAGCGGGCCAGCCGTCACCTGCAACGCAATGTTATACGGCACACCCTCCTCTGCAGAATGTTATGGGCCAAGATCGTTGCTCATCGTTATGATTGCGGCTGCGATCTCCATGGCTTTGATCGAATCGGTTCCTTGTTTTACCGCTACTTCGTCTACAGCATTCACGAGCCTTTGTACCTTTACCTTGAGCTGATCAAAGTCCTGCATCGATCTGAGCTTGCCCTTCCAGATGGTAGAGCTGAGCCAGTCGGCTGCTGTAGCGAGCTTGTCGCGATTCGTTCCGCTTTTCCACTCCCCAACGGTCGCATTGTGGAGCGTCCCTCCTTGGAACCATCTAGTTGAAGTTTCATCCGCAACGGCATCCATACCAGTTCCGAGCCAGGTAACCATAAGAAAGAGAATTACTGTTGCTCTTGATAGCAGAATCGATGGTCTTTTCATTTATACTCTTCACTTTAAAGTGGGTCAGCGTATCGCGGGAAACGATGTCCCTGTCCCTGACGTATAACGTGCCGTTGAGCGGCGCCAGAGGGTGTAGTGCGGAACTGTCCGCTTCAACGGCTGGTTGGGCGGCATCAGGCACTGGGTTTTAGAGTTGCGAGCATGGCAGACGAAGTAAGCGTGTCGCCGCGCTTTTGCAACTCGCTGGCAGCTGTTGAGCGGTCTAGCCCTTCCTTGTTTTGGCTCAGCTTCCACTTGCCAACGATTTTCTCTATTTTGATCTCTATACCAACCACAGCGTTAATCATTTGATCGATGTAGTCCTTTGAGGAATCTGTCATCTTCCACGGTCGCTCTTGGCCTGAGCGGGTTTCGTTGGTCCGCGTGAGCCGTGCGACTACCGCCCGGACGAACTTCTCGTCATCGCGGATATTGATTTTTCCCTGGACATGAACCGCTTGGTAGTTCCAGGTAGGAACCTGCTTATGGAATTGGTGTTTGCTCGGGTACCAGTTCGGGGAAATGTACGCATTCGCCGCCCGGAAGATGACGAGCGCTTCATCTCCGTCTTTAGCCTCTCGCCACAAGGGATTCGCCCTTGCCACGTGGGCGAGCAGAACGGCTTGTCCATTCTCTTCATTCAACGCGAAGGGAATGTGGTTGGCATCGAGGCCATCGGCACTGTTCAGGATCAGTATCCCGAGCGGGTGCTCGCGTATGACACGATGCAATTCTTCCGGTCGGTGTTCTTCGAAATGCTTCGGCACATACATTGCCCAGGGCCTCTAGAAGTTTCCATTTACGACGGTTCGGATGTTACGACGCCCAGTGATGCCACCCAACGAATGGGTCTTTTTGCGTCGAGAACCAGATGCCGGCCAACCCCAAAAGCTTACCACATCGGTCCTCGGGTCCGGGGCGCGGGACGAGAGGACAGGTACGGGAACGCGCGCGGGTTCCATCGACCGCTTGGTTGCTATGATCATGCCAAGGCGGCCTGTCCGAAGAAGCGTGGCGACGCAGCGCATAACGGTTAAACTAGCCGCCGATGTTCCCAATCGGATGGGCGATATGCGTGATTTCGGGCCGCGGGCGCTGACCCCGCGCGATGGTTGGGATTGGCTGATTCAGGCTTGGCAACTGATGTGGCGCCGGCCGGGACTGTTCGTGACCGTGGCTCTGTTCGCGCCGGCGGGCACCGCTGTCTTGCTGGCGTTGCCGATCTGGGGATGGTGGTTGCCGCCAGGTGGCGGGTGGGTTGCGCTGTTGGTCACCGTGTTCTGCTACGGCCTGCCGCTGAGCTTGACGGTGACGCTGGCCTGCGGGCTGGCCCGCGCCGCCAATCGCAAGAAGTTGCCGGCGGCGCGGCAGTTGTTCAACTGGACGGCCGTCAAGGCGCTCGTCAAGACTGGTCTGTTCCTATTCTTACTGGTGTTGCAGGGTTATCTAGTGGCCTACTGGGTGCGGGATCAGTTACTGCCCGTCGATCTCGCCGCCGTCGATTACGGGGTTCCACCGCCGCCACCCGTGAATTTTGGCGTGACCACCACCGTGCTGGGGACGCAACTCAGCGTGTTGGGCAGCGCGCTGCTGATTCTCCAGGTGTTGCTGGCCTGGTTCACGATCCCCCTGCGCCTGTTCCGCGAGCTGCCGCTGTCGGTATGCTGGCGGCGCAGCGCCCTGGCGGTGCAACTGAATCCCTGGTTGCTCCCACCCCTGGGATTGGCGGGGCTGGCCCTGCTGGCGCTGCCGTTCCTCGACCTGTTCGCCATTCCCGCCCAGGTGCTGGCGCTGCCGTTGCCGGTCTATCTGGGAACCTTGCTGTACGTGGCCTGGAATGACGTGTTCCAGGGCGGCGCCGAGGAAGAAGAGATCGTGGCGATTCAGGATCAGTGGCGGGCCAACATCAGCGGCGAGCCAGTGTCGCGCCAATGCCCCGCAGCGCCACATTCAAATCATCGCCCAGCGGAATCGCGCCAGCGGCGTTGATGGCCTCGGCATGATGGTGGGTGACCTGGCCGCCGACAAAGACCGGCGGCGCAACCGCCCGGCAGAGCCAGGACAGGTCCCGCTCGATCACCGGCGGGAGCATGGTCGCCGATCCCGACAGCACGACAGCCTGGATCGCGGCTTGCTCGATCACGGGGGGCAGTTCCGACAATGGAATATTCGGTCCCAGCAACACGACCCCATAATCCCGGTCCAGCGCCACCAGGGTAAACAGCAACAGGCCGACTTCATGATGCTCGCCAGGCAGACAGGCGGCCAGCAGCCTTGGTCCCCGTCGGTCGCGGTTCAGATGGTGAAAGCGGGCGCCCAACTCGTTGCGCAGGAACATGCTGAAAAAATGCTCCTCGGCAATGCTGCCCAGACCCTGGGCCCAACGGTTGCCCAACTCTTGTAGCAGTGGCACGATCAACCGGTGGGTGACGATATCCACTGGATAGAGCGAAAGCACTTCGTTGTAGACTTCGCGCAACTCCCGGTCGTCGAAAGCGGCGATGGCTTGCAACAGCCGTTCCTGATAGTTGCGCCAGGGACTGCAGTCGGAGGGGGAGTCCGGCGCCGGTTCGGGCCGTTCCTGGTCGGCGTCCAGCACCCCTCGTACCTGACCGATGGACATGCCGTTGTCCAGCAACGCCACCACCTGATGAATTAGATCCACGTCGGCCATGGTGTACAAGCGGTGCCCCTTGGGAGTGCGCACCGGCTTGATCAGATCGTAGCGACGTTCCCAGGCGCGCAGCGTTACCGAGTTGACGCCGGTCAGACTGGATACCGTGCGGATGGGAACCAAACCATCGCCAGGCAGACCATGACGGTTGCGGTTTGCCTTTATCATGTTGGGAGTCTCCCGCGCTGCGGAATGCGGAATGCGGAATGCGGAATGGTTGGACAATGATTGTCAAATAATCAATGATTGGCCCGTATTCAGCTGGATATATTTATACACTATTTATACAGAAGCGCAAGCTTCGAATATGGCCGAGTTCGTGCGTGGCATGATTGGGCTACGCCCGTTGGGGGTTGCCACCGGCGGTGGTGCCCACCGGCTTTACCCGAGCCGGGGCGTCCTTGGACGATGTGGCCGGAAGACCGGCGCGACTCCTGCTATGCTTGATAAAACTCCCGATCCCCCAACTTCTCCCAACCCCTCGCCATACTCATGGCGACGCGGATCGTCCTGCCCAAGCCCGAGGAAGTTTTTCGATGAAAGTCAATGTCAGCGTTGAGGCCACCGCCCAGGAAATGCGCGAGTTTCTAGGTTTGCCGAACGTGCAGCCCTTCCACGACGATGTGATGCAATCTCTCCGCGACAATTTACAACGCGGCGTGAGCAACTTCGATGCCCTGGCCTTGGTGAAGCCGCTACTGCCCACCCAGTTCACTTCCATGGAAATGGTGCAGAAATTCTGGGAAGCGGTCGCCAAGGCCAGCGGCGGTTTGGCCAAGGACGCGGCCGAAAAAAAGCCGGAAAATCCGCCAGAGTCGCGCGATGGCGGCGCGGCGCGCAATAACGCGGAAAAATAATCATAATATCCCGCCCGAGCGAAAATGCTTGGCGACCGAGGAAAATGTGGATATGGCCAACAAGATTCTGGTGGTGGACGACGAACCGAACATCGTCCTATCCTTGGAATTTCTGATGAAGCAGGCGGGGTTTCAAGTGCGCACCGCTTCCGATGGCGAGGTGGCGTTGACCGCCATCGCGGCGGACCCCCCCGATCTGATGCTGCTCGATGTGATGATGCCGCGCAAGAACGGTTACGAGGTTTGTCAAGCGGTCCGCGCCAACCCGGACTGGAAAAACATCCGAATCATCATGTTGACCGCCAAGGGCCGCGAGGTCGAGCGCGAAAAGGGGCTGGCGCTGGGCGCCGACGACTACATCACCAAGCCGTTCTCGACCCAGGAAGTGGTGGAGCGGGTTCGCGAGCTACTGGCGGGAGCCGGCTGAACCGCCATGGGCTACCGGACCCGGCTTTGGCTGCTGTGGCTGGTTCCGGGCAGCCTGACGCTCGCCGCCCTGGTCTGGATCGGCTGGCAAGTGTTCCTGGTCGTTCCCGACCCGAACCTGCGCGACCGAACCCTGCTGTGGTTGGCGCTGGCCGCGTTCTTCAGCGTCGGCGGGATCACCGTGGCCTGGGCGATGCTGGACTGGAATTGCTTCATCCCGCTCGGCGCGTTGGCCCGCGGCGCGCGGATTATCACCCGTAGTAATCCCGGCTACGTGCTGGAGTTGCCCAAGCAGCACTGGTTGGGGGAGTTTCCGGCCATGTTGCTGGAATTGGGCGAGGCCCTGCACAAGGCCCGCCGCGAGGTGGTCGCCGCCACCGCCATCGGCACCCAGGAAATCGAAGAGCAGAAGGCCCGGTTGGAAACCGTCTTGCGCGAGTTGTCCGAAGGCGTGCTGGTCTGCGACCAGGACGCCCGCATCCTGCTTTACAATCCAGCGGCGCTCAAGCTGTTGCCCAGCCGCGCGGCGTTGGGACTGGGCCGCTCGCTGTACGATCTGTGGACCCGCGCGCCTATCGAAAGTACGTTGCAATTGCTGAATTATCGCCAACGCAACGCGGATGACGGCAAGCCCGACGATGACGCCGAATTCGTCTGCGCCACGGTGGACGATGAAACCATGTTCCACTGCCGAATGAGTCTCCTGCCCGGCGCCGGCGAGCGGGGCGCCGCTTTCGTCATTGCCTTTCGCGATGTCACGCAACAGATGGAACGCTCCCTGATCAAGACGCGCACCGAGGATTTGCGCCGACCACTGGCCAATCTGCGAGCGGCGGCCGAAACCGTCATGACGTTCGCCGACATGGATCGGGCGCAGCGCGAGGCATTTCAGCGCGTGGTGGTCGAGGAAAGCGAGCGGCTGAGCCAGCGCTTGCAGGAATTGACGTTCGACCTGCGCAACCTGTACGCCAGTCGCTGGCCAATGAACGATGTCTACTCCACCGATCTGCTGGGCAGCCTTATCCATCATTTGCAAGACCGCGCGGGTCCGCGAGTCAGCATGGTGGGCATGCCGCTTTGGTTGAACGTGGACAACCACTCGATCAGGCTGTTGCTTGAGTATTTGCTCGATCAGCTTCGTGCCGAGGGGGTCGGCGACACCTTCGAGATCGAATGCCTGTTGGGCAATCGCCGAGTCTATCTGGACATCATCTGGCCTGGTCAACCGCTGCCCGCCCACCAGTTGGAAGGTTGGTTGAGCGAACACGTTCAAGACCTGGTGGGCGCGACCACGGTGGGCGAGGTGTTGCGTCGGCACAATAGCGATTTGTGGAGCCAGTCGCATCGGCGGCGCGGCTACTCGCTGTTGCGCCTGCCGCTGCCAGCGTCCGCGCGGCAGTGGCGGGAGCCCACCGAGGCATCGCCGGAACGGCCGGAATTCTACGACTTTTCCCTGGGCGAACAGGAACGCGCGGAATGGGGTGATCTGGTCAATTATCCGCTCAGCGCTCTTACCTACGTGGTGTTCGATACGGAAACCACCGGTTTGGCGCCCTCCAAGGGCGACGAGATCATCCAGATCGCCGGGGTGCGCATTGTCAATCGCCGGGTTCTGGCGGGTGAAAACTTCGATCAGTTGGTCAACCCCGGTCGGCCGATTCCCAAGGCTTCGATTCGCTTTCACGGCATCACCGACGACATGGTTCGAGACAAGGCTGGCCTCGATGTGGTGCTGCCGCGATTTCGCGCCTTCGTCGGCGACGACCATACCGTGCTGGTCGCGCACAACGCGGCCTTCGACATGAAGTTTCTGAAGCTGAAGGAACGGAAGCTCAACGTGCGGTTCGGCAATCCGGTGTTGGACACCCTGTTGTTGTCCGGCTATTTGCACGATTACACCGACGATCACAACCTGGACGCCATCGCCAACCGATTGGGCGTGGATGTGCATGATCGCCATACCGCGCTGGGGGATTCGCTGGTGACGGCGCGGGTGTTTCTCAAGCTGCTGGATTTGCTGGAGGCGCAGGGGATCAAGACCCTTGGCCAGGCGCTGGAGGCGTCCGACAAGATGGTCGAGATTCGCAAGACCATGTCTCATTTTTAAGAGGAGAGGGGATGCGACAACAATCCAAGGAATACATCGTCATCCTGTTTATCGTTGGAGTATTGGCGCTCAACTATCCGGTGCTGGATCTGTTCGACCGGTCGTGGATGCCGTTTGGAGTACCCTTGCTCTATCTCTACCTTTATCTGGCATGGCTAATGCTCATCGTCGTGCTGATCGTGGTGGTGGAACATTCGGAAATCCACCGACCGGATCAACCCGTGGTGTTGGGGAGAACTTCCCATCTGGAAGCCGCGTCCGCCGAACAACGCCAGGCACGCACCGCGAATCCGACCGGGTTACCCTGAATGTTAAGCGACGGCGTCATCATCGCCAGCGCGTTGGCCTACATGGGCGTGCTGTTTGGCATTGCCTACTACGGCGACCAACGCGCCGACGCTGGCCGCTCGATCATCGCCAATCCCTACATCTACACCCTGTCGCTGGCGATCTACTGTACCGCCTGGACCTTTTACGGCAGCGTCGGCCTGGCGGCCAAGAGCGGAGTCGATTTCCTGCCGGTCTATTTGGGTCCGACCTTGATGGCGGTGTTGTTCTGGCTCGTGCTGCGACGCATCGTACGCATCACCAAGGTCCACCGCATCACTTCCATCGCTGACTTCGTCGCTTCCCGTTACGGCAAAAGCAGCCTGCTGGCTGGTATGGTGACCGTGATCGTTGTACTGGGTATTCTGCCGTACATCTCCATTCAGCTAAAAGCCATCGCCACTAGTTTCAGCCTGTTGCGCCAGTATCCGGTGGTGGCGATGCCGGCCTTCTCGACCCATCAACCGTTCTGGGCCGACAATACTTTCTTCGTGGCGTTGGTGCTGATCGCCTTCGCCATCCTGTTCGGTACTCGCCATATCGACATCACCGAGCGTCACGAGGGCATGGTGGCGGCGGTGGCGTTTGAGTCGCTGTTCAAGCTGGTGGCTTTCGTGCTGGTCGGCGTGGTGGTGACCTTCGTGATGTTCGGCGGTCCCAGCGATCTGTTCCAGCAGGCGGCGGCGCGGCCGGAACTGGCGGCGTTGATGCGCTTCGAGGTGGTGCC
>JAVMKH010000231.1:0-29929 GCA_031732935.1 Candidatus Contendibacter sp.
CGCCGGCTTCGCCGACGATCTCCCAGTCCCCCTGCTCGCGCACCAGCAGGGCAAGACCCTGCCGGAACAGCACGTGGTCGTCGGCGAGCAGCACGGTGATGGTCATGACGCCCTGACCTCCAGCTTCTCTTCCAGTGTGGGAGGTGCGTGCGCGCTGGCCACCAGAGGAACCCGTAACGAGACGCGGGCGCCTCCGGCGTCCGACTCGATGGTCAAATCGCCGCCCAGCAACGCCAGGCGCTCGCGCACGCCGAACAAGCCGTAGCCTCCCCCGACACCTGGCTGTCTCGTAGCGGCGGCGGGCGAGAAGCCCTGGCCGTTGTCGCTGACCACTAACCACACCGCATTGTCTACCGCCTCCAGTTCGATCCGGCCCACCGAGGCGGTGGCGTGTTTGGCCACGTTGTAAATCAGTTCCCGGACGCACCGGAATAGGACGACAGCCAGATTCCGATCGAGGATTGGCAGCGCACGGGACGGGATCACCGAAAAGGCAATGCCGAAACGGCGCGTGGCATAAGACGCCAGCCATTCCAGGGCTGGGGCCAAACCTTCCTGATAAAGGCAGGGGGGCTGAGTTCAAATTGCAGGGAGCGCAATTCTCTCAGTGCTTCCCGCATCAGTTCCAGTCCGCCGTAGCGAGCGGAGTCCTGGCCCCGGCGTTGGGTGAACAGATTAAGGATCTCTTCCTGTTGATCGACCGGGATACCCAGTCCCGTATCCGCCACCGCGATGTGCAAATGGAATTTTCCTTCCTCCTCCCTCCCCCTGGCTCGCACCTCGACGTGACCGGTGTCGGTGAACTTGATGGCATTGCCGATCAGATTGACGAGGATCTGGCGCAAGCGGATGTCGTCGCTGAGCAACGCTGGCGGCGCTTCGTCTCCGACGGTGACGTGCAAATTCAAGCCTTCCGCCGCCGCTGGATGGCTGAACATCAGTTCCAAATCGCGTAGCAGGGCGCGGAGATCGACGGGTTGGGTCCGCAATTCGACTTTGCCCACCTCGATCCGGGAGAGATCCAGAATATCGTCGATGAGTTGCGACAAGCTCTTGCCCGCCGCCCGGATCGCTTCCAGATAACCCCGGTCTTTCTCGCTCAGGACTGTTCCACGCAACAGGGAAGCAAACCCAAGGACAGCGGCCAAGGGTGTCCGCAATTCGTGGCTGATATTGGCCAGAAAAGCACTCTTGGCACGATTGGCGGTTTCAGCCTGATCCTTGGCCTGGATGAGCGCGGCTTCGGCCTGGCTGCGTTGATTGATCTCATGGGCCAGCCGGCGATTCCAGTACACGATGACGAACAGGGCGAGCGCCGCCAGGGCCAATACCGTCCACAGCGTGCCGTAATCGACATGGTGCTGGTATCGGATTGAGATCCACTCGTGATAGATCGCGTCCCGCTCGCTTTTCGGGATGGCATCGAGGCCCTTTTGCAGGATGCCGGCCAGGATCGGCCAATCCTGACGCACGCCCAGCCCTAGCTGGTAGGTATAGGGCGTTTCGCCAACGACCTTGATCTGGGTTAGGCCAGATTGACCGATGTAGTAGCTGGTGGTCACCAAATTGCCGACAAAGGCGAAGGCGCCACCCTCCGCGACCTTACGCAATGCCTCTTGCGTGTTGGAAACCGGTAACAGCACCAGTCGCGGCCAATCCTTCTGCAGCCAGTCCTGGGTCGCTTCACCCCGCACCACCGCCACGGTCTTTCCCTCCAAAGCGCTCAGACCACCGAGATAGGCCACGTCAGCGGCGGAAAAGATCGCGGCGGGAAAAGAAAGATAGGGTTCGGTGATAATGAATGCCCAGTGGGTGTCGATGCCCACCCGCAGAATCGGATGCTCCGCCAGCCAGGAATGCTCTGCGGCGGTGAAGATGGCTTGTGGTCCTATACGGCTCAGGTAATCCTGCCCGAACCAGCGTCGGTAAAGTTCCGCCATCTCGCCCCAGGTGATAGCCGCAAGGCCCTTGTTCAGGATAGCCACCAGTTCCGGCCAGTCCTTGCGAACGGAAATGACCAAGGGGGTTTGACTACCCGACAACATCCGCACCGGCGTGAATCCCAAGATACCGTGGCTTGCCCGCCAGTATTCCAGGCCATAGGAGTCAATCGCCGCCCCAAGGTCGCCTCTCAACAAAGCTTGAGCTAACTCCTCCGTGCTATCTATCGGCACCGCCTCGATCCCCGGCTGCGCTTCCAGCAGCTTGCGCAGGGTCAGGATGCCCTTGAGATAGCCGATCCGTTGGCCCAGCAATCCATTAAGGCCGCTATCGGGCCAGGGCAATCGCGCTATGTGGGGGATTGACAGGAGACGGATTGCTGGGATAACCGAATCCGGATCATCGACTGGAGAGAACGGATGCGGCCCCAACGGCTCGACCCGCGCCCGTATTTCGCCGATCTGCCCGATCCCCGCCGCGAGACGCGCAACAAGCTCCACAAACTCCAAGATATTCTGATGATTGTCCTGTGCGCGGTGTTGAGCGGGGTGGAGGACTGGGTGGGCATGGCGGACTTTGCCGAGGAGAAGGAAGACTGGCCGCGAGGCTTTTTGGATCTGCCCAACGGCATTCCCTCGCACGACACCTTGAGCGACGTGCTGGGGCGGATCGATCCGGTGGCGTTCCGCGCGGCTTTCACGGCATCGGCGACAGCGGCGCTCCCGGATTTAGCCGGTGAGCAGGTCTGCGTGGACGGCAAGGCCGTGCGCGGGAGTCGGGACGGCGAGAACCCGACGGTGCATCTCGTGAGCGTATTTGCGGGGCAGGCCCGCTGGGTGCTGGCGCAACAGGCCATCGCCGAGAAATCCAACGAGATCACGGCCATTCCCGACCTGCTGGCCCTGCTCGATCTGCAAGGGGCGGTGGTATCCGCCGATGCGATGGGTTGCCAGAAAACCATCGCGCGGGCCATCGTCAGCGGGGGAGCGGATTATGGGTTAGCCCTCAAAGAGAATCATCCGACCCTGTGCGAAGAGGTCCAACCCTGGCTCGATACCGAAGTCGCGGGCGGGCGCTTGCCGGTCCAGGAAACGGTCGAGAAAGACCATGGCCGCATTGAGATTCGGCGCTCTGCCCTGAGCGGCCACATCGACTGGCTCAACGCGAAACCGGACTGGGCGGGGCTGCAAGCAGTCGGCCGGGTGGAGTCCATCCGGATCATCGGCGATCAAATCAGTACCGAATGTCGCTATTTCCTCAGTTCGTTCGCGGATCAAGAACGGTTTGCTACCAGCGTGCGTGGTCACTGGGGCATCGAAAACCAACAGCACTGGGTGTTGGATGTCCAGTTTGGGGAAGATGCGTGTCGGACACGCAATGATCACTCGGCCGAGAACTTAGCCCTGATTCGCCGCATCGCCCTGAATGTGCTACGTCATAACGGCTCCCCGCGCGACAGTATCCGTCGCCGCAAACTGCGCGCCGCCCTCAATGATGATTACCGGTTGCGCCTCTTGTTGGGTGCCCCTATCCCGGCTACCCCATAGCGCGATTGCCCTGCCGGGTCAAGGTACCGATGGTCGCCAGCGCTTGGCATACGCTTTTCGAATCCAACGAAATCCCGGCTACCCCGCCAAACTCGCCCGCACCTTCCGCGGCCAATTTCGCCGCTGTATTGAGCAGTCTGTCGCGCATCGCGATTGCAGTGGAAGGCATCCAGGGCCCTGATACATCGCGCTTCGACAATTTCGGCCGCGCCTGCGACTGGGGCGATCTGCCCGAGAGCGGCACCTCTTTCGCCACCACCGGTGCCAATAACGGAGCCCGGCACAATATCTCGGATGCCATCCGGTTGGGCACGCTCATCGACACGGAACCCGATGGACAGCCCACGACCGCCGCCAACGGCGACGATACCAACTTCTCCGAAGACGAGGACGGCCTCGCCAGCATTCCGCCGCTGCCCATCGTGACCGCAAATTACCCGATCCAGGTGGCCGTAACCAACACAACGGGTAGCAGCGGTACGCTTTACGGCTGGATCGATTTGAACGGTAATGGAAGTTTCGAGCCTGCCGAAGTGCAAACGGCCACGGTGCCGGGCAATGGTACCGTCACCTCTGTCACGCTGACTTGGCCCAACGTAACGGTCGGCGTCGGGGCGACGATTTATGCACGACCACGTTTCACTACATTCGCGCTCAACGATGACTCCGGTACGCCCGCCGACGAACGCGCGCAGGGAACTGCGTCCGATGGCGAGGTGGAAGACTCTCTGCTACCGGTTGCGCAACCCGGTTCCATCGTGGTCGTGAAGACCACGGTGGGTGGCGACGACAGCTTCACCTTTGGCAGCCAGACGCTGACACCGACGAGCTTCACCCTGACCACGGCGAGCGGGACGGCGCAACGTACCTTTGCCAACCTGTTGTCAGGAACCTACGACGTCAGCGAGACGGTTCCGGCGGGCTGGGATCTGACCAGCGCCACCTGCTCCGACGGCAGCAATCCGGCCAGCATCAATCTGGCCGCCGGCGAGAATGTGACCTGCGCCTTCGCCAACACGAAGCAAGGCACCATCACCGTGGTCAAGCGGGCCTTGGGCGAGGACCGCGCGTTTTCGTTCGTCAGCGCCTCCTTGGGCAACTTCAACCTGACGACGGTGAATGGCGAGGTGCAACGCACCTTCAGCAACCTGTCGCCGGGGATCCATGACGTGAGCGAGACAGTCCCTTCGGGCCTGGCCCTGACCCACCACATGGTCCTCAACCCCTTGGATAGATGAGAAATTTTCATGGAGAACCTAGCGGACTTTCGACCGGCGCGGCCTCAAATTCGCGCACGTATTGATCCAGACCGCCAAGCGTTCCGCAGACGAACAAAATATCGTCCGGCCTTACCCGGAAAGTGTCGTCGAATTTGACGAACACCTCCCGATCCCGCTCCACCGCCACCACCGCCGCGCCGGTTCGTTCGCGCACCTGGGCACGCCATGGATGCAGTCCCACCAACGCGCCCGCCGCCAGCCGGACGAACTTGATGCGTTGCTCGACCGCGACCGCCTGTTCGCCGAGCAGATGATAGGCGAGGATTTCCCCGGCCATCTGTCCGACCGACAGCGCGAAGTCCGCCCCGGATTGGTACAGCCGGGCCACGTTCGGCGCCCGGTTGACCCGAACGATCAGAGGCACCTCGGGCGCATAATCGCGGACCACCGCCGTGGCGAACACGCCCTCGCTATCGTTGCTCAACGCCAACACCACCGCGCTCGCCGCGCGCACGTTCGCCCGATCCAGCGTGGCGTGCTCAAGCACGTTGCCGACGATGTCCACCCCGGGCGCGAGTTGCTGATCGATAACGATGGTCATTTCCTTGGCGTCGCGCAGCATTTCCACCACCTTGCTACCAACCGTGCCGTAACCGGCCACCACGATGGGGCCGGTGCGGCGGATCGGCGCGGCCAGGCGCTCGACCTGAGTCAGATTGGCGTGCGCGCCGACCGCGACCAGGATCACGCCCGGCTCGATGCGCGTATCCGTGCCAGTGGCGACGGCGAAATTTCCACCCCGCCATTGCCCGATCACCGTCACGCCGTGGCGTTCGCGCAACCGTAAGTCGCCAAGCCGTTGCCCGGCCAGCGGACTGTCGGGGCGGACCCGAAATTCGGCCAAGTCCACCTGCCCGCCGAGCAAATGCAAGCCTTCCGCCGGGGGACGGATGCGGGCGCTGGCGCGGGCCGCCAGTGCCGCGCCCAGGACATGGGTCGGCGTGAACACCGCCGACGCGCCTACCTTCACCATCGGTGGCCGATACAGGGGATTGTCGGCGAGTGAGTAAATCGGACCGTCGAAGCCCAATTCACGGGCCATCAGGATGCAAATGGCGTTGGCGTGATCGTCGGCATTAGTCACCAACGCTCGCGCCGATTGCATGCCCGCCAGGGCGGCTGGATTTTCATCGAGGCTACTCAGTACCACGGGATAGCCGCGATCGCGCAGGCCGCGGGCCAGCGCCATGTCTTCCTCAAGGATCACGAACGGCGCACCGACTCGTTGGAACTCTTCCAGCAGGGAATCAATCGCTGGACCGTAGCGGTAGAACAGCACCCGTCCGCTCATTGGCGGCAACACGCGTGGCAAGCGCGCCTCAAACCGTTCCTCAAAGTAAGGCAGCACGTAGATGGGAAAGACCAGAACCAGGAAAAACATGCCGACGAACTGGGTCAGGATGACCAGCAGGATCATGAGCGGGTGGTGCCAGGGCGCGTAGGCGCCGTAGCCGGTGGTGGTCAGCGTCTCGGAGGCCCATTCCAGACTCGCCCAGAAGGTGGTCGGCTTGCCTTCCAGATAGGTGGAGCCAAGCATGTAAATGCAGCCGAAGATCAGAACCGCCGTCGGCATGCTGACGAGCAGCGCGATCAAGCGCCAAGTCGAACGTTGAATTCCTTGGAGCATGTTTTTTATCCCTGGCGGGTGGCTGGCGAAACTGCTCTGACGAATAGGACGCATCGGCATTCGATGGGCGGGAGAGTTTTGTGCGCCGCACAATTTCTTGCTATTATTTTAATCGTTCGTTATCCACGGGATCGACCCGCGAGAAAAATCATGTACATCGCCGATGATCCAACCCTGGCGCTAATCACCCGTTTCGTGGGGGAGACCGACGATCTGGATTTGTCCGACGCGGAATTTCTGCTCCAGCAGATCGCCGCCATCGAACAATACGTGGTGTCGTTTCCCGCCGAGGAGCGGGAGACGCGGGCGCTGGAATGGATCGAAAGGCACGCCCGTCACTATCGCCAGCAGTGGCAAAAGCAAGCGGCGGTCGGGGTTCTGACCCACGCGCGCTGTCCCGACTGTCCGCTAACCGGCGGTGACCGAACGACGCCGTGCGCGATCCACGCGCGGTGGCTGAAACTATTGCGCCGCTATGCCACCGCCGAGATTTCCTCGCGCGAGTATGTCGAGGACTCCCTGAAACTCCTCGGTCAGTACAAGAGCCAGTTGAAGGTCAGCCGGACCCGCCAGCGCCGAAGCGTTGCTTCGGTGCTCGATCCCGGCTGAGCTGGTCAACCGCCGATTTTCATCTTCACCGCGTCGCTTGCAGAGCCGCCTTGACATCGGCGACGAACGCCCGCACGGTCGTTTCCTCGGTATCCCAGGCGCACATCAGTCGCGCGCCGCCCACGCCGATGAAGGTATAAAACAACCAGCCCCGCTGGCGCAGGGCCGCGATCACTGCCTCCGGCAACCGCGTGAATACCGCGTTGGCCTGACGCGGAAACATCAATTCCACTTCCGGCAAGGCGCGCAATTCTTCTTCCAGCAGGGCGGCGCAATGGTTTGCGTGCGCGGCGTGGCGCAACCAGGCACCGTCTTTCAACAACCCCAGCCATTGCGCCGCCAGGAACCGCATCTTGGACGCCAGTTGTCCAGCCTGCTTGCAGCGATAGGCGAATTCCTCGGCGGCGGCCAGATCGAAGAACAGCACCGCCTCGCCCACCGCCAGACCGTTCTTGGAGCCACCGAAGCAAAGCACATCTATTCCGCATTCCACGGTAAGGGCGCGGGGCGGCAGACCGAGCGCGGCCACCGCGTTGGCGAAGCGAGCGCCGTCCAGGTGCAGCTTCAGATCGTGCCGGCGCGCGACTTGATGGATATCCTGCAATTCGGCGGGGGTGTAGACCGTACCCAGTTCGGTGGACTGGGTCAGGCTGATCACTCGCGGCTTGGGATAGTGGATGTCGCCGCGTCGGGTGACGATCTCTTCCACGCTGGCCGGATCGAGCTTGCCATCATGCCCGTCGGCCAACAATAGCTTGGCGCCGTGCGAGAAGAACTCCGGAGCGCCGCACTCGTCGGTTTCGACGTGGGCATGGCGGTGGCAGATGATACTGTGATAGGACTGGCACAGGCTGGCCAGCGCCAGGGCATTGGCCGCCGTACCGTTGAAGACGAAAAACACCTCGCAGGGCGTCTCGAACAAGGCGCGAAACTGGTCGCAGGCCTCGGCGGTCCAGCGGTCCTGGCCGTAGGAGGGGGCATGGCCCTGGTTGGCCTGTTCCAGCGCCGCCAGGGCTTCCGGGCACAGGCCGGCGTAATTGTCGCTGGCCAACTGCTGCTGCATGGGCCGGTCCTGGATCGTCATGGTTGATCTCTCTTCCGGGTCATCGCGTTGCCACCCTGGCAACCGCTTTCAAGTCTTTTCAGGTCGTGGCCACGACATCGAACCGGCGCGGCTGAAAGTCCTCGGGGACTTGCAAGTCGAACAGGTCGTCGTGAATGTACGCAAGGTACAACCCCTGCGCCAATACCTGCGGAATCAGGGCGTCGGGGATGTCCACCGCGGCCAGGATCCCATAGAGCGCCTTGTTCCGGTGTTCGGGGAACCAGTCCGGAAACCGTTGCAGGATGTTCAGCAACTGCTCGATATCCTTCTCCCGCAGATGGCTTTTGACTTCCACAACATAGGCGGCGTTGACGGTCCCGTTGGCATAGGCCAGCACGTCGATTTCCAAGTGTTGCCCTTCGCGGGACAACCGCACGCTGGGGCTGATCGTATCGACGCCAAAGCGCTGCCGGAGAATCTTTTGCATCGAGGGCAGAGCCAGACCTTCGGTGAAGCTGCCAAACTTGTTGCCCAAGCCACCGATTTGCTGACCCAGTTCCTTGATCATGCGGTCGGTTTCCTGGAACTTGCGGTCGGTTTCCTGGAATTTGCGGTCGGTTTCCTGGAACTTGCGGTCGGTTTCCTGAGACTGTTCCCGCAACAGGCGGCTGGTTTCCTGGAACTTGCGGTCGGTTTCCTGGAACAATGCCCAGATATCGTCGAGCGTTGTTGTCGTATTCATGAGGGCGAATCTCCCTAATATAGCCATGTTACGGGACATTATATGCTGCTCGCCTCAAGACCACTGCCGGCGCTTGCGGAGTCCGAATCATCTGGGGCGGCGCGGTAAAAGCAAGGGAACGTGGCATGCCTTGCCCTGAGACAGATCGACAGGCAACAATGATCCAGGAACGTTCCAAACAACAGTAAAACCAGGCTTGACCGATTTGTTTTCGCCTACCTTACCTTCCGATCCGCCAGCGGCCCGAGAAGCCAGTCAGAAGCGCCGCATGTGGCAGCGCTTCGGCCAGTTCGGCCTGATTGGGGCCGCTTTGATCAGCGGGTTCTGGATTCCACTTCGGCTGGCCTTCCCCACGGTGGGCCAGTCGCTTGAGGCCGACCTGCTTTTTGACTGGGGCCTCGTGGCGATGTTGCTGATACCTCTCCTAGTCGCTTGGGACGAGTTCAGGCACCGGCGCCGGCGCATCCGATGGCTGCTGGCACTGGGATTGGCCGCTCTGCCGCTGGTCAGCGGAGCGGAGCCGACCCTGGGGAACGCGGCTACCTTCCTCTACCTGGCCAAGCTCCCGCTGCTGCGCGGCTTTCGAGACGCCTGGGACTTGCGGCGACGGCTGGATGCGTTGCATCCGGTGGCGGCCCGGCTCGGCGCGAGCGGCGCGATGCTGCCATTGATGGTTCATCTATTCGCTTGCGGCTGGGTCGGGTTGGGCAGCGGTTCCGCCGGACCCCACGCCGAGATTGGGTTTGAATACGGGCGAGCGGTGTATTGGACCATCACCACTCTGGCGACCGTCGGCTATGGCGATGTGCATCCCCAGACCCTGCCACAGATGATGTATGCCTGCCTGGTGATCATCGTGGGGGTCAGCTTCTTCGGCTTTATCCTGGGTAACATGGCGACCCTATTGTTTCGCATGGACGCCGAGCGGGAGCGTCACCTGAGCAGGGTGGATCGGGCCGAGGCCTTTATGCGCCATCACCGGATTCCCAAGCCGCTACGGGCGAAGGTCCGGGCCTATTACCGCTACTTGTGGGAAGGCCGTCACGGCTACGAAGATCGCACCGTGCTGGCGACCTTGCCGCCCAGCCTTCGCGCCAAGGTCGTCCTGGCTCTCCACGCGGAGCTGATCGACCGGGTGCCCTTTTTTCGCGGAGCCGAGCGGCAATCGGTGGAGGCTATCGTCCTGGCGTTCAAGCCCCGGGTGGTGGTGCCCGGTGAAATCCTGTTCCGGGCCGGCGATCCGGCCGATGCCTTGTACGTTATCCAGCGCGGCGTCGTGGACGTGATCGCGGCCTCCGGCGTGGTGATCGCGACCTTGGGCGAGGGAGATTTTTTCGGCGAGATGGCGCTGCTGGATCATGCCCCGCGTAACGCCACGGTTCGAGCGACCGATTACTGTGACCTGTTCGTGCTGGAACGGGAGGCGTTCGACCTTGTTTTGGAACGCCATCCTGACTTTGCCCGCTACATCCAGGCCACCGCCGCCGCGCGAAAGTCATAATACCCAAACCGTTTCTGCATACGATTTTTCAGATATCTTTTTTATCGTATAGTAAAGTTGCGGCCGGGATTTTGATATGCTATAAATCAGATATCTCTTTTTTCGTATAGGAGCGAAACCATGGCGCTCGTCCCCTTCTACGGCAATGCCGTGTCTGGTAACCAACGCTTCGACCGGCCCGCGCTACAGAACAAGCTCCTGCGCACGCTGGCGAGCAGCGGCGGCGTCAAGATGTTCGGCCTGCGTCGCATCGGCAAATCGACCCTGCGTCTCTACGTCATCGAGCAAATGCAGGCGGCCAACAAACCCGTGGCGTTTGTCGATGCCCAGGGCCTGAAATCGATTCAGGATTTGCTGGGCGAACTACTCGGCGCACTGCCCAGGGAGTCGGACCTGAAAGGTCGCATGCTCGGTTTCATCGCCAAGGACAGTCCGATCCGAAAGGTGGTGGAGGCGCTGACGAGCGGCACCAAAACCGGCGAAGCGCTCGTATCGGCGTATTGGCGGGAGGCGTACAACGGTATCCGCGACGCCTTGCGCGCGACCAAGACGCCGCCGCTGCTGGTCATCGACGAATTCTCGTTCTTGTTGAAGAACATCCTGGAACAAAACCCGAAGGAGGGGCGAGAGGAAATCGATCAACTGCTGGCCGCCATGCGCGAATGGCGCGAAGCGGGCATGAAGATGCTGCTGACCGGCTCCATCGGCGTCACCGCCCTGTCGCGCCGCTATAAGCTCGGCCGCGAGCACCTCAACGACTTGTTACCCTTCGACGTGCCCGAACTGACCGAGGACGAAGCGCGGGAGTTCATCCGCCAAGCGACGGCGGAACCCTCGCAAGGCCGGTGGACCGACGAGCACGCGGGCGAATTTCTCAAACAATCCGGCGTGCTCTATCCAAGTTTTCTGGTCAAGGGTCTGCTGGAAATCGGCGTCGAATCGCCCCCGCCACCGGACGCCTTCGCCGAGATTTTCGCCAAAAACGTGCGTCCGGTCCTGCACGAGGATTTCTACAACCAGTTCAACAAGCGGTTCAAGTTCTACGGCGAAATCGACAAGGACGGTCAACGAAAGCTGGTGGTTCCAGTCCTGAAACGGATCATGGACGCGGCGGACGGAATCCGGCTGGACGACCTCGAACTGGCCGAAGGCTACTCCCGCATCGATCTAGCGGAGTTTCTGGACATGCTGGTCGAGGATGGCTTCATCCACTTCACCGAGGACGCCGACGCGAACCGGACCTGGGTGCCGGCGTCGCGGCTGGCCCGGTTGTGGTGGAAGCGGTCGCGGCTGGCCTGATGAACGCGCCCGCCGCTCCGCTCGTCCAGACCTTCATGACCCATCGGATGACCGACGAAGCCATCCGCGCGCTCGCCACCGGCCGCGAACAGGAGACCGGGCGGATCATGGACGCCGTTCGGCGCAGCCTCGGAGCCGCGCCGGGCGCGTTGCAGCACGTCGCGATTTACGGCCCGCGCGGGTTCGGCAAATCCTTTGTGGCTCGCCTAGTGCAGATCGAGACCGCGGACCTCGCCGCCGAGCGGGGCGTGCCCATCCCCTTCGTGCTGTTGCCGGAGGAGCAGCACAACCTGACGCGCAATCCGCACGCGCTCCCGGCCTATATCGCCCACAAGGTCGCCGACCTGCGCACCGGCGAGGATCGAAGCTGGGCGGGGGCGATGTTCCAGTGGCCCGATCCCGGGAAAGAATCTCGCCAATGGGACGAGGCCGTCGATCAACTCGAACGCGAACTCGATCTGTCCTTGTCGGCGGGCCAAGGCATGGCCGTGGTGGTGATCGAAAACTTCGATGTTCTCCTCGCCAGCGTCTTTAAGGAGGATGCCGCCGAGCAGCGTTTGCGCAAGTGGCTGGATCGTCCGCGCAACCGGATCATGTTGATCGCCACGGCGACCGGCTCGGTGGATATGGATTACGACCGCCCCCTGTTTCAGGCCTTTCAGTCGATCCGCCTGGAACCTTGGTCGCAGGATACCTGCATCCGCTACTTCAACCGGCGTCGCGAGGCGGAGGCGCTGGCGCCGCTGGATGCGGCGGCGGAGGCCAAGGCACGGGCCGTGGCCGACTTCATCGGCGGCAACCCGCGCTTGGCGCAACTGCTGGCCGACGTGCTGGAGACGCAGGATGCGCTGTCGGTCGCCGGCACCATGGACGCGCTGGCCGACAAGCTTGCGGACTATTACCGGCGCCGCATCGACGATCTGCCCGCCCTGGCCCAGGGTCTGTTCGATGCACTGATCCGGGGCGGCGAGCCGGCGTCACAGACCGAGTTGGCCCAGCGCGTCGGCGCGGATGGACAAAGCACCATCGCCCGAGTCATGCAGGATTTACAGCGCGCCGACATCATCCGGGGCTTGCCCGCGCTGGACGGCCGCGAAACGCTCTACCGCGTCACCGACCGAGTGTTCGCGCACTTCTACCGCCTACGCCAGGGCCAGCAACTCGCGCTGCAAACGCCGCTCGCCACCATTCTCGATTTCCTGCGCGCCTTCTACTCGCGTGACGAACAACGCGCGCAAGCGATGCGGCACCTGAACGCGGGCCAGCCCGCCGAAGCCCGAATTTTCGCTGACTTGGCGCGGGAAGGCACGCCAGCGGGCGATGGGTTTGGCGGCAGCTACTGTCAGTATTTCGACTGGCGATTGAAACGGGTCGCGAGCTACTGCGCTGAGCCGATTCCGGTGTCCATCAAGCAGATTCTGCGCGATCTAAAAGATCATCCTGAAGATATCGTTCATCAAATTGGTCAGTGGAAGTCAGCAACACCTATCGCCAAGGCCACTCGCGCAATCATTACGGCCCAAGCGCTCGCTCGTATGGGGTTGATGGACCAGGCTGACGAGTGGCTGATCCAAGAAATCGAGGCGAACCCGGACACGGCAGCACAAGTGCTGCTCGATTATGAGAAGGGCTTTTTGTTGGGAAGCAAGGACCACAGAACCGATGCGACCCAATCTTGGGCTAAAGCAGGCGAGGTCAATCCGACTGAACTGCCCGCATCCATGCACGCATTGGCGCTCCTTTGTCGCGCCTATTCGCTCGACGAGTTGGACCGATACGAGGAGGCGGTTGGGGCGGCGCGGGAGGCCGCCGCTCTGGCGGCCCAGGCGGGGGATGTCGGCACACAGGCTGAAGCCCTGAGCCTTGTCGCCTATTGGCTCGGCGCATTGGGACAGCACGAGGAGGCGCTAGCCACCGCCCTTGAGTCTTTTGCGCTCGCTCGCTCGGTATCGGATCACTTCGCCATAGGGTATGCGGCCACCAAGGCTCTCGCAACAGCGGGGCATCTGCCCTCACCTGAAGCCATCGACGCTTTTGCCATCTGGGTGGCCGAGGATGAAAAAACGACGCAAGGCGAAAAGGAACCCGGTTGGAGAGACTGGCTTGGGATGCTGTTTGCGGCTGCCACCCGAGCGCGTGCTTGGGAAACCTTGGACAAGCTGCTCGAAGCCTATTCGGATCGCTTGGATGGCGGATATTTATTCTGGTCTAGCGTTGGTAGAGCCA
This sequence comes from Candidatus Contendibacter sp., assembly GCA_031732935.1. Classification (GTDB taxonomy): domain Bacteria; phylum Pseudomonadota; class Gammaproteobacteria; order Competibacterales; family Competibacteraceae; genus Contendibacter. The sequence goes on from JAVMKH010000231.1 coordinate 13,818, forward strand.
TCGCGCGGGTGGCGGCGGCGGAAGGTCGGGCGGCCGGATTCGAAGCCGCCCGAGGCGTATTGCCGCGCGTGGTTCGCCTCCACAGCCTGCTCAAAAACCCCGACCTTTCCCTGAATTCCGCGCTTGCCGAGATCGTGTCTGCCTTCGCGCGGGATTGCCGGGATGCCGGCCTGATTCGCGACGTGGCGGGATTGTTGACCCCGGAATTGGCCCTGGATGCGCCCAAGCAGGCCTCCCTGTTAGAGGCGCTCGCGCAAGTGGACGAAGCGAAGAACCCGCAGGCGGTGCTGGCGCGGATGGACCCGGACATCGCGCTCTGGGTGCGGCGCATCCGGGATTTGCCCGAGCCAACCGAAAAGCCGCGCCGCCGCCGAACGCGAAACGGGTGACGACACGGCAACCAGGAGGCTTCCTCACCGGGCCAGAAAGGGTTCCATCGCTGTCATGGACGCCTGCCAGAGCGCCTCGGCCAGCCGCGTATCACGGGCGATGGCCATAGGTCGGGCCGGCCGGCTGTCGACGAAATACTGGCCGGTCACGGCGCGAACGGCGTCCGCCGTCGCCAGGTAAACCGAGGTTCGCGCCCCGTCGGTGATGGACGCGCCACCTCGGGAAAACCCACTGCGCAGCAACTTGGTCTCGATCACCCCTGGATGCAGGCAGTTGGCGGTCGTCGCCGTGCCGGCCAGCCGCTTAGCCAGCGCCTGGGTGAACAGGATATTCGCCAGCTTCGAGGTGGCGTAGGCGGTATAGCCATCAAAGCAGCGGGCGAAGGTCAAATCGTTCAGGTCCAGCCGGGCGCCCTGATGGGCGACGGAGCTGACCGTGACGATGCGGCCCTGGGGACTGGCCTGGACTGTCGCCAGCAGCGCCTGGGTCAGCAGAAAGGGCGCGAAGTGATTGACCGCCATGGTCATTTCGAACCCATCCGGGGTCAGGCGGCGCTGGTGTTCGTACACGCCGGCGTTGTGGATCAGAACGTCGAGCGCTGGAACCTGCTGGCGGACCTGGTCGGCCAGCGCCAACACCTGGCGCATTTCGGCCAGATCGCCCCAGACCGGTACGGCGGTTAGCGTATCGAGGGACTGGATCGCCTGTTGCGCCCGCTCCAGGGTGCGCCCGTGCAGCAACACCCGATGACCTTGCGCCAGCAACTGCCGCGCGGTTTCCCGACCGATGCCGTCGGTCGCGCCGGTGATGAGGATGGTTTTCATGAGGGTGTCGTCCGTTCGTTCGTTCGCGAAAAGGGAGAGAATCCCCAGCCTACCCGGCCTCTTGCAGCAGCCTTAGCAGATCCTCCGCCGAAATCCGGCCGCCCGTGCCGGTTCCCTCCAACAACTGTTCCGCCAGGTCCCGCTTCTGGTGGTGCAGGGCGACGATCTTCTCCTCGATGGTGCCCTGGGCTACCAGCCGGTAGATGGTCACCGGCCGCTGCTGGCCGATGCGGTGCGCCCGGTCCGACGCCTGATCCTCCACCGCCGGATTCCACCACGGGTCCATGTGGATGACGAAATCGGCGGCGGTCAGGTTCAACCCCAGACCGCCCGCCTTCAGGCTGATCAGGAACACGTCGCCCCGGCCGGCCTGAAAGGCGTCCACGCTCCGCTTGCGCTCGTTGGCCGGCGTGCTCCCGTCCAGATATTGATAGGCTACCTTCTTGCGGTCCAGCAACTCGCGGAGGATGGCCAGATGATCCACGAACTGGCTGAACACCAGCGCCTTGTGCCGGTTTTCCAGCAACTCGTCGAGAATCTCCTCGAACGCCGCCAGCTTGGCCCCTTGCAGATCGGTGTCCGGCAACGCCAGCTTCGGATGGCAACAGGCCCGGCGCAGCTTCATGATCTCACCGAGAATCTGGAAAGGTTTCTGGCTGTCGGCGTCGTCCACCCTGGCCAGCCGCTCCAGCGCCTGCTGGCGCAAGGCTTCGTACAGGGCCGCTTCCTCCGGCCCCAGTTCCACCCGCCGCAGAATCTCGGTGCGCGCCGGCAGCGCCTCCAGCACCTCGGATTTCAGCCGGCGCAGGATGAAGGGTTGAATCAGTTGCTTGAGCCGGTGACGGGCCTGGACGTCCTGATCCCGTTCGATAGGGGTGGCGAAACGCTGGTTGAAACGGTCCAGGGAACCCAGCAGGCCCGGATTGATGAAGCGGAACAGATTCCACAACTCGCCCAGGTGGTTCTCAATCGGGGTGCCGGTGGTCATCATGCGGAAGTCGCCGCGCAGTTCCATGGCCGCCTGGGAACGCTTGGTGGTCATGTTCTTGATGGCCTGCGCCTCGTCGAGGACGATGGTCCGCCATTCCCGACCCGCCAGCCGTTCCGCTTCCTGCTGCAACAGGCCATAGCTGCAAATCAGCAGGTCGAACGGCCCCAGCCGCGTCAGGGTTTGCTCGCGGTCGCCGCCGCCGAACACGATCGGGTTCAACGTCGGGGCGAAGCGGCGAATCTCGTCCACCCAGTTCAAGCAAACCGAGGTCGGCGCGACCACCAGGGCCGGCCCGTCCTGCGCCCGGCTCAGGATCAGCGTCAGCGCCTGCACCGTCTTGCCCAGCCCCATGTCGTCGGCCAGACAAGCGCCCACGCCCCAGTGCGCCAGCCGCGCCAGCCACTCGAAACCTTGCGACTGGTAGTCCCGCAGTTCGGCTTGCAAGGTCGAGGGAATCGCCGGTTGCAAAGCCTCGGCCTCGCGCAACCGCTGAATCTGGGCTTTCCAGTCGGCGTCGGCGCGCACCGACCCCGCCTCGGCGGTGAGCGGCTCCAGCATCTGGGCCGCCAACGGGTGAAACCGCACGCCCTTGGCGCCCGGCTCGCCGAAGCCGCGCAATTCGTCCAGCCGCCGGCGAAATTCGTCGGTCAAGGCCAGGAACTGGCCATTGCCCAACGGCAGGAACCGGCCCGGCGCCCGTTCGAGCAGTTCCAGCAACTGGCGCATGTTGAACACCTGTTCGTCCAGGCGCAGCTCGCCGTCGAGGTCGAACCAGTCCCGGTGACGCTTGATGCTCAGGCGAAGCTGGCCGAGGGTCGCGGGGCGGCTGACCTTGAATTTCTCGCCCTCCGGCCACTCCAGCACCACCTGGTCACCCAGGGCTTGCAGCTCCAGCAGCGCCTCCAGACAGGCTTCCGGATCGGGCAAAATCCACTCGCCGCCAACGGTGGGCTGGCGGGACAGGCTGGGCACGGTGGTCACGACTTGCGCCACCCGCCGCCGCTCCAGCTTCAGATCGCGCCGAGCCTGCACCCGCTTGCCGTCGATCTCGGCGATCACCCATTCGCCGCCGGCGCCGGGCCGGTACGAAGGACCACTGGTGGCGAACGGCCGCACCCGCAGTTCGATCTTCAAGCCCTCGCTGAAGGGCAACAGATGGATGTGGGGCAGGGAATCGGCGACCACTTCCTCCAGATTCTCCACGCCGCCGCCGATGCTGGATTGCACGGTCACCAGATTCGCCAGGGCCGCCACCGTTTCCAGCACGCGGGCCTTGGCCGCGCCGGGCACCAGCAGACCGTCGCCCAGGATCGCCATGACTTGCTTGTGCGCCTCGTTGAATACGATGACCTTGAGCCGGGTCGGCGTCTCCTTGACCACCTTCACCGCCTCGATGGCGGTTGCCTGGGGTGACAGTTCCAGCCGCCATTGCGAACCCTGCGGAGTGATCAGCAGTTCCGGCTCGCCCTTGACCAGATCCACTCGCACGCCCGGCGTATCCTCCCAAAAAACCAGGGGATGCCCCACCAGCAGCGGCAGCGCCCGGACGGTATCGATTTCATAACTGGTCTGGCCGTAATAGCCGCTGTAGTCCACGCGCACGGTGGAGCAGATTTCGCGATCCTGGGGGGTGAGAAAATCCAGCTTTTCCGGGCGGTGTAGCCGCTTGAGCGCCACCGGCCGGCCTTGAGTCCATTGCCCCCGAGCGTCGCGTTTCTGCTCGCGTGGGCTGAGCGTGCAATTCCCGTTCTTATGCCAACTGATCCACCACACCAGCCGCGTCTGTGCCGCCGTCGGTTCCGGCCCGGTCTGGGTCAGATCCAGCAGGGCGTTGAGGGCGTGTTCCCAGGGTTCCCGGAGCTGGAACAGCCGGGCGAGACGTCGACCGCCATCCTCCGCCGCCGGCGCGTTGTCTTGCTGATTGCCCAGCCACCGCAGCAATTCGGTCAGTTCCGCCGCGAACCAATGGTAGCCATGGTCCTGAGCGGCGTTCAGCAACGGCGTCGCCAGATTGCGCAAGGCTTGCGGGTCGGCGGCCTTCAGCCAGAACAGCACCAGCAGTTGGAACAAGCGGTCGAGCGCCGGCAGCGGGACGCTCAAGTCCGGCGGGGCCATTTTCTGAAGTTGACCCTGCTGGACTTCCACCACCTGCCACAAGTGCCGGTAGAGGCCGGGGTAAGCGTAGCGTGCGCCCTTGTCGAATACTGGCGCCATCATGTCCAAAGCCTGACGCAGACGGGTGGGCGTGTTGCTGGCCAGCAGCGCCAGAATGAAAAACACCCCGGCCAGGTGATCGAAGAAAATCTTGCGCTTGCCGGTCCGCTTGCGGAGCAGCTTCAGCGCGGCCTCGTAATGCTGGATGGCGTCCTCATCCTTCCCATCCAGAAACGCCAGCCAGCCGCGCAAGGCTTCGCTGTAGTCCGTCGGCTGCGGAGCCAGATATTGCCGAGCTTTCGCCGGCTCGCCGCGCAACAGCGCCTGTTCGGCCAGGTAATAGCGCAGCGCGTCGACGCAACGGTTCGCGGCCAGCAGGTTCTCTCCCAAGGCGATGAGTTCGTCCGCCGGTTCGGAGCGCCGCGCCGCCGCCGCGAAGATGGCGGCTAGCGCCTCGCCCAGCAACTCATCCGACAGTGCGCGCAGACTATCGGCGTTGAAGGGGTTGTTAAAGATCAGCAGCCAGGGTGGATATTGCGCCAGGTCGGCGGGGTAGCTCTTAACACAAGCTTCCAGAATGCGTTGCATGCGCGCCATGTCGCCCCGGTAAAAGGCGATGCGCAACTCGCGCAGCGCCTGTCGGTAGCCGCGAAAATAAAAATAATCGTCCCAGCCGGAGATCTTGATCACTTCCTGCACCGCCTTGGCCATGCTCTCAAAGCGGCCTTCCCGCACCGCCCGGCGCGTGATGTCCTCGACGATCAGGCGATGGCAAAGCCACTGGCTGTTGGCCTTGACCACCAGTTTGCTGCTGACCAGCCGATCCAGCAGGGGCACCAGGCCCGGTTGTGGAAAACTCTTGGATTTGATTTGCGGCGCGTCGCAGCGGCGCGCGCAGTCGGCCAGCGCGGTTTTCCCCACTTCCTCGTAAATCACCGACAGTAATTGCAGGACCGCTTGTTCAAGCGGAGGCAACGCTTCGTAGGCATCGAGCAGGGACTGGCGCAGGGTTTGGTCGTCGGCCGTGGACATGGCAAATAGATGCGTGGTATTGAAATCGTGGCGTCAAGCGGATCAACGCGGGTACGCCGGGGGAATTGGAAAGGCTACACTTTAGGTAAAATTGTGGGAAGTTTAGTGTAAAACCCCATGTCCGACCCGATGACCGAAGCGATTCACCCCATTCCCGTCGTGCTGATGGTGGACGACACCCCGGCCAATCTCGGTGTCCTGTACGAACTGTTGAGCGAGGCCGGCTACGACGTGCTGGTCGCCGAGGACGGCGAGAGCGCGCTGGAACGGGCCGCTTACGCCCGCCCCGATCTAATCCTGCTGGACGTGATGATGCCGGGCATCGATGGATTCGAGACCTGCCGGTGCCTCAAGGAACGGCCGGACACTCGGGACATCCCCGTCATCTTCATGAGCGCCCTGAGCGACACCGTGGACAAGGTCAAGGGCTTGCGGCTGGGCGCGGTGGATTACGTCACCAAACCCTTCCAGCACGAGGAAGTGTTGGCCCGCGTGCACACCCACCTCACGGTGCAGCGGCTCAAGCGCGAGTTGGCCGAGCGGGAGGCGCGGCTGGCCGCCATCGTGACCAGCGCGATGGACGCGATTGTGACCTTCGGCGCGGACGGTCGCATCACCCTGTTCAACCCGGCCGCTGAGTGCGTGTTCGGCCGCGCCGCCGCCGAGGCGCTGGGTCAGCCGCTGGACTCCTTGCTGTCGGAGCCGCTGCGGAAGGTGGTGCGCGACTATCAGCAGCGGGGCGAACCCCGGTTGTGGGTGCCGGAAGGACTGCATGCGCTGCGGGTCGGCGGCGAGCCGTTTCCGGTCGAGGCAACGCTGTCGCGGGCGACGGCCGCCGAGCAGCCTTTGTACACGATGATTCTGCGCGACATCGCGGCCCGCAAGCAGGCGGAGATGGAATTCAACCGCTTGCACGGCTTGAATCTGTATTTGCGGGACGAGATCCAGGCCGAACACGATTTTGAGGAAATGGTTGGCGCTTCAGCGGCGTTGCGTGCCGTGCTCCGGGAAGTGGAGACCGTGGCGAGCACTCAAGCCACGGTGCTGGTGACCGGCGAAACCGGCACCGGCAAGGAGTTGATCGCGCGGGCGATTCACAACCGCGGCGCCCGCCAGGCCAAGTCGTTGATCAAGCTGAATTGCGCGACGATCCCGGCGAATCTGGCCGAAAGTGAGTTGTTCGGCCACGAAAAGGGCGCGTTCACCGGGGCGTTGGCACGCAAGCTGGGCCGGTTCGAGTTGGCCAACGGCGGCACGCTGTTTCTCGACGAGGTGGGCGAATTGCCGCTGGACCTGCAAGCCAAGCTGTTGCGGGTATTGCAGGAGGGCGAATTCGAGCGGGTCGGGGGAACGCAGACGCTCAAGACCGACGTGCGGGTGATCGCCGCCACCAATCGGGATTTGGAGCAGCGCTGTCGGGAAGGACAGTTCCGTCCCGATCTGTACTACCGCTTGAACGTGTTTCCCATCCAGTCGCCGGCGCTGCGGGATCGGCGCGAGGACATTCCGCTGCTGGTGCGCCACTTCGTGCAGAAATACGCGGCCAGCCTGGGCAGGACCATCGAAACGGTGCCGCTGGCGACGCTGGCGCGGCTGCAAACCTATTCTTGGCCGGGCAATGTGCGGGAGTTGCAACACGTCATCGAGCGGGCGGTGATCGTGAGCCGGGGACGGACGCTGGAGTTCGGCGACTGGTTGCGAGAACCGACCGCCGAAACCGGCGCCGGCAAGGCGTCGGTCACGACCCTGGAAGCGATGGAGCGTGAGCACATCCTCAAGACGCTGGAGATCACCGGCTGGCGGGTCAGCGGCGAGCACGGCGCGGCCCGCTTGCTGGGCCTGAAACCGACCACGCTGGAGGCGCGGATGAAAAAACTCGGCATCGAGCGGAAGCGCGGTGGCTTGGAAAATTGAAAGCGGGACTTTGGGTCATCCGGTTCGCGTTGCGCGATAAGCGACCGTGAGAACCGCTCCAACAGCGAGATCGATCAGGTCAGCGGTTTGAAAAGACCGGGCCGGAGCGCATGGTCACGCTACGACGGCCCGGTAAATGGGGACTACGCATGGCGTAGCCGGATTGGTCGACCTGTCAACGGTCGGAAGTGATGTGGTGCGCTTGCCCCGCCTGAAACCGACCACGCTGGAGGTGCGGTGATTCAAAAGAAAAGTGATTACATCATAGCCGTTATGGCTTCCCATTTCTGGATTTGTACCTCAACTCTCCTTTCCCTCGCAACGGCTCCCTTCTGAGTAGAGCTTTTATCTCCTTGAGGCAATCGAACAAATTTGACGTTTTTGCTTTTAAGAGGCTGTACAAAAACTCAACTACCTAAGCAGGCGCTAAAGTAGCCTCTCTTAATAATGCTCTTTCTTTACAAATCCGCCGCGGCATTAATCGACTTGAGGCAATATAAACTTGCCCTTCGCTCGATGTCGTTTTTCGCTCATAATCTTTACTCAAACGCCGTGATCGACCGAGCCAGGCAAAGGTTCGCTCCACCACCCAATGTCGAGGCAAAACGGCGTTGGTGCATAAATCCTATAATTCATTGATTTAATAGCATTTTTCTTATTCGTCAATCTAGATATTTCATTTTAAATCAATGTCTTAGGCTAAATTATGCACCAACGCCCCTCTGAATCGCAAATCAACCGTGCAAGAATAGTCCTTGAGAGTTTAATCGCGAACAAAAGGATAAGCCTGACAATTGCTTCAGCCTATAAATTACCATTTCCTGAAAATTACTATGATGGGGTATGTATTTTTTGTGTATTGGAACATATCAACAATCCTCTTGCCGCGTTGAATGAAGCTCGCCGAGTATTGAAATCAGGGGGCGCTTTATACTGTACCGAAGTATTTAATTCAGGTCTTTATATTTATCCAGACTGTCCGACAATAAGTGAATATTGGGCGGCGTTCAATCAATGCCAGATCGGCATTGGCGGAGACCCAGATATTGGAATGAAACTTGTGAACCTGGCTTGTATAGCAGGATTCAAGCAAATCAATTTCCATGATGTATCGTCGACTTTCGACAGAAGAATAGCATCGAAACCACAGAGGATTGAATTTCTAAATTTCTGGAAATTGCTTTTTCTCAGCGCTTCGGATAATTTAATTTCCGAAGGAAAAATCAGGCCGGAGGTTGTGCTGAAACTACACGAAGAATTCGACAATCTGACCGAAAATTTGGACGCAGTTTTCTCATATGCTGGCAAGCAGATCGAGTGTTATAAATAGCCTAAAAATTTATCATGATTAGCAGGATTCTTCAGCCTGCCGAAGCTAACGGGCAGGACGCGGTCCGATGGCAGCTGCCGCGCTACGCCGACCAGGAACAGCGGCCGGCGGTGGTGGAACGGTTCTACGCTATCGGCGACCTGTGGCCGCTGTACGACTTGCTTGAATGGACCTACTTCAAGGTCTTCGACAACCGCGACCTGTGCTGGAACAACGAGTTGGTGGTCAAGACCGCCTTCCTGGCGACCCTGTTCAACGACACGTTTACCGGATGAACTCGGAATCGGCGCCAGGGCGAGGCTATGGCGATCTCCTGTTGCGGGTACAAGCTGCGCACTCATGCCGTTATGGGCATCGGGCTGGCACGGCTGGTGTGGTGATACCGGAATGATTTTCGGAAATGGGATGAACGTTCTCGGCGTCAGCGGCTGGAGCGGCTGTGGCAAGACCACCTTGATCGTGGCCCTGATTCCCCGGCTGCGAGCGCGGGGGTTGACCGTGTCCACGCTCAAGCACGCGCATCACGATGTGGATCTCGACACGCCCGGCAAGGACACCTGGCGCCACCGCGAGGCCGGCGCTTGCGAGGTGATCCTGGCCACCGGCCGCCGCTGGGCGCTGCTACACGAATTGCGCGACGAGCCGGAGCCACCGTTGATCGACCTGCTGGGTCATCTGCAACCGGTGGATCTGGTGCTGGTGGAAGGCTGGAAGAGCGGCGACTTCCCCAAGCTGGAAATCTGGCGACCGCTGGGCGAGGACAAGCCACCGCGTTTTCCGAATGATCCGACCATCGTGGCCGTCGCCAGCGATCCCCTGCTCGACCCAGCGCGCCATGGCCGGCCTGGATTGCCGGCGCTGCCGCTGAACGACCCGGACCGGATCGCGGGATTCATCGTCGAGGAGATTGTCCAGCGGTCCCATTGAGCATCGCGCGATGACTCGCTCCGGCACGCCTGCTGGATTCATCGCGAAAGCCAATAGCCTCGCAGTTGGGCGATGAGCATGCAGACCGCCACGCCGGCCATGACCATGGCGAACAGCTTCTGTAACCGGGGACCGGCCAGGCGGCGGCTCAAGCGGGAGCCCAAACCCATGCCAACCAGCCCGCCGAGCACGAACCAGACGGTCACCGTCAGCGCCAGGGGACGGCCCGCCAGCAGATGGGAAACGATGCCAGCCGTGCTAACGATGGCAATCACCAACAGCGAGGTAGCCACCGCGCGTTGCATCGGCAGTGACGCCGCCAGCACCAGGACCGGGACGATCAGGAATCCGCCGCCCACGCCGAACAGGCCGGACAGCAACCCGGTCAAAACGCCGCTGAGCGTCAGCACCAGGGCACAGCGGGACGTCAGGGTCAAACCGCCGGTTGGGTTGACCCGACAGGCCGGGCCGGAGTCCGCACCGGGGTCGAGGGCGTCGTCGCCGGCGCGCACGACCTTGGTCTCGGCGGGACGGCGAACCGCCTGTCGCCACAGGCGCGCCGCGACCAGCAGCATCAACAGGGCAAATCCACCCAGCAGGAGGTTGGCGGACAGTTTCGCGCCCAGGGCCGAGCCTAACGGCGCTCCGACCAGGCCCGCTGTCCCGAACAACAGCGCGGCCTTGAGTTCCACCTCACGCCGCCGCAGACGAACGATGGCACCACCCAGGGCGGTGGTGCCCACCGCCGCCAGCGAGACGCCCACCGCCTCGTGCACCGGCATCGCCAGACCGTGGACCAGTAGCGGCACGGCGAAAATCGAGCCGCCGCCGCCCGTCAGTCCCAGCGAGAACCCAACCACCAACCCGAATAGCAGACTCGTCATGCTGGTGTCCTAGTCATGATAGGGGTACCGATGATGTAGACGAACATGAGCCCGATTGGGTGTCATGCGACATACCCAGGTCTTGTACACTGATGTTCGATCAACGACCAAAAAGCGCAAGCACGGATTACCGATGAAATCCATTTTCACCACCGGCGCCGATGGCGGCCCGGCGCCGCGCCCACGAGGAATCGATTCATGCTTCCAACCGATTGCTGTTCCGGCGACCGACTGCTAACGCTGGGCGAGGCTGTTGCCGCTGCCCTGAATGCGGTTCAGCCGATCCATGAGAGCGACCGGGTCCCGTTGATGGAGGCCTTCGGCCGGGTGCTGGCCAGCGACTTGCCGGCCCGGCTCGATGTCCCGCCCCACGACAATTCGGCGATGGACGGCTTCGCCCTGCATCGAGCTGATCTGAGGCTGGACCGGCCGACCCGGCTGCCGGTGGTCGGCCAGGCGCTGGCCGGGCATCCGTATCGTGGCGCGGTCCCGCGCGGCGCGGCGGTGCGGATCACCACCGGCGGCATGATGCCGAGCGGGCCGGATGCGGTGATCATGCAGGAACAGTGTCTGATCGCCTCGGACGAAAGCTGGATCGAGATCGAACCCCAAATCGCCGCCCGGCTCAAATCGGGCGAGAACATCCGCCGGCGGGGCGAAGATGTGCAAGCTGGGGCCGTGTTGCTGCCGCGCGGCTTGCGGCTGCGCCCGCAGGACGTGGCGCTGGCGGCGGGACAGGGCATCGCCGCGCTGGAGGTTTTGCGCCGACCGCGGGTGGCGGTGGCCTCCACCGGCGACGAGTTGTACGAGCCCGGCGTGGAATTGCCGCCGGGAGCGATTTACGAAACCAACCGTTACGTGCTGATCGGCCTGCTGCGGCGGTTGGGCTGCGCGGTGACCGATCTGGGAATTCTGCGCGACGACCGGGATGTAGTGCTGCCGGCGCTGCGGGAAGCGGCGACGAGTCATGACGTGTTGCTGACCTCGGGCGGGGTATCGGTGGGGACGGCGGACCTGGTCAAGGACGTAATCGCCGAACTGGGCCGGATCGAATTCTGGCGGCTGGCGGTCAAGCCGGGCAAGCCGGTGACCTTCGGGCGGATTCAAGACTGCGTGGTACTCGGTCTGCCGGGCAATCCGGTGTCGGTAATGGTGTCCTTCCTGCTGTTCGCCCGGCCCCTGCTACTAAAGCTGATGGGGACTGAGCCCGCCGAACCGTCGCGGCTGCGGGTCACGGCGGACTTCCCATTCCGCCGTAAGCCGGGCCGGCGCGAATGGCTGCGGGCGCGGTTGCGGCTCGATCCCGAACGGGGACCGCTGGCGAGCATTTACCCCAACAACAGTTCCGGGGCGCTGTCGTCGCTGTCCTGGGCCGACGGACTGGTGGAGCTGCCGGAGACGTGCGCCGGGGTCGCGCCCGGCGACGTCGTGGACTATCTGCCATTCAGCGGGTTGGGAGTGGAGTAACGGCGATTCCAGCAGGCGGCATGGTTTCATGCCGCCGGCGCAGGCTTCACTGACTTTTTAAGATGGCCGATGTATTGCATTTGGTGGGAACCGGGGATGTCGCCGGGAGCGCTGATGGTCGCCGGCTTGAAGGTGATGCGCGCATCGGCGTGTTCAAATGCTCGTAGAACCAATTCCGAGCAGAAGAACGAGGATTCGGGGGAAATCAGGTTGATGGCCTCGCCGATATCCTGGATGACGCCCAGCGGTATGTATATCACATGCATCACCATCCCGCCGACCGTGTGTTTTGACGCACCCACCACGCCAGCGTAGTCATAGCTTTTGTCGACTTGCCTGGAGGCGTAGCGGATGACCAGTCTCGCCTGAGTGGCGCTCAGATTCTTGCGCCGGTAGACGACAGCGAGCGTGTCGTTGTTTAGGGCGACTTTAAGGCTCCGTCGGACCACACCCTTGCTGATCGCCTCGATGACCTTGCCCTCGCCGATGTAGAGGGCGGCGTGACTGAAGCGAGACGCCGAACCGGTTCGAATGACGGTCGAGACCAAGCCTGACCCGGTGGAGACGATAATGTCGGCGGCTTGCATGTCCGCCTGGGTGATTTTCGCCATGACAACGCTCTTTGCTAGGGATAAGGAGGGTTATTTTCCTGTCCAGCAATACCAATCGATCTTTTTAGCCATGATGGGTTTAGTGCCGCGCACGCGCAACTCGGTAAACCGGCGACTTTTGAGGAACCCAGCGCCTTCTTCCGGATCGACCAGGCCGAAACCGATCAGAGCGCCCAGGCTGACAGGCACGAGTAAAAAACGCTCGCCGCCTTGATCGCGCAATTCGACTTGAATATCTACTTGCGAGCCATCGCGCAGGAGCAACGGCCCCTCGGATTTTACCCAGCCATTGATCTCTGGAACTTGCATCCGAATTATCTGGCCGGTTCTCTAAACTTCCAGGGGGGATCGATGGCAAGGACCGTCCATTCCGGCCCCAGCATCGCCGATTCGGCCACGGCGCGAACCACGGCGTTATCGATGCCACCGAATCCTAGCAGCCAGAAGCTTGAAAGAGTGAGCAACCGCTTGGCCTGTTTATCGAAGAACATGTTGTTTCTCCCATGAATGAGTGAATCAACCAGTCGAGACGCTACGTTCCACACGAACAACTGTAGCCGCTGGCGGGAAGGATCGGAATGGGAATCGGCTTATTCCACCCGTGAAAGTGAGTCGCCGTGGATTTTCCTGGGGTGAGGGCTAGGATTCACTTGTTTTAGCCGCGATTTTCATCGGAAATCCATCTTTAATTTGGAAGAGTCAGGAACGTCCGGAGCGCAAGAATTGGCTTGACGACTCGAAACGGGGTTTAATCCTTGCTCGATATCCATGCACCACGGTAGCGCCGGCCATGAGTACGACCCAATCGAATTCCACTCCCAATCCCAAGCGACCCTGGTCGCAAGTGGTCCGACCCTCGATGCCTGGCAATCTGGGGCGGCTCGGCGCTTTGGTTCTCGGCGTCGGCCTGATGCTGGGTCTGACGATCTTCGTCTGGTTTTTCTGCCGCATTGAACCCGGCTCCGGCGAAATCGCCGTCCTGATCCGTAAGACCGGCGATGACTTGCCACCCGGCGCGATCATCGCCCTGGAGCCGGGGCAGAAGGGCATCCAGTTTGAGGTGCTACCAGAGGGGCGCTATTTCCGCGATCCCTACACCTGGGGCTGGACCATCGCCAAGATCACCGACATTCCCGCCGGCAAGCTCGGTGTGCTAACCCGTCTGTACGGCCAGGAGCCACCGCCGGGCCGGATCATCGCCGGGGGCGACTGTAGCCAGGCCGGTCCGAACGACGAGAAAGGCATCCTCGCGGCTGTGTTGCGGCCGGGCAAATATCGCATCAATCCTTATGCCTGCCAGGTCGCGCTGTTCGATGCCCTGTCCATTCGCCCCGGCGCGGTCGGCGTGGTGACCTCGCTGGTGGGCCAGGATGTATTGAACGACCCTCTGCCACCACAAGCCCGTAATACCTATCTGGTCAGCGAGGGCCTCAAGGGCGTGGTGCCGCAAGTGCTCGATCCCGGCACCTATTATCTGAACCCCTATGTCTATAACGTGGTCGAGGTGACCCTGCAAAGTCAGCGCTTCGTGCTGGGCGGCGAGGACGCCATCAGCTTTCTGACCCTGGACGGCTTCAACGTCGATGTCGAGGGCACCATCGAGTTCGGCATCGAACGTGACCGAGCGGCGCTGATCACCCATCAGGTCGGCGATATGGAAGATGTGCTGAGAAAACTCATCCTCCCGCCCGCTCGCGGTTTCAGTCGAACCGAGGGCAGCAAGCATCCGGCGATCAACTTCATCGTCGGCGAAACCCGCCAGAAGTTTCAGGACAATCTGGAGCAACACCTGCGCGAGAAGGCGCGGCGCTGGGGCGTGGCGATCAAGTCGGTGCTGATTCGCAACATCGTCACCCCGGACGCCATCGCCAGCATCATCCGCGACCGCGAGGTGAGCGTGCAGAACGCCCGCAAGTTCGAACAGCAGATCGAACAGGCCCGCTCGTTGGCGGAGCTAACCCGGCAGGAAATGCTAGCCAAGCAAAACCAGGAAAAGGTGGCGGCGGAAACCAGCCGGATTCAGGCGGTGATCCGGGCGGAGCAGGATTTGGCGGTGCGGATCACCGCAGCCAACCGGGAGTTGGAAGTGGCCCGGTTGGAAAACGAGGCCGCCGCCGCCCAGGCCGAGGCGATTCTCGCCAAGGCGCGGGCCGACCGCGACGTGATCGCCCTCGATAATCAGGCGCGGGCGGAGGTGATCGCCTCGCAGGTGCGCGCCTTCAAGACGGGGATGAATCTAGCCCGTCACGCCTTCCACCAGAAAGTCGGCCCGCGCATCGTCTCGCTGCTCGGCAGCGACGCCCCGACCAGCTTCGGGGGGCTGTTCCAACCCTATCTGTCCAAGGAGACCAAGCCATGAACAAGGTGGGCGTCGTGATCGGCGCGGTCGCGCTCGTGGTCGGGGGATGGTGCGTCTGGCAATGGGGATTCTGTCGATTCTACGTCGAGCCGGGCGCCATGGCCGTCGTCACCGCCAAGACCGGCGCGGCGCTGCCGCCGGGGCAGATTCTGGCCCAGCCGGGGCAGAAGGGCATTCAGGAAACGGTGCTCGGCGAGGGCCGGCATTTTCTCAATCCCTGGCTGTACGAGCATAAGATCATGCCACTGGTCACCATTCCCGCTGGCAAGGTGGGCGTGGTGACCTCCATGGTCGGCGCCGAGTTGCCGGCGGGCGAGTTTCTGGCGGAACCCGGTCAGAAAGGCATCTGGCGCCGGGTGCTGGGTCCCGGCAAGCACCGCCTGAATCCCTACGGCTACCGGATCGACATCGTGGACGCCGTCAGCATTCCGGTGGGCTACGTCGGCGTGGTGACCAGTCTGTCGGGCCGGCAGACCACGCCCGACGCCTTCGCCGGTCCGGGCGAAAAGGGCGTGCGTCAGGACATCCTGCAACCCGGCCTGTATTACGTGAACCCCAAGGAACTGCAAGTGGACCTGCTGGAAATCGGCGTCAATCAGGTGTCGCTGCTCGGCAAGACCGGCGGCGAGGTGGTGACCAAGGCACAGATGGCCTCGCGCAATGTTGCGATGGAGGGTTTGCAGAAGCGGGCGCTGGCCGAGCAGAAGGAAAAGCGGCTGGATTATCTGGCGCAGCAACGGGCGCAGGAACCGGCGGCGGAGCAGGGCAAGGTGGAGAGTAGTCTGCGCCGCGCCGTTCCGGCTAAGCCCGCCATTTCCAACGCGCCGCCGGCCCCGACGAAGCCGGATTTCAGCAACCTGCTGAGCTTGAATCAGTTTGTCGAGTTTCCCTCTCGCGACGGCTTTGAGATCAGCCTGGACATGACGGTGGAATTCGAGTTTCTGCCGGAGCATATCGCCTGGATTTATCAGAGTTATGGCGATTTGCCGGCGGTGGTGGACAAGATCATCATGCCGCAGATTCTGTCGGTGTCGCGGCTGAAGGGATCGGCGTACCGGGCTAAGGACTTCATCGTCGGCGAGGGCCGGGAAAAATTTCAGAACGACCTGACCGATGCGCTGGGCCGGACCATCGAAGAGAAACGCATCGTCGTCCACGACGCCCTGATCCGCCATGTCAACGTGCCCATGCAGATTCTCGATCCGATCCAGCAGGCGAGCATCGCCGTC
>JAVMKH010000231.1:29939-47131 GCA_031732935.1 Candidatus Contendibacter sp.
GCAGAACACCGCCCGCAAGCAGGCGGAACTCAATACCGAACTGGGGCTGGTCGACCAACGCCGTCAGCAGGTCGCCCAGGAAACCGAGAAGCTCAAGGCGGAGATTCAGGCCGATCAGGAAAAACAGGTGGCCCAACTCCGGGCCGAGGCCCAGCGGCAAGCCGCTGAAATCGACAAGCAGACCGCGCTGGTCCGCGCCGACAAGACCCGAAAACTGGGTCAGGCGCAGGCCAATACCGTGGCTTGGGTGGAGGGGGAAAAGGCCAAGGGCTTCGAGCTGAAGGCGGCGGCGTTCGGCGATCCAGCGGCGTTGACCCTGTGGGAGTTCGCCCAAAATTTGAACCCGGACGTGCGAGTCAACATCTTGTACGCTGGGCCGGGCACGCTGTGGACGGATTTGGAGAAAGCGACCCTGGGCGAACTGGGTGGGGCGGCGGTGCTCAAACAGGGCCGCTAGCGCGGTGCGCGGTTTTACCCGAGCAGTGGGTAAAACCCGGCCATCACGTTCTGTTGCCCCAACCGCGCCTCGTGGCGACGGGTTAGCTTTGGAGGCGGATACGATCCGCTGCTTACGCGACGCGAAGCGCCGCACAACCACGCGGATCGAACCGACTCCAGGCGAAAAAGTCCGCGGCTTATCCGCCGCCCCGTTGAGCTAATACCAATTCTGAATAGGTTTTCGTCATTCCCGCGAATGCGGGAATCCAGGCAGCCGCTGAAAAACTGGATACCCGCTTTCGCGGGTATGACGAACAGTGTGGTTCTTGATCTGAAAAAGATAAAACCTATCGGAAAACGGTATAACAACATGACAGCAAACGCAGAATTCACCATCTCAATTCCCGAAGGGAAGAACTACGTGCTCACCGTCTTCCACGCTCCCATGACAAGGGAGACGACAATTCGGTATCTTCCAGAAGTCAAACGCTTGGGAGAGGCCCTCACTTCGCCCGCCTTCCTTTTTGACGCTCGCGGAGCGCCTGACATGCGGGGAACACTAGAAGACTACGAGATCTACGAGTTTACCAAATGGTTTGGCTTCGTCGGCGCCAAGATTGCGGTCATTGTCGATCAAGGCGACAAAAGCTACGAATTCACCGATACGGTCGCAAACAATGCTGGCTATTACCACCAACTCTTCACCGACGAAACGGAAGCTCTGCGGTGGCTTGAGAAGAATTCTTAACGCGGCCCAACAACGGGCGGCAGAGACATCTAAATTGGACAAAGGATTACCTGATGAGCAAGCTGATTCAGCCAGTCCTGTTTCGTGCCGAAAATTTAGGCGTAAGCCGGCGCACCCTTTACCTTGGAGTCCGGGCATGCCGATAAATCGCATCCCATTTCAACCCGGCTTGTCGCTACCGGCATTTCTGGAGTAGTTCGGCATCGAGCCACGGTATGAAGCGGCGCTGGAACGCGCCCGCTGGCCAGACGGGTTTCGCTGCCTCCACGGTGGTGAGGCGGATCATGATGTCCTGCGCCAGCGGAGACGTAAGACCTTTCAATACCAGCACTGCCGGGGGCGGACCTCGCTGATCGCGGGGACCGTGTTTTAGAGCACCCATTGGGCGCTCACCCTCTGGTTTTTATCCATCTATTTGATCAGCCAAGCGAAAACGGGGTTATCGGCACTGGCTTCGAAGCGCCACTTAGGCGCCGGGCCGTGACCGCCAGCCAGCGGCGTGAACAGCGGGAGGATCTCGTTGGTTTCCAGGTAGCTTGCGGCGTCGAAGCCGCAACTTTACCCACCAGTGTGATGCATGGCGCGCGAGATCGTCACCGGACCGCCAGGTTGGAAGGCGTGGCCGCGCGGCTTGATCGCCATGGCGGCGACAATGGCCTGTTTCAACCGCTCACGGTCGCCGGGGTGGGCGCGCAGGACATGACGCAAGTCCACCGAATGCTCCTGGCCCAGACACAACAGCAGCCGGCCCTCGGCCGAGACCCGCACCCGGTTGCACGTATCGCAAAAATTGTGACTGTGGGGCGAGATGAAGCCGATGCGGCTGTCGGTTCCCGGAACACGGTAATAACGGGCCGGGCCACCGCTGTTCTCCGTCGTCGGGGCGAGCACGAAAACCCGCTCCAGATCGGCGCGAATGGCGTCGCTGGAATAGTACGCCTCCGCCCGGTCGTGGTCGGCGACAACGCCGAGCGGCATTTCCTCGATATAACTGATATCCAACCCGTTTTCGATGGCGAAACGCGCCAGGCCGACCACTTCGTCGTGATTGCGCCCCTTCAGGATCACGGCGTTCAGCTTGAGTCGCTGGAAACCCGCCACTCGCGCCGCTCGAACGCCGCGCAATACCGCGTCCAGCTCGCCCGACCGGGTCATGCGGTGAAACCGCGCTGGGTCGAGGGTGTCCAGGCTGATGTTGATCCGCGCCACGCCAGCGGCTTTCAGGTCGGCGGCCATCCGCTCCAGTTGCGAACCGTTGGTGGTCAGCACCAGTTCCGCCAGGCCGCGCTCCCGTAATTGACCCAGTTCCTGAAACAGCCAAAGGATATTGCGCCGCACCAGCGGTTCGCCGCCCGTGACACGAAGCTTGCTCGCCCCCAACTCCACGAAGGTCCGACCCAGCAGCGCCAATTCCTCCAGCGTCAAAATCTGGGCGCGCGGCAAGAAGATGGCGCGCTCGCTCATGCAGTAGACGCAGCGCAAATCGCAGCGGTCGGTCACGGAAAGGCGAACATAACGGATTTGGCGACCGAAGCGGTCGGTCAACGGACTGGCGGTGGGCTTGTCGTCACGGAACGGAACCTGCACGCGACATACCTCGGGGCGGGTGGAGAACGAGCCGAAACCCTATCAGAAGGTGGGTCGGCGGGTGACTTGATTTGATGGAATACCTCCTTGGGGATAGCGTACATTGGATGTACGCGCGCGTCAGGGTGAAAAACCAGAATAATCGACACGGAAGCGCGTCCCGCGTCGCCGACGCCAAAACATCCTTGGTTATCCGAATTGAGTCAAGAAACGTCTTTGCTAGACTTGTCGGTATGACACATCGCAAGGATAAGCATGACAGCATATGAAGCGTTCCGACAAATGGCCTTGACGAACTCGGACGGCCGAAACCCCAAGCAGCCCATCGCCGCGATCCGCGACCACGACCGGCCCGCGTTCACCCAGCGCGGTTGGCGGGGAATCCAATGGGTGGTGCTATGGCTGGCGGGATTCTGGATCGGCACCGCGCCGCTCCCGGCGAACGCTGGCGCGGCGCCGGTCACCGTCGAGTTCAAGGCCGCCGATCTTGACCAGAACCGGCTCGGATTCTGGCTCGGCGGCGGATTGGTCGCGTTGGGCCTGGCCGGAGGCATGGCCGCCTTGTTCCTCGATCAACGCCGCCGCTTGTGGCACGCGCAACGGCAGCTCGCCAGTCTGAGCGATGAAGCGCGCCGCCTGGCCGCGCTGGAAAGGGAGAACGAGCACCAACGGCAAACCGTGGACAGCCTGCGCGACAGCGAGCGGCGGCTGCGGGTCCTGACCGAGCAGCTTCCGATCGGCGTCTTTCTCGTCAACCTCCAAGGTCAGTGCCGCTACGTCAATGATCGTTGGCGCCGGATGGCCGGTCTGACCGCCGAACAACCGTTCGAGTTAGGCTGGATCAGCGCCTTGCATCCCGACGACCGGGAGACGGTGCTCGCGGCGTGGTGGCAAGCCATCGAGAGCAGTTCCGAATTGCTGATCGAGCATCGGTTTCGCACGCCCACGGGTCAGGAAACCTGGCTCAGCACCCACGCCACGCCGTTGCGCGATTCCGCCGGGCGCATCACCGGCTATCTGGGCGCTCACACCGACATCACCGAACGGAAGCGGATCGAGGAGACGGTGCGCGCCAGCGAGATGCGCTTTCGCAGCTATTTCGAGCTACCGCTGATCGGCATCGCCCTGACCGGTCCCGACAAACGCTGTTACGAAATCAACAACTGGCTGTGTGAAATGCTGGGTTATCCACGCGCGCAACTGCAGCGGTTGACCTGGGCCGAGTTGACCTATCGGGAGGATCTCGCCGCCGAGCTGGCGCAGTTCGAGCGGGTGATGAATCGCCGGATCGAGGGCTACTCGCTCGACAAGCGCTTTATCCGCTCAAATGGCGAACTGCTTTACGCCCATGTATCAAGCCGTTGCTTGCGACGGGCGAACGGCGCGGTGGAGCATTTCGTGACCGTGGTGCAGGACATCACCGAACGCAAGCAGGCGGAGGAGCGCCTCCAAAATCTGGCCCAATACGACGCGCTGACCAGCTTGCCCAACCGAGCGCTGTTGACCGACCGGTTGTGGCAGGCGGTGCGGCGGGCCGGGCGCGACCATACCCTGGTGGGGGTAATGCTGGTGGATCTGGACCGCTTCAAGCGATTCAACGACACCCTCGGCCACACCATCGGCGATCAGTTGCTGCGGGACATGGCGGCGCGCTTGCAGCAATGCGTGCGTGAATGCGACACCATCTCCCGGCAGGGCGGCGATGAGTTCGCCGTATTGCTGCCCGATCTGGCCACTGGCGACGACGCAGCCTGGATCGCGCAGCGCATGCTGGATGTCGTGGCGCAGCCCTGCCGGTTGGGCGATCACGAACTGCACGCCACTTGCAGCATCGGCATCAGTCTTTACCCTCGCGATGGCAATAATACCGAGATGCTGCTACGTAACGCCGACATTGCCCTGTATCGAGCCAAGGACATGGGACGCAACAACTACCAGTTCTACCTGTCCGGCGCCACGGTGCTGTCGCGCGAGCGCCTAAATCTGGAAACCCACTTGCGCCACGCCGTTGAACAGGGGGAATTGGAACTGTATTACCAGCCGAAATGGGATTTCCGCGCCGGCGCCATTCGGGGCGCCGAGGCGCTGATCCGCTGGAACCACCCCAAACTCGGTTTACTGTCGCCGATCCGGTTTATTCCCATCGCCGAGGACAGCGGACTGATCCTGCAAGTGGGTGAATGGGTACTGCGCACCGCCGTGCGCGAGATCGGCCAGTTGCATCGCGATGGATTCGCCGGACTGCGCGTGGCGATCAATTTGTCGGCCCGACAGTTCCGGCAGGCCAATCTGGCCGATCTGGTGCGCGGTGTGTTGGCGGAAGCGGCGTTCGAGCCAGCTTGCCTGGAACTGGAATTGACCGAGACCATCCTGATGAACCCCACCGACGATAATCTCGCGACCCTGAAAGCCTTCAAGGCCCTGGGTGCGCGGGTGGCGATCGATGACTTCGGCACGGGCTACTCCTCGCTGGGTTACTTGCAGCGTTTTCCGCTGGACGTGCTCAAGATCGACCGCACCTTTGTAATGGATTTGCCCACCAACACCAGCAGTATCGCCATCGCGAACGCCATCCTGACGCTGGCGCACGGCCTGAGACTGGAGGTGGTGGCGGAAGGGGTGGAAACGGTCGAACAACTGACGTTTCTGCGCGATCACGGTTGCGACGAGGGCCAGGGCTACTATTTCGGCCGGCCGATGCCGCTGACAGAGTTCAAAGATTTGCTGGAGCGGGATTGGGCCAGGGCGGCGGCCATCTTGCCACTGGCATCACAAGGTCCGGAGCCGACTGGGGAAGTTTCGTCATGCCGGTAACCGAGGAAACCGTCTTTTTCGATTCCAGCCCGTTCCGGCTGGAAGGCCGCCTGTATCGAGCGTCCGGGCCGAACGCGGTAGTCCTCACCCACCCGCACCCGTTGTACGGTGGCGAGATGGACAATCCGGTGGTGACCACCCTGGTCAGGGTCTACCAGCGGCTGGGCTACAGCACGCTGCGCTTCAATTTTCGCGGCGTCGGCGCGAGCGGGGGCGATTACGGCGACGGCATCGGTGAGCGGGACGACGCGCGGGCGGCGGCGGCGTACTTGAGTCGGCTAGACAAAACCGTGACCGATCTGGCCGGTTATTCCTTCGGCGCCTGGATCAACCTGGGCCTGCATCCGCCGCTGACCACGGTGCGTCGGCAAGTGGTGGTGGCACCGCCGGTGCTGTTCATGGATTTCGAGCCGGTCACCGCGCCGCCGGCCGAATTGGCGGTGATCGTCGGCGACCAGGACCGCATGGCGCCGCTGGCCACGCTGCGGGCACTATTGCCCCACTGGCATCCGGCCGCCCAGTTGTGCGTCGTGACCGGAGCGGACCATTTCTTCGGCGCCGCCCTGGACCGGTTGACGGCCCAGGTCGAGGCGGTATTGACGGAACGATCCTGACGACAGCGGACACGGAACCGCTCGCGCCGGGCCGCGTGGCCTCGGTCACGGCCCGGACAGCGCCTCGCGCAGCTTGGTGGCCAGCGCCTTTCGCGAGAAGGGCTTTTGCAGGAAGTGGACGCCGTCGTCGAGAACGCCGTGATGAGCGATCACGTTGGCGGTGTAGCCGGACATGAACAGGCATTTGATGCCCGGCCGCAGGTCGCGGAGTCGTTGCCAGAGGTCGCGACCGCTCATGTCGGGCATGATCACGTCGGTGAGCAACAGATGGATCACGCTGGCGTGCGCCTCGGCCAACTGGAGCGCCTGGTTCGGGCCGGCCGCGGCCAGCACGGTATAGCCCAACCGCTCCAGCAAGACCTTGCCGAGGTTGAGCAACGCCGCCTCGTCCTCGACCAGCAACACGGTTTCGGCGCCGGCCGGAGTCGCCGCGAGCGACTGCGCGAGCCGGGCGCCCGGCGGCTCCGGCTCGTGCCGGGGCAGGTAGATTTTGAAGGTGGTGCCGTGCCCCGGCTCGCTGTAGACGTTGATGAAACCCTGGTTTTGCTTGACGATGCCGTACACCATGGCCAGGCCGAGGCCGGTGCCCTTGCCGGGCGGCTTGGTGGTGAAGAATGGGTCGAACAATTGCGCCAGCACCACCTTGTCCATGCCGCAGCCGGTGTCGCTGACCGCCAACAAAACGTAGGCGCCAGGGTTGGCGTCGGCGTGGGTTTCACGATAACTTTCGTCGAAGACCGCCTGCCCGGTCTCGATGGTGATCCTGCCCACGCCGGTGATCGCGTCGCGGGCATTGACGATCAGGTTGGCCATGATCTGGTCGATCTGAGTCGGGTCCATGTTCACCGGCCATAACGTGCCGGCCGGTTTCCAGAGCAACTCGATGTCCTCGCCGATCAGCCGCCCGAGCATCTTGAGCATGCCCGCTATGGTGTCGTTGAGGTTGAGCATCTTGGGCGCGATAGTCTGCTTGCGGGCGAACGCCAGCAACTGGCGGGTGAGCTCGGCCGAACGTTGGGCGGCTTCCTGAATCTCCACGATATTCGCGCGTAGGGGGCTCTTGGGCGTGGTTTGTTCCAGAGCCATGTCGGCATGGCCGGCGATGACCGCCAACATGTTATTGAAATCGTGGGCGATTCCCCCCGCCAATCGTCCCACTGCCTCCATTTTCTGGGCCTGGTAAAGCTGGGCCTCCAGGGCATCGCTTTTGCGCGCCGCCTGTTCGCCAGCCGCTTTTATTCGCAGCACGCGCAAGGCGTAAGCCAGGTTGTCGACCAGCCGGCGCAACAGCTCCACTTCGGCCGGAACCAGGGTATCCGGCTCCGTGGCGTAGAGGATGAGCGCACCGAATACGCCAATCTCGTTTCTCAGGGGCAACGCGATGGCGGCGGCGAAACCGCGTCGAATCGCCTCCTCGCGCCAGGGCGCGAAGTTGGGATCGGTCAACAGGTTCTGGCAAACCACCGGCTGGCTGGTGCGAATGGCCGTGCCAGCCGGACCTCGCCCCGTCGGGGACTCGTCCCAAGTGACCTTGATCCTTTCAAGGTAACCGTCCTCGAACCCAGCTTGGGCCACTGGCCGCACCCGCTTGCCCGGCCCCGGTTCGGCTACCCCCACCCAGGCCATCCGCCATCCGCCTTCCGTGACCAGAATGTGACAAACCTCCCGCATCAGCGGGACATCCTCTTCCGCCAGGGCGATGACCTTGTTGCAGTGGCTGAGCATTCGATAGGAACGCACGGCTTGGTGTTCCTTGCCTTCCGCCTCCCGCCGCTCCACCACCTTCCACACCGCCTCCATCAGCAGAGTAAGCTGGAGGATGTCGGTTTCCTGGTAATCGGTTTCCTTGTTGGCCACTCCAACCACGCCAACGATCTGGCCTCCGCTGAAAACCGGCACGGTAAGATATTTCGACAGATGGGCATGGCCCTCCGGATAACCCTTTTTGAGGGGGTGGTCGGCGGTAAAGTCATTGAGGAGGATCGGCCGGCGTTGTCGGACCGCCTCGCCCCAGAGGCCGGTCTTGTCCAGTTCGTAGCAGGTCTGGGAATTGACGATGGTGCATTCTCGCATCACCTCGCGCGACCAGGAGTTCAGCACGAACTCCCGTCGATCCTCATGATAGCGATAGAGGTAGCCGATCTTGCTGTCGGTCAGTTGGATGGCCTCGTGCAGCGCGTAATCCAGGAATTCCTGCACCGAGTCGCTTGGATGCTGCAGGATGCTCGTCAAGCTGCGCAGCCGCGCCTCGCTGCGACGCACTTCCGCTTCCGCCGCGCGCTCCTCGATCTGGTCGCGGAACACCAGCACCACCCCTGTAATGGCGCCGCTCTCGTCGCGGATGGGCGCGCCGCTGTCGGCGATCGGGCGCTCGGTCCCGTCCCGGGCGATGAGTAAAGTATGATTGGCCAGTCCCACCACCGTCCCCTCGCGCAACACGCGCTGGACCGGGTTTTCCACCCCGGTACGGGTCCCTTCGCTGACGATGTGGAAAACCGCTTCAAGCGGTTGGTCGCGAGCCTCGGCCTCCAGCCAACCGGTGAGCTGTTCCGCCACCGGGTTCATTTGCTGGACCCGCCCCGCGTTGTCCGTCGTGATGACCGCGTCGCCGATGCTGTAGAGAATGATACGGAATTCTTCCTGTTCTTCCCGCCGCCGCCGCTCAGACCGGTACAGGTTTTGATAGAGGCCCGCTTGCCGCCGTCGGTAAGCCCAAGCGGTCAGCGCCGCCACCAGCAGGATGCTCAAAAAAACGAATAGGGCGATCATGCCAGCGCGATAGCGCGCCTCGGCCAGAATCTCGTCGGTGTCCACCTTGGTCACTAAAAACCAGGGCGAACCGGGAACCGGACGCAGGTCGGCCAACACCTCCACACCGCGATAGTCCTTGCCCTGGAACGAGCCCTGCTGGCCGAGCGCCGCCCGTGCCGCCGGCAGATCACTCCGGGCCAGCCGAACGCGCAGGGACAGGGCGGTGTTGGGCTGGTGGCGCAACTCGTTCAAATAAACGACCAAGTCGCCTTCCCGGCGGACCAGAAGCGTCTCGGCGCTACGGCTGGGCGTGGGCCAGGACTGGATCAGGGGATAAAGGTAGGAAACCGCGTCGCTGCGCAAGATCAACACGGCCAACGGACGCTCCTCGGCATCGGGTACCGGTACGACCGTGTCCAGGTAGACGCGGCCGGCGGGAGAGCGATAGAAATCAGAGAACACCGCGCCGTGACTGGCAAGAGCGGCTGTAATGGCTTGCTGGGTGACGGAATCGACCGGGCCGGGATCATCTGTGGCGGCGAGCAGGATGCGCCCATCTGGATCGAGCAGCAGAGCGTCAGCGTAGCCATAGGCTTCCTGCTCAAGCTTCAACCGCCGCCGCCAGTCCGCCCGCAAGCCTGGGGTTTCGGGAGCCCCTCGCCATTCCGCCAGGGCCCGTTGAAAGAACGGACTCCTGCTTGTCTTGCGGGCGTTGGCCAGACGCTCCCGCCGCCATTGCAGAATCTGGTTGACTTTCAGTTCGCCGATGGTGGCGATATCCTGATATTTTTCCTGGCGGATGCGCTCCGCTTCGTTTTGATAATACCCGTAGCCTCCGGCCAGCAGCGCCAAGGTCACTGAGACGAAAACCGCCGCCCAGGTTCGAAGGTGGGGGCCAGTGCGCAGGTCGTAATAGGTCATTCGGGTTTAATTTGGTCAGCCTGTTAATTTTAGATTGGCATCATTCGACGGATTAAGTCGCGTGGATTTGGATTGGGTTTAGTATAGCTGGCGCTGCCACTGGAGCTTACCCATGTCTCCCTATTCCATCCATCATCCGCGGCTGCTCGACCTTCTGCGCCGGGATTTTCTTGGTCTCGACACCCGTTATCATCTCGCCGACGGTCGGGTGACTCGTCGTCACTATCTCGATTCCGCCGCCTCGACCCTGGCCCTGGATTGCGCCCGCGCCATCGCGGACGAACTGTTGCGCCATTACGCCAATACCCATAGTACATTGCATTTTTCCGCGCGGATCGCCAGCCATGCCTACGATTGGGCCCATGAACAGGTGCTAAGGTTCGTTCAGGCCGATCCTGGCCGCCATATGATCTTTTTCGCGGGCAGCGGCTGTACCGCCCCCCTTAACCGGCTGGCGCGGGTTCTGGCGGCGCGACGGCCGGAGCGGAACGTGGTGCTAGTGTCGCTTATGGAGCATCACGCCAACGACCTGCCGCATCGCAAACACGCCGGCAAGGTCGTGCCCATTCCGCTGACCGGCGTCGGGCGGACCTTGGGCGCGGTCGATCCAACGACACTGGAACGGTTGCTGGAACAGTATCGTGGCCAAGTCAACTACGTCGCGGTGGCAGCGGCCAGCAATGTCACCGGCATCGCCAACCCCGTTCACGACCTCGCGGCGCTGGCTCACGCGCACGGCGCCTGGATGATCGTGGACGCTTCGCAGTATCTGGCCCACGCCCCGTTACCGATCAGCGACACGGGAGCGGTGGAGCGCGAACTGGATGCCGTGGTGTTTTCCGGTCACAAGTTGTATGCGCCGGGGTCGCCGGGTGGGGCGATCGTGCGGCGGACGCTGCTGGAGGGGTGTGAGCCGGACGAGGTCGGCGGCGGCATGGTGGAGGATGTGCGGCTGAGCGACTACCAAGTGACCGGGCGCTTTCCCGACCGGGAGGAAGCTGGCACGCCCGACCTGCTCGGCGCGGTGCAACTAGGCGCGGTACTGAACGCGTTGCAACGAGCGGACATGGAACGGATCCACGCCGCCGAGCAGACGCTGCTGCGGCGGTTGCTGGCCGAACTGGCCGACATTCCCGAGGTTCGGATTTACGGCGATCCCGACCTTGACCGCGCGCCACGTCTGGGCGTGGTTTCCTTCAACCTGGCTGGTCTGGAACATGGATTGGTCGCTGCCGTGCTGAACGACTATCACAACGTCGCGGTGCGCAACGGCTGTTTCTGCGCCCATCCCTACGTCCGCGAGCTATTGAAGCCGGAGTTGTGGGCATTGGATGTCGACCCCGACACCGGGGACGCGGCGACCCTGCTCAAGCCCTGGCAAGGCATGATACGGGCCAGCCTGGGGCTATACACCACGGACGAGGATATCGAGGCGCTGTTGGTCGGCATCCGCGACCTGCTGGCGCGGCCCGACGATTACCGCGCCCTGTATGTCGTCGATGCCGACGGCGATTTCCACCATCGAACTTTCCATGCCCCCGCCGAAGCGCTGTTCGACCCCGAGAGAGCGCTCGACCGGGCGCTGGCGCGACTGAGCGCGACGAACGCCGCGCCATGGTAAAGCCAACCCGAGCACCAACTTGATCGAGTCTCTCCAAGCCAGCCGATTCTGGGTTGATTGATTTGACCCCGGTCGCGGCTTATGATGCGATGCATCATCGCCGGTTCCGGCGATGGCTGCGGAACCGGCCGAAATTCGAACAACAACAACCCGGGAGGACAACACGATGTCGGCGCATCAAAGCAAGAGCCGCTCGTCGGCACTGATCATTGGCGCCATAGGGGTGGTTTTCGGTGATATCGGCACCAGCCCCCTTTACGCGCTCAAGGAAACCTTCGCCGGGCACCACCCCATGGCGGTGGTGCCGGAGAGCATTCTCGGCGTCCTGTCGCTGATCTTCTGGACCATCATGGCGCTCCGACAACCGCGGCGAAGGCGGCAGCCTGGCCCTGCTCGCCCGCGTGACGGAGCTGACCAAGAACTCGCGAGCCACCTGGTTCGTGACCATGCTCGGCATCTTCGCCGCCGCGCTGTTCTACGGCGACAGCATGATCACGCCGGCCATCTCGGTGCTCAGCGCGGTCGAAGGCCTGAACGTGGTCGCGCCGGGGCTGAAGGACTACATCGTCCCGATTGCCGCCATTGTCCTGACCGTCCTGTTCGCGATCCAAAAGCATGGCACCGGCGCGGTCGGCCGCTTCTTCGGCCCGATCATGTGCGTCTGGTTCGGCGTGCTCGGCATCCTGGGGGTGCTCAGCATTCTGAGCGCGCCGGCCGTGCTGGCGGCGCTCAATCCAGTTCACGCGGTCGAATTCCTGCTCCGTCATCCCTGGGAAAGCTTCCTCGCGCTCGGGGCCATCGTCCTGTCGGTCACCGGCGGCGAGGCGTTGTATACCGACATGGGGCATTTTGGCAAATTCCCGATTCGCGCCTCCTGGTTCGGTTTCGTGTTGCCAGCGCTGGTCCTGAATTACTACGGACAAGGGGCCTTGCTGCTCAAAAACCCCGAGGCGATCGCGAATCCCTTCTACCTGCTGGCGCCCGGTTGGGCGTTAATCCCGATGGTGTTGCTGGCCACGGCGGCGACGGTGATCGCCTCGCAGGCAGTGATTTCGGGCGCGTTCTCGGTCGCTCGACAAGCCGTCCAACTCGGCTACCTGCCCCGGATGCGGATCATCCACACCTCCCACATGGCGGAGGGGCAGATCTACGTGCCGTTGACCAACTGGACGCTCTATCTCGCGGTCATCGCACTGGTGCTGCATTTCCAGACCTCCAGCAACCTGGCGGCGGCCTACGGCATCGCGGTGACCGGGACGATGATGATCGATACGGTTCTCGTGGCGTTCGTCGCGATCCTCGCCTGGCGCTGGCATCCATGGTTGGCCCTGCCCCTGCTCGGCACGTTGCTGCTGATCGATTTCGCCTTCTTCTCCGCCAACGCCATCAAGCTCCTGCAAGGTGGTTGGTTCCCCGTCGTCATCGCCGTCGCATCCTTCACCACGCTGACCACTTGGCGGCGGGGCCGGCAACTGCTGTTTCAGGAGATGGGCAACTTGACCATGCCCCTGGTCCAGTTCATTCGCTCCATCGAAAACGCGGCGTTGAAGCGGGTCAGTAGCACCGCCGTCTATCTGACCAGCCGGCCCGAAGGCGCGCCCTCGGGACTGCTGCACAACATCAAGCACAACGAAGTGCTGCACGCCCGCAACATCCTGGTCACCGTCCAAACCGCCGAAGTGCCCTATGTCGAAGACGCGGACCGGATCGAGGTCATCAATCTCGGCAACACCTTCTACCGGGTGTTCGTCCGCTATGGCTTCATGGAGCAGCCGAACTTGCCGGAAGCGCTAGAGGGATGCGCGCAAAAGGGCCTCGAAATCGACCTGAACAAAACTTCATTCTTCGTCAGCCGAGAAGTGGTGGTCCCCAAGATGACGCCGCCGATGATGTTGTGGCGCGAGCTTTACTTTATCTGGATGCTGCGCAACGCCCAGAGCGCCACCGATTTCTTCCGCATTCCCGCCAACCGCGTCGTCGAACTGGGCACCCTAGTCGAGATCTGAACCGGCGAATCTACTGCTCGGCGCGAATCCGCACGGCGGCGCCTTCCCGCAAGGCGTCGTCGGGATGGGTGACGACGGGTTCGCCCGCGCTCAGGCCGGAACGGATTTCCACGGCCAGCCCCCCCCGCTGGCCGATTTCCACCGCGCGGCGGCGAGCCTGGCCGTTCTCGATCACGAACACGGCCCACCCCTCGCCCTGGCGGAACAACGCGCTAGCGGGAATTTGCAGAACCCGCTCGCCCTGCCAGACGATGAAGCTCGCCTCCACTCGATAGCCGTCCCCCAGCCGCGACCATGCCTCGGCGGGCGAGCGCAAATCGGCGACGACCCACACCCGCTGCTCCTCCACGCCCAGCGCCGACAGCTTGGTGAAACCCACCGGCTCCACGGTTCGGGTGATCCCTTCCAGCGGTTGCTCGCCGCCCCAGCGCTCTAAAATCACTGGCGTACCCGGCCGGATGCGCACTGCGTCGGGGGACAGCACGTCCACCGCGATTTCCAGGGCGCGAGGATCGCCAACCTCCAGCAACGCCACGCCCGGCTCGACGATGCCTTCGCTCTGGCGCGGGCGGGCAAGGACCTGACCGTCCACCGGCGCGCGAACGATGACGGTTTCCCGCGCCGCGCCGCCCGATTGCGCCGCCGAGTAGCGCAACGCGGTTTTGGCCGCTTCCACTTCGTGTTGCGCCACTTCCACGGCGAACTGGGCGGATCGCAGTTGGGCTTGGGTCTGGCGAGCGCGGGATTCGGCGCGGTCGCGGTCGGACTGGGTCACCACGCATTGCCGTTGGCACAGCGCGGTCAAGCGCTCGAAGTCCAGCTTGGCGTAATCGGCCTCCGCCCGCGCGGCGGTCACGGTTTGCTGGGCGGCTTGCAGGGAGGCTTCGCTGGCGGCTACCCGCGCCTCGGCCTGGGCGCGGCGACGCGGATCGAGCACTTCCGAGGGCAAGGGATCAATCGATACCAGCGGTTGGCCTTTTCGGACGCCATCGCCGATGTTCCAATCGATGCGGTGCAGGTAGCCGGCCACCGGCGCCGAGAGGATATAGCGGTCGATGAGCCGGGTTTTGCCTTCCGCGTCGATGGTCACGCGCAGCGGCCGGGGGGCGACGGTCGCCGCTTCCACCCACAACGGTTGGGGCCAAAAACCGTAGCCCAGCGCGGCCACGATTGCCACCGTCAGCACAATCAATCCAAAGCGTCGGCGCGTGGTCATGGTTTAGTCCCGAGTCTTGAGCACGGCGATCAAATCCAGCCGATCCAGCTTGCGACGCACCAGCCAGCCCGATAACAGCGCCGAGGCCAGCACCACCGTGGCCGCGAAGGCATAGGTGGAGGGGTGGATGATCAGCGGAATGCGGTACAGCTCCGACCGAGCGCCGTTCACGAACAGGGTGCAAATGCCCCGACCGACGACGAAACCGAGCGGGATGGCGATCAACGTCAACAGGCCCAGTTCGCCCAACAGGATGTAGCCGATTTCCGCCCGGGTAAATCCCAACACCCGCAAGCTAGCCAGCTCTCGGCCGCGCTCGGTCAGGGCGATGCGGGCGCTGTTGTAGATCACGCCGAAGGCGATGATGACGGCGAACACGGTGGCGATGAAGGTGAAAAACAGCATGGTCTGTTCCATGGTCCGGTGAAAGTTGCGGATTTCCTGCTCGCGGATGGCGGTGCCGGCGACGCGGGGAATGTCGCCCAAGCGGCGGTAAAGTTCGGATCGCTCGCGGTCATCGACCGCCAGATAAGCGCCGGAAATGGCTGGCCCCTCGCGCAGCAGCCGGTTGAGGCCAGCGAGGTCCATATAGGCCGCCACGCCGAGATATTCCTTGACCAACCCCACCACGGGAACCTCTCGCACCGGCCGACTGCCTTCCAGGACCTCGACGATCAGCCGATCACCGGCTCGGACGCCCAGCAATTCGCCCAGGTAATCGGTCAGCAGCACGCCTTCCGACGGCAGCGTAAGTGGGCGCAGATCGGCGTCCAGCAACCGCTGCAAGTCACCGTCGGGGGGAACGCCCTTGAGCGTGGTGCGCCGGGAATGCTGCCGAAACCGCAGCCGAACGGGAACGGCGCGGTAAGTCTCGACCCGCTCCACGCCCGGCAAGCCGCCCAGGGAGTCGATAGCCCGCCAAGAAGTCGGCTCCGTGAAGGTCACGGCGAGGTCTTCCCGTTGCGAGAGTTTGTAATGCACATCCACCATATGGGTGATCGTATCTCCCTGAAATCGGCCCGCCATGGTGACGCCGCAGGCCAGCGCGATGCCCAGCACCGCTAGCAAAGACTTCAGCGGCCGGCGCTCGATGTGGCGCAGGATCATCCGATTGGGTTGCGACAGCCACCGTTGCAAGCCGAGCCGCTCCACCACGGTGGCGCGGTAGCGGGCCGGCGGTTCGGGCCGCATTGCCTCGGCGGGTCGCAGGGCGAAAACGGCGCGCAGGGCAAAGGCGGTTCCGGCCACCGCGCCGCCGAGGTTGAGCAGCATCGCGCCGAGCACGAGTTGGAACGTCAAGCGGTAATCCAGGAACGGGAAACGGAAAAAGGTCATGTACAGTTCGGCCAAACGCCGACCGAGTCCGGCGCCGATCAAGATCCCGACCCCTACGCCGACGAGGACGATGATCAGCACCAGTTTCAAATAGTGCAGCGCGATTTCGCCGTTGCCGTAGCCGAACGCTTTGAGCGTGCCGATCTGTTCGCGTTGCATCCCGATCAGCCGACTCACCACCACGTTCAACAAAAACACCGCCACCCCCAGGAACAGCACCGGGAACAGCGTCGCCGACAGGGTGATGTTGCGAAATTCCTCGGACATGAAGCGGTGTGAGGGCTGATCCTCCCGGTCGTGCGCGCCCAGTCCGCCGTAGGGTGTCAGCAGCCGGTCGAGTTCGTCGATCACGTCCGGCGCGGCGCGGGCATTAGTCAGACCCACGACCACATCGTTGAACGCGCCTTCCATGCCGTAGGCGATGCCCAGCGCCCGGCGTCCCATCCAAAACACGCCGTAACGTTGATAGTCGGGGAACATCGAGCCGGGGCGCAATTGATAGATGTATTCCGGCGACAGCGCCACGCCGACGATGGTCAGCACCTGGCGACGACCGTTGATGACAACCCGCAACTTGGCGCCCGGTTCCAGCCGGTGGGCTTGGGCGAATGCTTCGCTGACGATAATCTCGTCGGCGCGGTCGGTCGCGGTCAGGCGGCCCTGGCGCAGATAAAGGCGATTCAGTCGGGGTTCGCGGTTGTCGGGAATGGAAACCAGCCGGCCGGTGATCGGTTCCGCGAACCCGGCCACGTCCAGATGGACATCGGCGACCACACGGGTCTCGACCTGGGCGACGCCGGGAATGGCCGCGATGCGTTCCCGCAGTGATTCCGGGGCGCGCTTCAACCCGGCGAACACGTCGGCGAAACGGTATTCCTGATAATAGCGGGCGCGGGTCTGGCCCAGCGCGTCCAGGGTCGCGCCGAACATGACGTGGATCGCGACGCCGCACACGATGACCAGCATGATGGCGACGACTTGACCTTTCAGTTGCCAGAGTTCGCGCCAGAGTTTGCGATCCAGGGGTTTCATGGCATTGCCGGTCTACCAGACGATGTCATCGGGCGCTTGCCGCTGGGTGTTGTGGTCGATGCGGGCGATCAGGCCGTTGCTGAGATGGATGACCCGGTCGGCCATGGCG
>JAVMKH010000232.1:0-8105 GCA_031732935.1 Candidatus Contendibacter sp.
GGCTCATCTTCACCAGCCGCGAGGCGCTGCCTACACCGTTCGCCAACCCACGGCACCAGGGGGAATTGCATCAACTCGCCCGCGAGGATGCGGTGAAGCTGGTGGAGCGGGTGTTGAGCGTCGACGGGAACGCCGGCGCGTCCAGCGATGCCGCCCGCGAGGAAATCGAGCAACTGGTGGACGCGGTGCATGGCCATGCCCGCACCCTGGCGCTGCTGGCTCCAGCATTGCGGGAACGCGGCGTCGCAGCCACCCGCGAATCGTTGGTCGAGCTGATGGCGGAGATGGAGCAGCGATTCCCCGGTAGCCGGGAACAATCGGTCTTCGCCAGCGTCGAGTTGTCACTGCAACGGCTGTCGGCGGCGAACCGGGAGCGGGCGCGCGTGCTCGGGGTGTTCCACGGCGGGGTCCATCCGGCCGTACTTTGCCCGATGATGCAGTGGGGAATGGAAGACTTCACCGCGCTGGCGAGCGAGTTGATCAAAACGGGGCTGGCGACGCCGAACCGCTACAACCATCTCACCCTCAATCCCGCGCTCTGTCCCTACCTGCGCGGGCGGCTGGACGCGACGGAGCACGAGGCGCTGACCAGCCGCTGGGTCAAGGCCATGCGTGCGTATGTCGGGTTCCTCGATCAACAGCGGGGTCAGGACATCGAACTCGCGGCGACGCTGACAGGGCTGGAGCTGCCGAACCTGTTGGTGCTGCTCGGCCGCGTGCAGCGTGTGGAGGATGCCGAAGCGACGATTGATCTGACCACGTCGCTCTACCGCCTGCTGCAAAATGCCGGCAAGCCCCGGCTGCTGGAGCGCGTGGGGCAGGTGCGCGACGCTGCGGCGGCGGCGCTGGGCGACGCCTGGAATCACGCGCGGTTCGAGGCGGCGCGGACCCGCATCGAGCAGCAGCTTGCCAGCGGACGGTTGCACGAAGCGTTTGAGGGCGCACAGGCGTTGCTCCAGCGCGCTCGGGCGGCGGGCGAGCAGGCGTATCCCGACGCCGATTACGATCTGGCGACGGCTTGCTGGCTCCTGGCCCGCGTGTTGCGGACGGCCGGCGGCGCGGAACCGGCCCTGCCGCTGCTGGATGAGGCCCGCCAACGCTTCGAGACCATCGCGAAGGCGCAGTCCGGCAGAGGCGCGGAACGGATGGCGTCCGGCTGCCTCACGGAACAAGGTGCGTGTCTTCTCTACCTGGGTCGGCTCGACGAAGCGGCGGCGGCCTACGAAGAGAGTATCCGCCGCGCCGAGCAACTCGGTAACGACCGGCAGGTCGCCGTCGGCAAATTCCAGCTTGGGACCATCCGCAAGAATCAGCGCCGCTACCCGGAAGCGCTGGCGGCGTATGCCGAGGCGCGCGAGCGGTTCACCGCTTTGGACGAACCGGGCTCCGTCGCCACGAGCTGGCATCAAACCGGCATGGCGTATCAGGAGGCGGGCCAGCCGGAAGCAGCGGAGGATGCCTACCAGAAGTCGCTCGCGCTCGTGGTGCGGCTCGGTGATGCCGCCGGACAGGCGAACACGCTGGGCCAGTTGGGTTCGCTGTATCTCGCAGCCCCGAATCGCGGCGAGGAAGCGGCAAGCTTCTTCAGTCAGGCGGCGGACAAGTTTGCTGAAATCCGCGACGCGGGCCACGAAGGCATGGCGCGAAGCAATCTCAGCGCGGCGTTGCGCAAACTTCACCGCCTGGACGAAGCGCGGCAGGAAATCCGCCGGGCAATCAAATGTAAAGAGCAGTTCGGTCACGCGGCCGAACCGTGGAAGTCCTGGGCCATCCTCGCCGATATCGAGACGGACGCCGGCAACCCCGCCGCTGCGGCGGAGGCGAAAGCCAAGACCATCGCCTGCTACCTCGCCTACCGCCGCGATGGCGGCGAGAACCACGACGCGCCAGGCCGCATCGCCCTCGCCGTGACCCAGGCCCTGCTCGCGGGCGACCTGACTGCCGTGGCGTCCGCACTCGACCAACTCGCCGCCCATCCTGACGCCGCGCGGTTCCTCCCCTTCATCCGCGTCCTCCAAGCCATCGTCACCGGCAGCCGCGACCGCGCCCTCGCCGACGCGCCGGATTTGGACTACGGCATGGCCGCCGAAATTCTGTTTCTGATCGAGACGCTAGAAAAGGGCGGATAGCGGAGAAGGCATCATGACGACGTTAAGCAGCCCGCATGATCGGTTTTTCAAGGCGGTGTTCGGGCGCACCGAAGTCGCGGCGGAGTTTCTGGCGCGCTACCTGCCCCCGGCGGTGGCGGCGGCGCTGGACTGGACAACGCTGCGCGCGGGCAAGGATTCGTTTCTGGACCCGGACCTGGCGCAGCATCCGGCCGATTTACTGTATGAAGCGGATCTACCGGGCGGCGGAACCGGTTATGTCCACATCCTGTTCGAACACAAAAGCTACGTGGAATCGCGGATCGGCCTGGACCTGCTGCGGTATCGGGTGCGGATTTGGGAGCAATGCCTGAACGCCGGTCACACCGGCCGCTTGCCGCCGATCATCCCGGTGGTGGTCTATCACGGCGCGAAAGCTTGGCGGCTCAGCCGGCGGTTTGCCGACGACGTAGCCGACGTGCCGGCGCTGCGGGAGTGCATACCGGATTGCGTCTATTACCTGATCGATCTGAGTGACTACCGGGACGAAGAATTGCAGGGCGCGGTCCTGTTGCAGACCGCGCTGCTGACCCTGAAATACATCTTCCGCGACGATTTGCGGGAGCGGTTGCCGGAGATTCTCGGGCTGCTGCGCGAGTTGGAGCAGAGTTCGAGCGGGCTGGATTACGTGATCACGCTGCTGCGCTATCTGGCCCAGGGGCCGAGCACGGAGCGACTGAACGCCGACGAATTGCGCCGGGTGGCGACGGCGGTCTTGAGCAATGAGGGTGAGCTGATGACAACGATTGCGGAACAATGGGTGCAAGAGGGTATCGAGAAGGGCATCCCGATGGGCATCGAGAAGGGGATCCCGATGGGCATCGAGAAGGGCATCCTGGTAGGCGAATCGCTACTGTTGAGGCGGCTGTTGACCCGCCGGTTTGGGCCGGTGCCGGGCTGGGTGGAGGCGAAGCTGGCGGGAGCGGAACCGGCCCAGTTGGAACTGTGGGGAGAACGGGTGCTGGACGCCCCCTCGTTGGAGGGGGTATTTGCTCAATCATGAGCGCCCGTAGCCAAGATGTCCGCCAAAGTCCTGTTTCTGATCGAAAAGAATCTCCCCTTTGAAAAAGAGGAGATTGCCGACGAACCCTCACTCAGCATACAGTTCGTTGACCTTGGCGGCCATGATGAAGTCGTTTTCGTGCAGACCGCCGATCTTGTGGGTGTAGAACAAGACGTTGGCATAGCCCCAGCCAAGGGTGATGTCGGGATGGTGCCCTTCCTGTTCGGCCAGATCGCCCACCCGGTTGACGAACGCCAAGGCGGCGGCGAAGTCTTTGAACGCGAATCGCTGCTCGATCCGCGTGCCGTTCTCCAGCAATTGCCAGCCGGGCGCTTGCGGCAACAAGGCTTCGGCTTCGTTTGAAGTCAGCGGAGGAATACCGCCCCGACAGGGCGTGCACGTCTTCTGGGACAGGCTCATCGTACACCTCATCATCTGGTTGCGCCGGCCATCGCGCCCGCCCTGTTTTAGAAAGGTCCGCATTCGGAAAAATCCGCCTGGACAGGCGCGTTCGCCTATACTGCCCATCCAGATATTGACGCAACGGGAGAATCCGCATATGCGAGCTATTTCGATTGTGGTTCTTGGCGCGGCGCTGGTTGCCGGTTCCGCCTTGGCGCGGCAGCAACCCGATGTTCCGCCGGAGGTCAGCGCCAGTCGGGAAGTCGCGCAAAAGTTCGGCGCGACGCTCAAGGAAACCTTGCAGCAGGCCATCCAAAGTGGCGGCCCAATCAACGGCATCACGGTCTGTCACGACCAGGCCGCTCAGATCGCCACGGAGCAGGGGCAGCGTCTGGGAATGCTGGTGGGGCGAACCAGTCTCAAACTCCGCAATCCCGCCAACGCCCCCGACAACTGGGAACTGGCGGTGCTCAAGCAGTTCGAGGCGCGCAAGGCGCAGGGTGAACCCGTCGACAAGCTAGAATTCTTCGCGGTGATCGACGACGATCAGGGTCAGAAGACTTTCCGCTACATGAAAGCCATTCCCACCGCCTCGCTCTGCCTGAGTTGCCACGGCGCGAACATCGACCCCGCCGTGGACGCCAAACTCAAGGAACTTTACCCGAACGACCAGGCGCGCGGCTTCAAGGAAGGCGACTTGCGCGGCGCGTTCACCTTCGCCAAACCTATACAGTGAGGACAGCGCATGGACTGGGATGCACGCTTGACCGTCGCCACCATCATCGAACGGGACGGACGGTTCCTGATCGTGGAGGAATACGCCGACGGCGACGAACTGGTCTATAACCAGCCCGCCGGTCATCTGGACGAAGCTGAAACGCTGGCGGCGGCGGCGATTCGGGAAACCCTGGAGGAAACCGCCTGGGAAGTCCAGGTGGACGCCATCGTCGGTCTGTACTACTGGACCCACCCCCAGGGCCACACCTTCATCCGCACCTGCTTTGCCGGGCGGGCCTTGCACCATCACCCCGACCAACCGCTGGACCACGGCATCGAGCGTGCCCTGTGGCTGACCCGCGACGAGATCGCCGCGCTGGGACCGAAACTGCGCAGCCCCATGGTGCTGCGCTGCATCGACGACTATCTAGCCGGGAAACGCTACCCGCTCGACCTGTTCAGCTATTTGTAGCCGTCTTTTTCTGAGTCACCACCTTCAAGGTCTTGGCGGCGGTTCTCGCCTGCTCGCGCTCGAACCGGGGCAAGGGAATCATCCCCATGCCGTAGAAATAACCTGTCATACCTATGGCATCCTCGGAAGTCAATTCGTCAAGATAATCCTTGAAGCCTGGAATAAGGGCGACATGCGGCTTTTTCACAAATACCAGGATTGGAAATACCAAGTCATTCATATCAGCGGCAACGCTAGTGAACGACGTATAGATATTGTCCAGGGATACACTTTTCAGATTTTCTTTGGCGACCATGGTTAGTGGTATCAAACCCAGGCCATTTGGATTGTTTTTCAACTCTTGGGCGGCGACTTGAGGGAGTGTGTATTCGATATAAGCGCTATCCTTGCGAAAACTCTTGCACACCGCTTCAAATTGCTTGGGATCACTCGTTTCCAAGGCCTTAAACGCATCGATCTGTCTGCAACCCGGTAGCACAACACCCGCCACGAACGACTGGTAAAGACCGATTTTTGGCTCTGGCGCCACAATTTGGATCTTGAGGCTGGGCAAGGTGGGATTGATTTCCTTCCAGTCCTTGTAGGGGTTAGGGATCAGCTTGGTGCCGTCCTTCGGATCGGGAACATTCTTGGCCATGGCCAAGAACAGCTCCTTTCGACTGATCTGGTTCAAACGGCCATCCTGCGCCTGCGCGGTAACCAAAGCGTCGTTACCCAGCTTGATTTCCACGATTTCATTGACGCCGTTCTTATTGCACAGCTCGATCTCGGCGGGTCGCATCTGGCGCGTGGCGGTATTGATGCTGGGTGTATCGACTCCAGTCCCCGCGCAAAATAGACTAAAACCGACGCTTGAATCGTTATAAAGAATCTGAGGAGGCTTGTATTGGGGAAACTTACTGACCAATTTCTCCCCAGCCTTGATCATCAAGGGAATGGGATTGAACCCACCGGCAATCGTGACATGGTCGGGAGGAGTTTGGGAATGAGCAACGGATAACGCCATCGTCAAACAACCGGTTAAGAATGTTTTTCTAAAATACATAGTCGCCTCCCAAGGCCCATGAATGCGAAAATTACTGCGGAAAATATAATCCTATCCCTCAAGGATTCCGGCAAACAATTACAAATAAATGTTAAACATGGATTGAAAAATGTTAATAAGTGTAAAAATGAGTGTAAAAATTGAGTGTAAAAATGGAAAACCAACTCTCAGGAACGGCAACCGGAGGAAGAGGATACGCGGGGCGCTCCATACGATCCTGATGTCGCGGCGGGTAACTCAAGGAGGGAATGGCTATTCAGTTTCGCGGCCCCGCGCCGGCTTCATCCCATCCGCCCGCGCGTTCCGCCCAAATCCGGCTACTTCTTGGCGCGGCGACTGACCATGAACGTCGCGCTGCCTTCCACGACGACCGAGTCTCCCACCGTGCAGACCGTGCTCATCACCACCCGCCGCCGCTCCACGTTGATATCCTGGATGGTGCAGGTGGCGGTGACGGTGTCGCCGATCCGCACCGGCGCCTTGAAGGACAGTTGCTGGTCCACGTAGATCGCCCCCGGTCCCGGCAGGCGGGTGCCCGCCACGCAGGAAATCAGCCCGGCGCAAAACATGCCGTGGGCGATGCGGGTCTTGAACGGGGTCCGCGCGGCGAACACCTCGTTGCAATGCACGGGGTTGTTGTCGCCGGTCAGCCCGGCGAACATGACCACGTCGGTCTCGGTGACGGTCTTGGCGTGGGAGGCGCTCATGCCGACCGCGAGATCTTCGAGATAATA
This sequence comes from Candidatus Contendibacter sp., assembly GCA_031732935.1. GTDB lineage: Bacteria > Pseudomonadota > Gammaproteobacteria > Competibacterales > Competibacteraceae > Contendibacter. Next base: position 6,521 of record JAVMKH010000232.1, read on the forward strand.
GCCATGGATGCTGTCGTTGTAGCCTTCGTGGGTGGAATACATGCGCTTCTCCAGTCTGGGTGGTGCTCGTTCGCGGCGCGTAGCCTACATGACAGAGCGAAACGGGGGGAAATCGCGGCTTCGGTTTCCGCCGACAACCAATAAATCCATTGCATCAGTGGGGGGGACTAAATACCATAGTTCATCAGGGTTTAGCGCCACTCTCCAACACAAGCCATCTCAAAGCGAAGGTGAACAATGAAAATTCTAGTCGCCGTAAAACGGGTCGTTGACTACAACGTCAAGGTTCGGGCGAAAGCGGACGGTTCCGGCGTGGAAACCGCCAACGTCAAGATGTCCATGAACCCGTTCGACGAAATCGCCGTGGAAGAAGCCGTCCGCCTGCAAGAGGCGGGCAAGGCGAAGGAAATCGTGGCGGTATCGCTGGGCGTGGCCGCTTGCCAGGACACGATCCGCACCGCGCTGGCGATGGGCGCCGACCGGGGCATTCTGGTGGAAACCGACGCCGACCTGCAACCGCTGGCGGTCGCCAAGCTGCTCAAGGCCGTGGTCGAGAAGGAAAAACCCGAGCTGGTCATTCTCGGCAAGCAGGCCATCGACGACGACTCCAATCAAACCGGCCAGATGCTGGCGGCGCTGCTGGGCTGGCCGCAGGGTACGTTCGCCTCCAAGGTCGAAGTCGGCGCCGGCACGGTCGACGTCACCCGCGAGATCGACGGGGGCCTGGAAACCGTGGCCCTCAAGCTGCCGGCGGTGGTCACCACCGACCTGCGCCTGAATGAACCGCGCTTCGTCAAGCTGCCCAACATCATGAAGGCCAAGAAAAAGCCGCTGGACGTGCTGAAACCGGCGGATCTGGGCGTGGACGTGACGCCGCGCCTGGTCACCCTGAAGGTGCAGGAACCGCCCAAGCGCCAGGCTGGCATCAAGGTCGACACCGTCACCGCCCTGGTGGATAAACTCCGCAACGAAGCGCACGTCATCTAACGCCCGCGAGACCCGAACCATGAGCATCCTGGTCATTGCCGAACACGACAACGCCGTTCTCAAGGCGGCCACCCTCAACACCATCACCGCCGCCACCCAACTGGGCAGCGACATCGCCATCCTGGTGGCCGGCCACGGTTGCGGCGCGGTCGCCGAGGCCGCCGCCAAGGTCGTCGGCATCAAGAAGGTGCTGCTGACCGACGCTCCGCACTACGCCAACCAACTGGCCGAGAACGTGGCGGCCCTGGTGGTCAGCCTGGCCGGCGACTACACCCACATCCTGGCTTCCGCCACCGCCTCCGGCAAGAACATGCTGCCGCGCGTCGCCGCCCTGCTCGACGTGGCGCAGATTTCCGACGTCATCAAAGTGGAGAGCGTCAACACCTTCGTGCGGCCGATCTACGCCGGCAACGTGCTGGCCACCGTGCAATCCAAGGACCCGATCAAGGTCATCACCGTGCGCGGCACCACCTTCCCCGCCGCCACCGCTTCTGGCGGCTTCGCCGTGGTCGAAACCGTCGCCCCGGCGGCGGACGCCGGCGTCTCCAGCTTCGTCGGCCAGCAGTTGACCAAGTCCGACCGGCCGGAACTGACCGCC
>JAVMKH010000232.1:8115-9080 GCA_031732935.1 Candidatus Contendibacter sp.
TATCGTTTCCGGCGGGCGCGGCATGGGCAACGGCGAGAATTTCAAGCTGCTGGAGGACGTGGCCGACAAGCTCGGCGCGGCGGTGGGCGCCTCCCGCGCCGCCGTGGACGCCGGCTTCGTGCCCAACGACTATCAGGTCGGCCAGACTGGCAAGGTGGTCGCGCCCGATCTCTACATCGCCGTCGGCATTTCCGGCGCCATCCAGCACCTGGCCGGCATGAAGGACAGCAAGGTCATCGTCGCCATCAACAAGGACGAGGAAGCACCGATCTTCCAGGTCGCCGATTATGGCCTGGTGGCCGACCTGTTCGCCGCCGTGCCCGAAATATCCAAGGCACTGGACACGCTGAAGGCCGCCGGTTAACCCACTTCCCCCAACTCCCGCGCCGCCTCCGTGCCGGCGGCGCCTTTTCCTCCCGCTCTCGCACCGTTCGAACCATCATGAGGAGGCGTTTGTGACCGCCTATACCGCTCCAACCCGCGACATGCAGTTTGTGATCAACGAATTGGCCGGGATGGCCGAGGTCGCCGCCTTGCCGGCGTTCGCCGAGCAGGACGTCGGCCCGGAACTGGTGGAAGCGGTGTTGGAAGAAGCCGCTAAACTGGCCTCCGAGGTTCTGGCGCCGCTCAATCACTCCGGGGACGTGCAGGGCGTCAAGATCGGGCCTAAAGGCGTCATCCCCGCCGACGGCTTCGCCAAGGCTTACCAGAAATTCGTCGAGGGCGGCTGGAACGGGATCGGCTGCCCCACCGAGCACGGCGGCCAGGGCCTGCCAGAATTGATCAACACCGCCACCCAGGAAATCTGGAACTCGGCCAACATGTCCTTCGCGCTGTGCCCATTGCTGAACGCCGGCGCGATCGAAGCCATCAGCCGGGTCGGTTCCGAGCAACAGAAAGCGCTGTACCTGCCGAAAATGGTCAGCGGCGAATGGACCGGCACCATGAACCTGACCGAGTCGCAG
>JAVMKH010000233.1:0-39437 GCA_031732935.1 Candidatus Contendibacter sp.
GCCGGTCAAGCTGGCGCTGGAGCGGATGCTGGCGATGCGCGCCTACATGCGGGCGAAAGTGGTGGACGGCGAGGTGAAGGAGGACGTGTTGAAGGCGGTCAACCTGCGCATCGACCAAGTGGAGTCGATGTACCGCTACCTCGCCATCGCCAATTACGAGGATCGCTTCGTCATTCCGACCTCGCACCGCGAGTACGCCAGCGCCACCTACGACGCCCTCGGCGAGCGCGGCGGCTGCGGCTTCAGCTTCGGCAACGGCTGCTCGCCGGGTACGGACAAGACCAACCTGTTCGGCGGCAAGAAGGTGACCACGCGCCGGGCGATTCCGATCAAGGTGGAACCGCCGAGCAAAGCCTGAACCGCATAAACTCCCCTCTCTCTTCGGGAGAGGGGCAGGGGCGAAGGCGCTGGCATCAGGCGCCGTATACACGAGGTGGAATTGATGAAAACCCTGAAAGTCCTGTCGGCGCTGCTGTGTTATCCGCAAGCGGACATGCAGGCCGCGCTGGGTGAAATGGCGGATGTGCTGGATCGGGAAAAGTTGCTGCCGGAACGGGAGCGGCGGGCGCTGCAAGCGTTCATGAACCGGCTGGAACGGACCGAGCTCATGGAATTGCAAGAACGGTACGTGGCGATCTTCGACCGGGGTCGGGCGCTGTCGCTGCACCTGTTCGAGCACGTGCACGGCCAATCGCGGGATCGTGGCCAAGCCATGGTGAACTTGCTGGAGGTGTACCGCCAGCACGGCTTTGAGCTGGACGCCCACGAATTGCCCGACTACATCCCGCTGTTTCTGGAGTATCTGGCGCAGCGACCGATGGGCGAGGCGCTGGACATGCTAGCCGACGCGATGCACGTCATGGCGCTGATCGGCGCGCGACTGGCCGAGCGCGGTAACGACTATCACGCGATTTTCGACGCCCTCGCCGCGCTGGTCGGCGAACCGGCGGACATCGAGGACATCCGCCACCAGGCCGCCACCGAGGGGCCGGATCAAACCGTGGTGAACATGGACAAGATTTGGGAAGAGGAAGCCGTGACTTTCCTGGCGAATCAGGAGATCTGTTCGGCCGGTCGCGCGGGTCCGCGCGACGCGCAACCGGTGCGTTGGACGCCTCGGCCTGGTCCGACGCAACAGCCCGCTCGTTCCCTATGAAAAACGCCCCTCGCCCTTTGGGAGAGGGGTTGGGGGTGAGGGTGATTGATCACATTGAGGCAAAAATCATGAGTTACCTGGATACCCTGCTATTTGGCGTCTATCCCTATCTGGCCGGCGCCGTGTTCCTGCTCGGCAGTCTGGCGCGATTCGACCGCGACCAGTTCACCTGGAAAGCGCATTCCAGCCAGATCCTGAGCAACAAGAACATGCGGCTGGCCAGCAATCTGTTTCACGTCGGCATCCTGCTGCTGTTCCTCGGCCATTTCGTCGGCCTGCTGACGCCGCCGGAAATCTTCCACGCTTTCGGCGTTTCCGCCGGGGCCAAGCAAATCCTGGCCATCGTCGCCGGCAGCATCGCCGGCATCATGTGTTTCGTCGGATTGACCCTGCTGGTGCAACGGCGGCTGACCGATCCGCGCGTGCGCGCCAACAGCACCCGGATGGACATCTTCATCCTGTTGCTGCTGTACGCCCAATTGATTCTCGGTCTGTTGACCATCCCGGTGTCGCTGATGCACCTGGACGGCCACAATATGCTGAATCTGATGGGCTGGGCGCGGAATATCGTGACGTTCGACCCGGTGGAGGCGGTCGAAGCGGTTTCCCATGTCGGCCTGCTGTTCAAGCTGCACTTGTTCCTCGGCCTGACCGTGTTTCTGGTGTTCCCGTTCAGCCGGCTGGTGCATATCTGGAGCGCGCCGGTCACTTATCCGGTCCGGCCGTATCAGGTGGTGCGGCAGCGGTGATTGGGATAGGATAGGCTTCATTTGGTGGATGGGGCCGGACGCGGATCGAGAGGCGTTTTGGCATAGCCTTGGATAACTCGTCGATAAAGACGCCCTCGCCCTTGCCCCTCGCCCGCTGACGGGCGGGGGGTTTTTGCGTGGTGCTCACAGGCATGGTTCTCGCTCGTTGTCACCTCGGCTGCCCGGTCTGGAGCAACCGCGACTGGATTGGCGAATTGTTCGTCGCCGGGACCAAACCCGGCGCTTTCCTGCGTCAGTATTCGGTGGCGTTCGACACGGTCGAGGGTAACAACTGCTTCTATGGACTACCCAAACCGGAAACAGTCGCCCGCTGGCGGGAGGAAGCCGCGCCGGGGTTTCGGTTCTGCTTCAAATTCCCCCGCGTTATCAGCCACGAGCAACGGTTGCGCTCGGTCGCGGCGGAGACGATGGAGTTTCTGGATCGGCTGGCGCCTTTGGCGGCGGCCGACAAGCTGGGCCCCAGCTTCCTGCAACTACCGCCCCGCTTCGGCCCCGACGATCTGCCGGCGTTGCACGATTACCTCGTCGCGCTGCCGAAGGACTTTCAATACGCCGTGGAGGTGCGACATCGGGCCTTCTTCGCCAAGGGCGAGGAAGAACGGCGCCTGAACCGACTGCTGCTCGATCTCGGCCTCGACCGGGTCATGCTGGACAGCCGCGCCCTGTTCGCCGCCGATCCCACCGACCCCGACACCCGAACCGCGCAAGGCAAGAAACCGCGGTTGCCGGTCCACGCCATCAGCCTGGGGCCGCGACCATTCATCCGCTACATCGGCCATCCCGACGTGGAGGCGAATCGGCCGTTCCTGGCCCCGTGGCTGGACAAGCTGGCGTTGTGGTTGAGCGAGGGTCGCGAACCCTATTTCTTCGCCCACACGCCCAACAACCGCCGCGCTCCCCACCTGGCCCGCCGAGTTCATGAGTTGCTGCGCGCCCGTTGTCCCGAGTTGAGTCCGCCGCCGCCCTGGCCCTCCGAACGGCGGGACGGCGGTCCATAGTCTTTGCCTTGGCGGACGGTTCCGCGTTCGCGCTTTTGCCGCGTGGGGATTTGGCGAGCGATTGCCGGCTGTTCTCGCGATCCTTCCTTTAATCGTGGCTTGCGGGGAAAGCCACCGACCAAGATTCAGCGGTAATCGTCCCGGTACGGGCGCGGTGGCGGCATTGCGAACCCGTCATCCTCATCGTATCGCGCCGAGGATTCCCGCCGCGAGACTGTGTTACCACCTCGACGGTGATCGGACCAGCGGTCGCGGCGCTCGACCCGAGCCTCCTGGCAGTCATCCCCCGGCTGGCAGCGCCCCGTCCAGCGTCCCACGGTTTGGTCGGCGGCCTCCAAACCCCGCCGTACTTCCTTGCCGACCGTGGTGCTGGCGCGGCTGAAGAAGTTGCCAACCTCGGTGGCGGCGCGACCGGCGTCATCCCGGAGCTGGGTCATCGGATCGGTGGATCGCGCGGGGGGAGTCGCCGAATGCGAGGGTGGACTGGGTTCGACGCGCGTCACGGCGGGGACTGGATGCGCGGTTGGGGTAACGCCGCTGGATCGACTGACCAATTCGATGGGTGGTCGAACCGATGGGGCGGATTGCCGGCGCGACTCCAGCTGGATCGGCGGCAGGACAGGCGCTGGTTCGGGGCGCGACTCCAATTTGATCGGCGGCAGGACGGGCGGCGGTTCGGCGCGCGATGCGACTTGGCCGGGTGGCTTGGCGCGCGCGACCGGTTCAGTGGGTTTGGAAACCGGTTTTGGAGTCGCCGACGGGCGCGACGCGGCGCCGGAAACGGGCCGCGCCCGGTCAACCGGATGAGACGAATCGCTGTTGCGCGGCGTGAGCGCGGTCCGGACGGTGACCGACGGACGTTGGGGCGGTTCCAACGCGGCGGGCGGCGTCGGCTTCATCGTTCGGGAAGCCGTGGTCGGCGCGGCGACGGGACGATCCGCGACCGGGGACCGCTCGATGACCGCCGGACGGTCAGCGGCGACAGTGGGCGCCGGGGCGGGCCTGCCGGGTTTGGGGCTCACCGCGGACTTGGCGCGAACCGACGGACGCGATTCCACAGTGGCGGGCGTGGTGGCTGAGCGCGGCGCGACCACCGTTGTGGGTAGCCCGGATTTGGCTCTGGGTTCAACCACGGCCTGGGATTCGGCGGGCGCGAACCGGGCGGGCGCGGGTGAGGCATCGGCCGGTTCGGGCGTTTCCACCACCGGCGCGTCGGCGGTCGCCGCCGGTTCGGACGCTTCCGCCACTGGCGCGTCGGTGATCGGCGGCGTTCCGGGCGACGCATCGGCGGATAATGGTGGCGCGGCCGGTTCCGCCAGCGGTGGCACGTTTGCGGGAGACGACGAACTTGCGGACAGGGTTGGCTCCATCGCTGGCGTCGCTGACATTGGGGATTGGGCGGTCGGCGGCGTGATCACGGCGCTCAACGGCTCGGCTCGATCCAGATCGGTCTCGTCGACCGAGTGGGTCAGCACCCCGGCCAGCGCCCCGGCCAGTCCCACCGCCCCGGCCAACAGCGCCCACCGCTGCTGGAACCGTGACCACGGGAGGTTGGCGCGGCGGGAATGCCGGTTCGGCGATCCGGCGGGCGACACAACGTGCCGACTGGACGGTAAGGTTGATACGGCCGCTGAATCGACGCGCGCCGCGTTCAGGGCCGCGCGGATTTCCCCAGCGTCGGCTAGTCGGCTGGCCGGATCGCGCGCCAGCAACCGGTCGATCAATTCGACCAGTAGCGCGGCCGCGCCGCCGCCCTGCTCAGGCCGGGCCGGCACGGTCCAAAATTCGATGGAGCGCCGCAGCAGCTCCCGTTCCTCGTCGTTCAGCCCGCCCAGTTGCGCGCCCCGCTGGCCGGCGCCTTCCTGGCCGTACACCGCCAGCAGTTGGCCCAGTCGACGCTGGGCGGCGGTGGTCGGCTGGTCGGTGAACAGGGCGAACAACAACAGCCCCAGCGCGTAGTAGTCGGCGCGGTAATCCACGGCGTATTCGTAACCCTCCGCCCCCTGGCGGGCGGGCAACACCTGCTCCGGGGCCATGGTGGCGGGCGTGCCGATGAACGAGCGGGTGTTGTCACCATCCTCGCGCTTGAGCGAACCGAAATCGGCCAGCTTGATCCGCGCGCCATCACCGCCGACCAGGAGATTGCTAAATTTCAGGTCGCGGTACACAAAACCGGCCCGATGGACCACATCCAGGCCGTCGAGAATTTGTTCGGCCCAGGCGAGGATCTGCGCCAGGTCGGGCGGCGACGCACCCTCGCGCCGCTGGTACGCCAGCCACTGGCCGAGATTGGCTTGTAACCGCTCCAGCACCAGCGCGGGTTGTCCGTCCACCGCACCGTGATCAAGCAGGGCGACCACATGACGGGATTGATCGGCGTCCAAGCCACGCAGGAAATTGATTTCCCGCTCCAGATGCCGACGCCAGTGGTCGTGCAAGGCCGGGGCGGCCTGGGTCATCGCTTCAGCGTTGATCAGCTTGATGGCGACGGCGCGTCCGGTGGAGTCGGTGGCCGCCCAGACCTGACCGTAGCTGCCCGCGCCGTTCGACAGCACGCCGTCGAGCCGATAACTCCGGCCCTTGATCGCAATCCGCTCACCATTGCGTAGCATATGCATCCCCCCAATCGACGATCCCCGACGAAGCCCTGGAATTCAGTAAACTAGTCCGCGATGGCCAGGTCAAGATTTTTCCACCTCCCGCATTGTTTCGTATGGTATCCATACCGCCGCTGAACGGCGCCGCCCGCCGCCGGACATTGACGCCCCTGCTGTTCGTGCTGGGCATCCTGTTGAGCGTTGGTCTGTTGCACGGACGGCTGGCGACTCTGTACGCGCGACCGGCGGCTGTCCCGGCCGAACCGTCGCGCCTGCCGGTGGGATTTCCAGACCCGGAACTCATCGTTCCCGCCGACGACGGCTTCCGGCCTCTCGTCCCCAGTCAGGGTTTGCTGCTGATTCAGGGACCGCGCCGACTCCTCGGCCAGCAAGAGGTTTCGCTGTGCGACCAGCGCGCCGCGACCACCACCGCCACGCTGCTGCCGCTCTACGTCGGTTGGGACTGGGCGCGGGTTCGGGAGGCCGCCATCGCCAACTTATCCGCCCAGCCGCCGCGGCCGCCGCATTATGGCTTGAAGAATCCTCTCCTGGACGACGGTCCCGAGGGGGTGGACGTTCCCACGTTCGCGGTGACAATGGAGCCGGCCAGCGCGCCGTTGCGGCCCTACGCCGACGAAGCCCCGTTGCGGGCAACTGTCCGCGACCGTCGCCCCGTATGGCTGCTGGCGGACACGGCGGCCAGCGGCTCCGGCCCGACGCTGGCGTTCCGGCGCGACCTTTGGTTGTTGTGGAACGCGGGCGAACCGGCGGACGCCGAACATTGGGACCACGCGGTTCGGGTGCGCCGACTGGTGGAACGGGATTGTCCGTTTGGCCGGCTGCGGGTGAGCGTGTACGGCGCGGCCATGGGCGTGGAAGCGGGTTTTGAGACCGAGCCGCGCATCGTGCTCTGGTATTCAGGGGACGGGCGGGCGGCATGGGAATCTCGGCTGGCGCCCGGCCGTTATGCCGCTCCGACCGTGCCGCCGCCGCGCCGCGAGGACGGCGAGTTGTTCGAGCGGGCGTTGGCCGCCGGTCTGCTGCGATTGGACGCGGACGGCCGCATTGCGGTCGCCCCCGCCGATCTGCCGCTGCGTCGGCTGTACGCCGGTGTGCATCCTGACCTACTGGCGCCGCGCGACGGCGAACCCGACTGGCTGAGCGGAACCTGGAACGAATCCGTTCGCGCCCTGTACCGGACGCTGCATTTTGGCGCGGCCGGCCGTTACGTGCGCCAGCAGGTCGATATCTTCAACGGTCGCCAATGGCTAGCGGCGGTGCGCTGGCGGCCGGAATCGACGGCGATGGGCGATTGGCGAGCCGAATGGGGCGGTGCGCCGCTGGCGTTGACCGCCGCCATGCCGCCGTTGGTGGGGCGGTTGTTCACCGAAATCCCGCGCGGTTGGGAACCGTGGCGACGGGTGGCGCGCTGGCCGGTGCTGGCGGGGCGACCGCCGATCCGATTTCGTCTGACCCTGGATCGACCGGCGCGACGCGGCGCGCGCCTGGAAGTGCTGGCCGTGGGCGCGGTTCCAACCATCACCGGCGCGGCGGTGGTGGCCCGCGAACCGCGTTGCCTGGCAACGCGATCCTGCGGCGAGCGTGACGCGGCGGCTCACTGGCTGCGCCTGGAACTGGGCGAGGGCGCAACCGGCCTGACATTGGACCTGCAACCGTTGTCGGCGACCGTGTTTCCCGATGCCTATCGCTATGACTTCGCTCACATCCAGCGTGTAGGCGACCGGCTGGTCTGGCGCGATCCGCCGGCGACCGTCGGCGCCGCACCGCGTCGACCGGTGCCGGCGGAGGTTAGGTTGCGCGACCGGGCCGGCGCCGTCCTGCTGGAGCATGGCCAACCCACCGAGGCCGCCTGGGTGCTGGGACTGGCGGCGCTGGTCGGGCTGGACCCGGCCCACGAAAGCGCGGTCGGTCCCGCGCTGGCGCGGCTGGGCGACCACGGCGTCGCGGTGGTGGACGCGCGGCTGACCGTGGCCCCCAGGATGCAGGCAGCGGCGCGGCGGGCGTTGCTGGGACGGTTGTCGGGAGTCGGCGCGGCGTTTGGCGCCACCGATCCCCACCGTGAGGCGCGGGTGGCCAGTCTGATCGTGCTGGATGCCGACCGAGGCGATATTCTGGCGGCGGTCAGCAGCCCGGAGCCATCGCAAGGCGTCGCCTGGACCGATCTGTACAGCTTCGCGCTCGGCCACCCGCGCCGCGACCCGCTGCGCATTCAAGCCTGGCAACACGACGGCGGTGGCTTGTATCCGGCCGGCTCGGCGTTCAAGCTGGTGGACGCGCTGCTGTTGGAACGGGAGGCGACGCGGCGACCCGAACTGGCGGCGCTTCTGGCCGGCCCAAGCGGCCCGGAATGGATGCAACCGCCGCTGGCGCTGGCCTACGATTTCGCCGCGGACGCCGCCTGTTATCCGGCCCATGCCGCCGGCTGCGCGCCGTGGGCGCGACGACCGGGGGAACGCTACGACCGCCCCGCGCGACCGGCGGTACACAACTTCCGGGGCGCGGCTGGGGCGCAAACCCTGCTGGAGCGGATGCGACGGCAGGGCGACGACCGCTACGGGTTGGCGCAAGCGTTGCGCGATTCGCTCAACACCTGGTTCGCCTGGCTGGTGGAGACCACCGACGCGACCTTGTTGGACGATCCCACCGCGCCGGGACTCGCGGGGGTCCGGGCGTTGACCCCGAACGCCTTGCGCAAGGCGCGGCCACTCTTGGACATGGTCGCCGGGTTGGGCTTCGGCGCGGCCCAGGATTTGGACGGCGGCCTGTTGCCGGCGGGGGTGATCGAATCCGGCGACGTGTTGCGAACCACGGCCTCGGCGCTGGATCCGATGACCAACCGGACCGAGGTCCGGCTGGCGGCGCTGGGCTTTCGGATGCAGGTCACGCCGCTGCAACTGGCCGAGGTGGCGGCGGCCATCGCCACCGGCCGCCAGACGGCGCCCCGATTACTGGCGGAGTTGAATGGCCGGTCCGCCAGCGAACCAGAAGGCGCGGCGCTGGGTATTACCACCGACCGCATCCGTCAGGGTATGCAACTCGTGGTCAGCGCCGGTACCGCTCGCGCGGCGTTCGCCGACCCGCGCTTCGATGCCATCCGGCCTCATCTGTACGCCAAGACCGGCACCGCCGACCTGGACGAAACTGGCGCGGCGCAAAACGCCTGGTTGGTGGGCTGGCTGGAGCCGAGTGCGCTACCGGGTGAATCGCGCCGGCTGGCGTTCGCCTGCCTGATCAGCCACACCGCCGGCACCGGCGGCGAGGAATGTGGACCGGTGGTGGCGGACTGGCTGGCAGCCCTGGCCACCGCGAAGGACAAGCCGTGATGCCCCGGTACCGATTCTGGCTGCTGCTGGTCTGGCTGCTGCCCGTGCTGGCGGTGGCCTGGACGGTATACGAGGCGCCGGCCTGGCAGGAACCGCGCGCCCTGACGGTGACGCTGGAACCCGGTCGGAGCCTGGTGTTGGGCCGCGAGGTCTTGCGGGCGCCACAGGCCGACGGCGAACATGTGCTACTACGCCGCGAAGCGGACGGCGGCTGGCGGCTAGCCAACATCGCCCCCGGCAAACAGGTCCTTTGGCGGCCCGCCCGGGGCCACGACGACCAACCGACCCGGGAGTGGCCGCTGGCGGCGGGCGCGACGTTCGCGGTCGGCGACCCATCCTTTACGGTGTTGACCGTTGGCAACGATCGACTGACGCTGCAAACGGGCGACCAGCGTTGGGATTATGACGGCCTTCGGTTGCACCGAAACAGCCAGCCATTGCCCGAATGCGTTGCTAGCGGTCGGGCCTGGCTACGCGAGCGATTGACGGCCTGGGGTCTGGGTGGACTGATGCGGCGGCCGTTGCGGCTGGGTGGTGGGGTCTATTGCGCCGACCGACTGGGATTGCCGGGCGTACCGGTGGATACCGCGCTCATCGTTCCAACCTCGTCAGGCTTCGCGCTGCGGCCAGGCAACGCGGGTCGGCTGGACGGACCGCCGGTGACGGTGGCGGTTGGCACGCCAGTGGCCGAGTCGCTGTGGCGGCGTTCCATTCCGCTGGCGACGGGCGACCGCTTGATCGTCGGGCGCACCCACTATCGGGTGATCCGAACCGAACCGGCGCTGGAACTGGCGGTGCTAACCCGTGCCCAACGTTGGCCGACCGGTTCGGTTCCGCCGGACCCCACGCCGGTGGTGCGGACCCGTTGGCAACCGACAGCCTGGCTACGCCCGACCGCGCTGAGTGATTTATCCTGGCCGCTGCTGTTGGGTCTGCCGCCGCTAGCGCTGGCTCTGGTCTGGCCGGGGCGGCGGCGGCGCTGGCCGGAACGACCGGTTCGGGGGCGCATCGCGCTGGGGTTGGGACTGGCCGGGGCCGGTTTGGGCTTGCATTTGGGCATCCTGACCGCACCGACATTGTGGCCCTATCTGCTGGCTTGGCCGGTGTTGCTGGTTTGGCTGTGGACGGTGCGCTCGCCATGGAGCGCGGGCCTGTTGGCGACCCTGACCTTGCTGCTGGGCAGCGGCCTGGCGACTCTGCTCCAACTGGGCGTGGGTGCCGACGAATCCGGCTGGTTGCGCTACGGGGGCAGCGGCGCGGCGCTGGCTGGCGCGTTTGGCTGGGCGGCCTGGGCCAGCTGGACGTTCTGGCGCTGGCGACAACCCGATCCCTGGTTGAACGCGCGCCGCGCGCGCTGGGGGCTGCGGCTGTTGAGCGGCGTGGGCCTGGCGCTGCTGGTCACACAGGCCGCGTTCGGCAACGAGGGCGGCTGGGGTGGATTCCAGCCATTCGAGCTGACCAAGCTGGCCCTGGTCACGGCGGCGGCCCACGCCTTGATGCTGCGGGCGCGGCTGTGGGGACGCGACTGGAGTTTCGCCAAGCCCTCGCTCTGGTTACGCTATCTGGGGCCGGTGACGCTGCTGCTAGCGACGAGCGGCTTCGCCCTGGTGTTCCTGCGCGACTTTTCGCCGCTGGTGCTGTTGTTGCTCGGGGCGCTGACCCTGGCCTGGGCCTATCTGCGGGTCCATCCCGCGTCGACCTGGCGTCGGAGCGGGTTGGGGATCTTATTGATCCTGATCGCGCTTCTTGCCGTGGGAGTGGCCTGGCTTCACGATCGACCGGAGGATTTTCCGCTGAGTTTTCAAACGGATCGTATCCAGGTCTGGTCCGCGCCGGAACGGCACCCCCATTCCGGCTATCAGTTGCGGCGGGCGCTGGAAGCGATCCGCGCCGGCGGTTGGTGGGGCGCGGACTGGGCCGGTGGAGTCAATGGCCGGGCCATGGCGATTCCGGTGGTGGAGAACGATTTTACTCCGGCGTTCTTCCTCAACCGCCAAGGCGGCGCGGCGGGTCTGGGTTTGGTGGGACTTCAGACGGCGTTCATCCTGCTGTTCCTGACGATTGCCGAGCGCGCCCTGGACTGGAGCGGGCACGGCGATTACCGGCTGACGGCGCTGGGTTGGTTCGCCTATTTTACCCTGTATGGCGGCGCGGCCCTGCTCGGCGCGCATCTGCTGGTGTCCTGGGGCGCCAATCTGGGTTTTTTGCCGGTCATGGGCCAACCGATGCCGCTGTTGTCGGCCGCCGGTAGCCATCTGACCTTGTTCGTGTTGCCGATCGTGGCGCTGGCCATCGCGGTCGAGGAAAAAAGTTATGCCAACCCAACCTGATACGCTGCTTGCCTCCGATTACGTGGTCTGCGCCACCTTGCGCAAGATTTCGGACGTGTTCAACGTCGAGCTGTTATGGGAGCGAGTCCGGGGCGGCCAGGAGGGCCTGTTCCTGATGGACGCGCTCAAGCGTCACCCGCGCGCCCCCCGCGGACGTCAGCGCAAGGAGACCCGCTACAGTCACATCATCGTCCGGATTCCGGAGCGGGACTACGTGCGCGACGAACGGCTGGAGGACGGTCTCGGCCGCCGGACGCTGCTGCGAGAACTGCATCGCTTGCACGAACAGGAGCTGGCCCGCTATTTGGCCGAGCACGCCACGATTCGCTACCGAGTGGAAGCGGATACGACACTGCGGGCGGGCGAAGTACAATTTTTGTTCGGCCGGGCGATTTACCTGCCCGACGAGAACGAAACGCCGATCTTTTGGATTCAGGCCGCCGCCGAGGGTGCGGGCGACTGGCGGGACGTGGGCCCCGTTTATCCCGGCCAGCGGCTGACTCTGCTCAACGGCGACCGGCGAGCCAGCAGCTTCGCGGTGACGGCCTGGCCGTTTCCCGGCGGCGAGTCGGTGCTGCTGATGCTCCAACCAGGAACGCCGGCCCTGGTGGACATGGTGGCGGAGCCGCCAGGCGGCTTGGTCCTGGTCGAGGACGACACGGGAAGCCTCACGGCGCGCGACCGGCGCGGGCGCGGCCTGCGGTTGCGGGTGATCGCGGCTGGCGCCGAGCCAGGAACGAGCGAGAAGCCGACCCTGATGCGCGTACCGTCACAACCCCGTCCCACGCCGGGCGCACGCGCCGACGAACCGGTGTTGACGCCAGAACCGGCGCTGGACATGACCGACCCGACCTGTCCGCTGATCGATCCCTGGGGCCGGCGTCAGCCGAAGCTCGGTCTGCCCACCGAAATCGCCGAGCCGGCCGAGCCACGGACGCCGCCCGACCCACCGCCGGGGAGCGCGCCCGAGTCGCCAGCGCCCGCCTCCGTCCCGCCGAAACCGCCCACACCGCCGGCGTTGGATCAGCACACCTGGATTCCCCAGCGACCCCCGGTCCAGGTGCAGGTGCTGGGCATCGCCCTGCAACGGCTGTCGACCTACGCGGCGGCGGGCATCAGCGACTGGCGGATCGGCTTCAACCACGCCGGCGGCCTGACCCCCAGCAGTCATCCGGACGCCGCCGCCTGGCTGCGGGTGGACAGCGCCGACCGTGTGTTCGGCGAGGTGGTGGGGCTGGAAACGCCGCTGGAGCTGCCGGGAACCTGGCAACCGTTTTCGGAATGGCGTCTGGACTTGCATTCCGCGCCGCAACCGATGACGGCGCATTATCTGGGTTGGGTACGCTTGCCGACACCGTTGAACATGCTGGTGCCGCGCGAGCGGGCGGTCAGCTTCGGGCGCGGCTCGGAAGCGGACATCGCGCCGCGACTACTGGCCGACCCACGCTCGCTGCGCTGGGACGGCAACCCCGCTAAAACCTCCGGGGTCAACGCCGAGTACTTGGGGCTGTCACGCCGCCATCTGCGCTTGCAGGTCCGCCGCGACGACTGGTGGGTGCAACTGGAAAGCCAGAACATGTCGGTCTATCGTCTGGCGCCATCGGGCGAGCTGTTGGACGTGCTGAGTCCGGGCGTCAACACCGCCGCCACCGCCAAGCCGGGCGAATTGCTGGTGGCGGGCGGCTACGTGCTGGCACTGGGAGCGGTGGGGTAGCCACATTGCGGCCGGACGCCAAGACTCCTAAGATGGTGGGAGCATTCAACCAGTTGGCAACCCACTCGGAGGCATCGTGATCAGTTCCAGCCCCTACCAGCCGCCGCGCGGTGCCATCACCCCAACGACGCCGACGCAATACGGTGAAATTCATCCCTTTTCCCACCGTGGCCGCCTGGGACGGGTACGCTATATCGGGTATTCAGTCGGGCTGGGCCTGCTGATCAATCTGCTCGCGGCCGGCTGGGGCGCGTTGGCGGCGCTGTCCGGCGACCAGGGGAAGATGGGACCGTTCGCGGTGGGCGGATTGATCCTCCTCGCGGCGCTGGCCGTGGCGCTCTCGGTCCTGCTGACCATCCAGCGCCTGCACGACTTCGACGCCAGCGGCTGGTGGTCGGCGTTCGCGTTGGTACCGCTGGCGAATCTGGTGTTGTACCTGACGCTGCTGATCATGCCGGGAACCCAGGGAGCCAACCGGTTTGGCGATCCGCCACCGCCCAACACCACTGGAGTCATCCTCCTGGCGCTGGTGGTACCGCTGGTCTTCGTCATCGGCATCCTTGCCGCCATCGCCATTCCGGCCTATCAGAACCATGCCGAAACCGCCCGCGCTGCTTCGCAAAGGATATCGGCGCAACCCCGCTAGGGCTGCCAAAGCGGAGCGAGCGGTCTGGCCAGCACTTCCAAAGCCGTAACCCCCGGAGACTGGGCGATGACCGTCAGTATTGATCTGGGCCAGGCGATTCACGCCTTGTCGGACGCGCTCGATTTGGTGGGCGTGGATCGGGCGCTGCACGGCAAACGGGTGGGCTTCCTGGCTCTGTGCTGCGGCGAGGCATTGGGCCTCGCCGCCCGGCCATTGGACGATTTGTTTCATGCCGGTCTGCTGCACGACTGCGGCGTTTCGTCGACTCGGACGCATCGCTTTCTACTTCAGGAACTGGATTGGAAAGGAGTGGAGTTTCATTGCGTCAAAGGCAGCGAATTGCTCGGTCAGTTTGCGCCCCTGGCGCATCTGGCCTCCATCGTCCGCTACCATCACACCCACTGGGATGTCTTGAACGTGCTGAACGTCCCTCAGCCCATCGCCCGCTGGGCCAATCTGATCTACCTGATGGATCGGGTGGATGCGTTGGCGGCGTCGGATGGCAACCGGGATATCCTGCTGACTCGGCATGACATTCGAAAGACCATCCAGCGCCTGCGGGGCTCGTTCTTCGCCCCCGACCTGACGGCGCTGTTTTTGGACCTTTCCGACAACGAGGCGTTCTGGCTGCGCTTGGAGGCCCGCCACCTCATCCGCTTCATTTACGAGCGTGAGCGGGAGACGAGGATCGTTCCCATCGACTTTACCGAACTGAAACAGTTGGCGTTGATCTTCGCCCGCGTGGTGGACGCCAAGAGTCCGTATACCCTGGAACATTCCCTGGGAACCGCGCGGGTGGGGCGCTTTCTGGCTGAATGCACGGGGCTGTCGTCCGAAACCCGCGACAAAATCGAGGTGGCGGCCCTGCTGCACGACCTGGGCAAGCTGCGCGTGCCGGACGAGATTCTGGAAAAACCGGGATCGCTGACGTTCGAGGAACGGGCGACGATCCAGCACCACAGCTTCGAAACCTACCAGATTCTGTGCGGCATCACCGGGTTGGAGGACATTACCTTGTGGGCCGCCTATCACCATGAAAAGCTCGATGGCCGGGGTTATCCATTTCATCGGGGCGGCGATGAACTCACCATCGAGGCACGCATCATCGCGGTGGCCGACGTGTTTCAGGCCTTGGCCCAGCCCCGGCCCTACCGGCAGCCGCTACCCCCCCTTCACATCCTGCGAATGTTACGCGTCTTCGCCCAAGACCAGCATCTGGACGGCGACCTGGTGGAAATGATCGGGCGGCATCTGGAAACCTGCTGGCGGCTGGCCATGGATCTTCCCGTGGCGGGACGGTCGCCCGGAACCGACACGAACGCATGAGCACCGCGGTCGTCGCCGAAAAACCCTCGGTCGCCCGCGATCTCGCCAGGGTGCTGGGTGCTCGCCAGCGCGGCGAGGGCTGTCTGCACGGCAACGGCTACGTGGTGACCTGGGCCATCGGTCATTTGACCCGGTTGGCCGAGCCGCACGAAATCGACCCGGCCTGGAAGCGCTGGCGACGCGAGCTGCTGCCGATGTTGCCCGAACGCTGGCCGCTGGTCGTCAGCGACCCGACTCGCGAGCAGTTCGAGGCGGTCCGCCGCATTCTCACCGACGACGCCATCGAACGAATCGTCTGCGCCACCGACGCCGGCCGCGAAGGCGAGCTGATCTTCCGCTGCCTGTACGAGGCGACCGGTTGTCGCAAGCCGTTCAGTCGGCTGTGGATTTCCTCGCTGACCCCGGACGCCATCCGCCAGGGTTTCGCGCAGTTGCGCGACGGCCGCGAATTCGATCCGCTGGCGGCGGCGGCGAAAGGCCGCAGCCAGGCCGACTGGCTGGTGGGGATGAATCTGTCGCGGGCCTATACCCTGGCCTGCGGCACGCCGGGCGACGAGGCGCTGTCGGTCGGTCGGGTGCAAACCCCGACCCTGGCGCTGGTGGCGGAACGCGAGCTGGCGATCCGCGCCTTCGTGCCGGAGGATTACCGGGAAGTGGTGGCAACGTTCGCGCCACTCCCCTCCCCTCTCCCGCCAGCGGGAGAGGGGCCAGGGGTGAGGGTCGCGGATCAGACTCGCTATGCCGGCGTCTGGTTTCGCGGCCAGCGCCCGACCGATCCCA
The DNA here is from genome assembly GCA_031732935.1 of Candidatus Contendibacter sp. Classification (GTDB taxonomy): domain Bacteria; phylum Pseudomonadota; class Gammaproteobacteria; order Competibacterales; family Competibacteraceae; genus Contendibacter. The sequence continues at coordinate 15,662 of JAVMKH010000233.1, forward strand.
AGGCCCGGCGCCTGCCGGCCGATGGCGCGGAAGCCGAGCGCATCGTCGCCCGCGCCCGGCGGGGAACCGCCACCATCGAATCCCTGAGCGCGGAAACCCGCCGCGCCCCACCGCCGCTGTTGTACGATCTGACCGAATTGCAGCGCCACGCCAATCGGCTGTACGGCCTCAGCGCCCAGACCACCCTCGATCTCGCCCAAGCGTTGTACGAGCAGCACAAGCTGATCAGCTATCCGCGCACCGATAGCCGCTATCTTTCGACCTCGGTCGCGGCGACCCTGGGCGCGATCGTCGCGGCGATCCAGTCCCCTTATCAGGACCGGCTGGCGCCGGGCACGGGCCAACGACCGCTCGGCGGGCGCTCCGTGGACGACGCCAAGGTCAGCGACCATCACGCCATCATTCCGACCCCGACGCCGGCCCGCGCCCTGGCCGCCGACGAAAAGAAGATTTATGACCTGATTTGCCGCCGCCTGCTGATGGCCTGGCACGAGGACCATGTCTGGGCGGTCACGACGCTCATCACGGCGATCCATGCGCCAGAGCCGGAGGGCGCGACCGTCGTGGATCGCTACCACAGTACCGGAACGGCGGTGGAACAGGTCGGCTGGAAAATCCTGGAGGTGGGCGTAAACCCACCGGCGGGGAAGGTCGCCGGCAAGCGCAAGGTCAAGCCGGCCGCCGAACCCCCGACCCAGGAGGAGACGGAACAAAGCCTGCCGCCGGGGCTGGCGGTTGGCCAGCGGCAACAAGTTCTTGAGGCCCGCGCCGTCGCCAAGCAAACCCGCCCGCCGCCGCGCCTGACCGAGGCCAGTTTGCTGACCGCGATGGAAACCGCCGGCCGCCATCTGGAGGACAAGGAGTTGTCAGCGGCGATGAAGGAGCGCGGTCTGGGCACGCCGGCCACCCGCGCCGACATCATCGAAACCCTGCTCAAGCGTCAATATCTGACCCGCGACGGCAAGAGCCTGTTGCCCACCGAGCGCGGCTTGCGTCTGATTCGGATCGTGCAACCGCCGATCAAAAGTCCAGCCATGACCGGTGAATGGGAGGCGCGGCTCAAGCGCATCCAGCGCGGCGAGGCGGATCTGGAAGGGTTCATGGCGGACATCGCCGATTACGTCCGCGCCGCCGTGACCGGAGCCTTCGCGGTGGCGGAAGCTCCACCCCCCACCCTCCTCTGCCCGCCCGCCGGTCTGCCGGCTCCGGCGGTTACCGCGCCGCGCCGCGAACCGACGCCGGTGGACCGCCTGCTGGAGCTGTTGCAAACCGTATTTCGTCTGCCTTCATTCCGGCCTTATCAGGAAGCGGTGTGTCGCACCGTCACCGAGGGGCGGGATGTGTTGCTGGTGATGCCGACCGGGGCCGGCAAATCATTGTGCTTTCAGTTGCCCGGCCTGGCCCGCGCCGGAACGACCCTGGTGGTGTCGCCGCTGATCGCGTTGATGGAAGACCAGGTGACCAAACTATGCGAACTCGGGTTGCGCGCCGAGCGCATTCACTCGGGCCGCGACCGACTGACCTCGCGCCAGGTCTGCGTGGATTATCTGCAAGGGCATCTGGACTATCTATTCATCGCCCCGGAACGGCTCGGCGTGTCGGGCTTTCCCGAGATGCTGGCCAGGCGCAAGCCGGCGCTGATCGCGGTGGACGAGGCGCACTGCATTTCCCAGTGGGGCCACGATTTCCGGCCCGATTACCGGATGCTGGGGCGTTATCTGCCGCTGTTGCGGCCCGCGCCGGTCATCGCCCTGACCGCGACCGCGACCGTGCTGGTGCAGGACGACATCGTTCAGCAGCTTGAGCTAAAAAACGCCATCCGTTCCATCCACGGTTTCCGCCGCGCCAACCTGGCGGTGGAGACGGTGGGGACGCGAGTCCCCGACCGGCACGACGCCGTGCGGCGGATTCTGGCCGATCCGGCGCGACGACCGGCCATCGTCTACGCCCCGACCCGCAAGGAGACCGAGGCGCTGGCGCTGGAACTGAACGCGGATTATCCGACCGCCGCCTATCACGCTGGGATGACTCCGCAGGAACGCGAGCGGACGCAGAACCGGTTTGGCGCTGGCGAACTGGCGGTGATCGTCGCCACGATTGCGTTCGGCATGGGCATCGACAAGGCCGACATTCGCACCGTGATCCACACCGCGCTGCCGGGCAGCATCGAAGGCTACTACCAGGAAATCGGTCGGGCCGGGCGCGATGGTCAGCCGGCCCGCGCCATCCTGCTGTATTCCTACGCCGATCTGCGCACACATGAATATTTTCACCGGCGCGACTATCCCGAACCCGATCAGTTGCAACGGATTTTCACGACGCTGGACGCCGACCCGCGGCCCAGGGCGCTGCTACGCGAGTGGTTGGCGCTGGAGCCGGAGTTGTTGGACGCGGCGGTGGAAAAGCTGCTGGTGCATGGCGGCGCCTGGCGCGACGCCGAGGGCAACCTGGGACGCGGCGCGGCGGATTGGCTGCCGTCCTACGAACGCCAGCGCGCCCACAAACTGGCGAAACTCCGGCAGATTCTGGATTTCGCCGACAAGGCGACCGCCTGCCGGATGGTGCGACTGGTGCGGCATTTTGGCGACCACGAGGACAACCAGCCCTGTGGAGTCTGCGACGTGTGCGCCCCCCAGGCCACGACCATGCGACGATCACGGCGGCTGACCGCCACCGAATCGCGGCTGGCTCTGCAAGTGCTGGAAACGTTGCGCTGGCGCGAGGGACAGACCGTGCGCCAATTGCACGAACGGCTGGAAGGGCTGAGCGAGCGGCGCGCGTTCGAGCGACTGCTGGAAAGTCTCGCCGGGGCCGGGCTGGTCACGATCCACGAGGAGGCGTTCAGTCGCGATGGCAAGGTGATTCCGTTCTGGCGGGTATATCTCACCGACGCCGGGCGAGCCGGCGGGATCGGTGCGGTGGGGACGGTGCGTCTGACCGAGGCGGCGGCCGCTCGCGCGGTGGGGCGCAAGCGAGCGAGCGTCAGCCAGCACTCGCGGCGCTCCTGAACAACGGCGCAAAAATTTCTCTCTCCCCTGGTGGGAGAAGGGTTGGGAGTGAGGGGCGAGAGGTCGATGTATCGCGGCGAATGGTTTAATAGCATCAGTCATCTGGTGGGCGCGGTGGCGGCCTTGGCGGGTCTGGTGGTCGTGGTGGTCGTGGCCGCCCGACAGGGCGATCCGTGGAAAATCGTCAGTTTCAGCATCTACGGCGCCACGTTGTTCTTTCTGTATACCGTCTCCACGCTCTACCACAGCCTGCGCGGTCGAGCGAAACACTTTTTCCGAAAACTGGATCACTATTCGATTTATTTCCTGATCGCCGGCACCTATACCCCGTTTACCCTGGTGACGCTGCGCGGCGGCTGGGGCTGGACCATTTTCGGCGTGATCTGGGGGCTGGTCGTGGTGGGGATCGTGGTGGAATCCCTGCCCCAGACCGGAAACCGCATCCTGTCGCTGGGGGTTTATATCCTGATGGGCTGGCTGGTGCTGCTGGCGCTCGAACCCCTGCTCCAGGTTCTACCCTGGGCGGGCTTCGTCTGGCTGCTGCTGGGCGGGATCTTTTACACCGGCGGCGTGGCGTTCTATCTGTTCGATGAAAAGATTCGTCATTTCCACGGCGTCTGGCATCTGTTCGTGCTGGCCGGCAGCGTCAGCCATTACGTGACGATCCTGTTCTACGTGGCTTGATGCGTGGGATAAGGACTTGCCCACGACCACCGGCATCCTAGTTCTGGACCATCCGCGTCCCGCCCACCGGTCCAAACCTGACCAAAATGGTCACTTGGCGTCCTGTTATGTCACTTATTGCAAACGTTCATACCATGGACGAGTCTAACTTTCAGCTTGTGCCGTTCCCAATTTTCTAATTTTTCCCTATTATTCCGAGTGCTGGGCTCGCATCGCGCTGCTTTCCGTCGATTGGCACGTTCTCTGCAACGCTCAAAGCGCAAAGGGACCGCGACTCGATCCCCCAGCCCCCTGCCCCAAAGGGTTTGTTTGACAACAACGTTGTTTTTGAAAACCGAGGAGTTACTCCATGAAGAAGTTCCAACAAGGCTTCACCCTGATCGAACTGATGATCGTGGTCGCGATCATCGGCATCCTGGCCGCCATCGCCATCCCGGCCTATCAGGACTACACCATCCGCGCCCAGGTGTCCGAAGCCGCCAATCTGGCCGATGGCCTGAAGACCCCGGTGGCCGACGTCTACAATGACGAAGGCACTTTCAACTCTGCCGACAGTGGAACGTCAGGTATTGCGGCCGCCGGCGAAGTCACCGGTAAATACGTGACGCAGGTCGAAGTTACGGACGGCGTCATCGTGGCCACCATGGGCAAGGACGCGAACTCGCTGGTAGCTGGTTCGGATTTCTCACTCAGCCCCACCACCCACTCGGGTTCGATTGAGTGGAGCTGCAAAGGCGCAAAAACCACTATTCTGGATAAGTACCTGCCCAAGGCTTGCCGGAAGAGCTAATCGTTGTCGGATTCCAGACCCCTGGTTGCCGTGGGGCCTGGAGTACGACGGGAACCGAAAAAGGCCCTTCGGGGCCTTTTTTATGGGAGGTTATCCAGATGCGTCCATTGTCTAGAAACGAGACAGCCGGTTTTACCCTGATCGAACTGATGATCGTCGTGGCGATCATCGGTATCCTGGCCGCCATCGCCATTCCCGCCTATCAGGATTACGTCATCCGCGCCCAGGTCTCGGAAGCCAATATTCTGGCGGGCGGACTCAAACCGCAAGTCGCGGATATTTACGCCAACGAAGGGTCCTTGGCGAGCATGAACAGCGGTAAGCTGGGCATACCCTTAGCCACCAAAGTTACCGGCAAGTATACCGCCAAGGTGGATGTCGTGGCCGGCTTGATCATCGCCTACATGGGCAAAGAGGCCAACGCGGTGGTCACTGGCGAAACCCTGGCGTTATCGCCGTTTCAACATACGGGTTCCCTGGAATGGCGATGCCGTTTCAGCGGGCCGCCCCAATATGCCCCGAAAGCCTGTCGATAGCCTCATCACTGCCTCATGCCTCATTTTCAATTTCTTCTGAAACCCACGGGTTGCCAGCAGGCGGCCCGTCTTCGTTTTTATTATCCCGGCGCAACCCTTCTATTTCTGGTGCTCTTGTTCTTGCTGATGGCGGCGCTGACGCTGATCGTCTATTGGCCGGGACTCCGTGGGCCGTTTCTGCTGGATGATTTCGCCAATCTGGATCAACTGGGCAAATTGGGCGGGGTTCGCAACTGGGAAACTTTTCATCTCTATGTGTTCAGCAATAATTCCGGCGCGGGTGGTCGGCCTTTGTCGATGCTCAGTTTTCTTCTGAATGACAATACTTGGCCTTCCGATCCCCGCTCCTTCAAATACACCAACCTGCTCCTGCACCTGCTGACCGGTATTTTGCTGACCTGGTTGATTTATCGGCTGTTGCTGGCGCGCGACCCACAACGCAACGACGCACTCGCCGCCCGGGTGGCGTTGCTCACCGCCGCGCTGTGGCTGCTTCACCCGTTTAATGTCTCGACCACGCTGTACGTCGTGCAACGGATGGCCATTCTCTCGGCGCTGTTCAGCATTGCCGGCCTGCTGGTTTACGTCGCTGGGCGCGACTTGCTGGCCTGCCAGCCACGCCGCGCCTACCTGTTGATGACGACCAGCGTGGTCATTTTTACCCCGCTGGCGGTTTTCAGCAAGGAAAACGGCGCGTTGCTGCCGTTGCTTATCGCGGTGCTGGAATATACCGCCTTGCGCCATCCCAGTTTGAATCCCCTCACCCCCAACCCCTCTCCCTCAAGGGGAGAGGGGAGTGATTATGTCGACTCCAAGACGGAGTCTCTCTCCCCGCACCCTTCATCCCGCTGGATGATGCTTTTTCTGGGCCTGCCGAACTTGCTTATTATCGGCTATTTGGCTTTTCGCTGGAACGCTATCCTGCATAGCTATCACCTCCGCCCCTTCACCCTCGGTGAACGGCTGTTGACCGAAAGTCGCATTCTCTGCGACTACCTCCAGCAACTGATCGCGCCCAATCTCGGCGCCAGCGGCATCTTCAACGAAAATCCTGCTCTTTCGCACGGTCTGTTCGATCCTCCCACCACGCTGGCCGCAATCCTGGCGATCTTCATTTTAATCGCTGGCGCCTGGATCCTACGGGCCCGTTATCCTTTGCTCAGCTTGGCGGTGCTGTTTTTCTTTGCCGGACATCTGCTCGAATCCACTTTCATACCGCTGGAACTTTATTTTGAGCATCGCAACTATCTACCCGCCATTTTTCTCTTTCTACCCCTGACGCACTGGCTGGTTAAAAAGGCTCAACATTGGCGCTGGCTTTATTGCATACCAACCCTGTTTCTTACACTGTTTGCCTTTTTAACTTATCAGCAAGCCATTTTATGGGGCGACCAAGGAAAGCTGTTTCTCCATTGGGCACAGAAAAATCCTTATTCCATCAGAGCCCAACGAGTTTTGGCTATGGGACTGGAAGCACGCGGCAGACCCGATCTAGCCTTGCAACACCTTAATAAAACCCTTGTTGATTTCCCCAACTTTTTCGAACTCTGGATTCACCGCACACTATTGCTTTGTCAATACGCGGGTATCGATCCCAAAACACTCACCCAACTGGACCATGTGGCCCGATTTGGTTCTTACGACTTCCGAACTTATCTGTTGCTGGAAGAATTGATCAATGCTCTGATCCAGGATCGTTGTCGCGGCGCCACCCCAGCCGATGCGCATCGCTTGCTGGACGCCCTGCTGGAAAATCGCACCGCCCAAAACTCGGCGGGTTCCAAACGACAGCTTGCCCACCTGCACGGCCTGGTTTACCTGCGGCAGCACAACCCGGTACTGGCTCTACGCAGCTTCCAACAATCGCAACAACTCGCACCCGACATCGAAGCCGGCTTGGCGCAAGTTTCATTGCTAGCTAGCAACGGCATGTTGGTGGAAGCCCTGACGCATTTGAAAATGCTGCAACGTGATCTGGGGAAAAACCTGGATAAAGCCTCCACGGTTCAAAAATCCAATTTTATTGCCGAAACCGCCCGGCTGGAAAAAATCATCCTGGATGATCTCACTAAAACCGGCCAGCCCATGACCTCGCCACCATCGCCCTAACTGACCAACCTCATGCGCCCCAAAATCGCCTTGGCCGTGCCCGGATTCGCCGTATGGCTATTACTGGCCGTGGGGTACGCGCTGTATCTGCCCGGCCAGCACGGCATGTTCAATTTCGATGACTCAGTCAATTTGAAGGGACTGGCCGATGTGCGGGACGGTTGGAGCGCGCTGGTCTTTCTGGTCACCGGTATAGCCGGTGCCCTGTCCCGGCCGGTGGCGCTGGCGAGTTTTCTCCTCAACTGGAGTGACTGGCCCAGCGCGCCGCGAGGATTCTTGTACATCAACATCCTGATTCATTTGCTGAATGGCGCTCTGCTCACCTGGTTGGCGCTGCGTCTGGTTCGCTTGGCCCAACCCCAGCCGGCCCAGCGCGCCGAGTGGATCGCAGTCAGCGCCGCCGCTCTGTGGCTGTTTTCTCCCCTACTAGCCTCGACCTCGCTGATTATCATTCAGCGTATGACCAGCTTGTGCGCAACCTTCGTGTTGGCTGGCCTGTTGGTTTACTTGGCCGGGCTGTCGTGGGAAGCATCCGGTCGAGTGAAGCGCGGCCGGTGGCTGCAAGTCGGCGGAATCGGCCTGGGTACGCTCTTGGCGGTGCTGACCAAGGAAAACGGCATCCTGCTCCCGCTGTACGCCCTGATCCTGGAAGTGACCGTGCTGGCCGGGATTAAGGAACTCAGCGCCGCGCGCCGGTGGCGAATCCGGCTGTTGGCCGTGCCGCCCCTGCTCCTGTTGGCCTACATTGCCTTGCGCTGGCCGGCCATGATGACCGCCTACGCCGGCCGCGATTTTACCCTCGGCCAACGGCTGATGACCGAAGCGGTGATTCTTTGGGACTACCTGCGCCTGGCCCTGTTGCCACGTCCAGTGGCTTTCTCGCCGTTTCACGACGACTATCCCGTGGTGCGCGGTCTGTTTGAGCAACCCTGGGCATTGCTCGCCCTGTTGGCCTGGTTGGCGGTAGCGGCACTGGCCTTCCGGCAACGGCGGCGTTGGCCGCTGTTCGCCCTGGCGGTCTGGTGGTATCTCGGCGGCCACGTGCTGGAATCCACCGTGCTGCCATTGGAACTTTACTTTGAGCATCGCAACTACCTGCCGCTGATCGGTCCCATGCTGGCGCTGAGTTGGTGGGTCTGGACGCTTCAGCCAGGCAGCGCGCCGCGCCGAATCGCTCTGACCGCTCTCGGCGGCTATACGCTGCTACTGGCGGTGATGCTCTGGCAGTTGACCACGCTCTGGGGGCAACCGCGGATCGCCGCCGAACTGTGGGCGCGGCGCCATCCAGATTCACCCCGCGCCACCCATTTTCTCGCCACCAGCTATCTGGCGGTCGGCAACGCTAATACCGCCCGGCAAATCCTGGAACGGGCGGCCCATGCCCGCCCTGCCTCGGTGGGTATCACGCTCGTAGCGCTACCGTTCACCTGCAAGAACGGCGACCCCGAGGCAACGCGGGCGCTTTATCGGCTGGCCGAAGCCCATGCCACCACCGGCGAATACAGCGCAGCCGCCGTGAACTCTTTATCGCGCCTGCGGGAAATGCTCAAGCAGGGCCAATGCCCCGGCCTCGAACGGGCCGACTTGTACAGGCTGGCGGATCAGTTGATGGCCAATCCACTCTATATGGCTTTCGGTCGCCGGCTCGGCCATCTGCACTACATTCAATCCGAACTGTATCGTGATGAACATGATCTCGATGGTACCCTGCGGCATTTGTTCGCCGCCTATGCCGTCGATCCCGATATCGGCGCCATCGCCTTGATCGTCGGTACAATGCTCAGCGCCGGATTACGCGACGAGGCACGGACCTTTCTTGAACAGGCGCAACAGAATCTGCCCCTGAATCCGGTACTGCGGATCGAGTGGCGCAAGATCATCGGCCAACTTTGGGAAATGGTGGACGGGCGCCAAGCACCAGCGCCACCGTAATTTGGACTAACAGGTAATGAGAGCCATGGCGCTGATCAAGGGTTTTGGCGATGATCACACTGCGGAAATCCTGGCGTTGATTCGCCAAGGTGAGAACAGATCGGTCGAATTCAAATCCGCGACCGCCCACCCCGATTCGCTGGCGCGGGAGTTGGTCGCGTTCGCCAATACCCAGGGAGGAACCCTGTTGATCGGCGTCGAGGATGATGGTTCCATTTCCGGCTTGACCGAATCCACGGACCACGAAGCGCGTATCGCCAATATCGCCCGCAATAATGTCAATCCCCCTATCAACATCGAATCCACCGTGGTCGCCATGCCGGAAGGCCAAATTTTGATGGTCAAGGTGGACCGGGGCCGGGATCGCCCCTATCAGACTCTGCAAAACCAGTTTCTGGTTAGAGTGGGCTCCACCAACCGTACCGCCACCCAAGGTGAGCTCCTGCGCCTCTTTCAGCAGGCCGGCCTGTTCCACTACGATGCCACGGCGGTTCATGGAACCAGTATCGCCGATCTCAATCTTGCCGCGCTGGATCGCTATTTCAGTCAATATGGTTTTGATTTGACTGCGGAAGAAGATAAACCACGTATTCTTGCTAATACCGATGTGATGACCGAGACGGGAGAAACCACGGTCGCTGGCCTGTTGTTATTTGGCATCAATCCCCAACGGCATCTGTCATATGCCGGCATTTCCTTCGCGCATTTCGCCGGCGATGAAGTGACCGAGGAGCTGATTGACAAACAGGTCATTGAGGGTGCCCTGGGATTTCAAGTCGATTCCGCCCTGGCGGTGATTCGCAACAACCTTCAGCGCCCCAGCCGGATTCAGGGGTCGCGCGCTGAAGACACCCATTTCCAATATCCAGACAAGGTATTTCGAGAGTTGCTGGTCAATGCCGTGGTTCATCGCAACTACGCCATTACCGGCTCGCGAATCCGCATCCAACTGTTTGCTGATCGGATCGAGTTTATCAGCCCCGGAAGATTGCCGAATTCCGTCAATATCGCCAAACTGCCGATGGGGGTTTCCTATGCGGTCAACCCCATCATTGTTAAATTCATGGAGAACATGCGCTATATGGATCGGCTGGGGCGCGGTTTGCCCATGGTCTGGCAAACCGCCCGAAAAAATCAACGCGAGATTCGATTTGAAGAAATCGGCGAAGAATTTCGAGTGGTTCTGGGGCGTTATCAAGTTAGCCCACCTCCTCATTAAACAGACAAATAAGCAGGTGGTTAGATTGACGGGTTGCTGGAGAAATAAGATTCGGGGCCTGTCCGCGACGACTTTGAGTCGTTCGGCTACTGACCTGATTTGCACTAAGGGTGTATGAACCACATCCTCCTTATTACCACCTCGTACCCGGATGAAAGCGAGGGAGCCGCCGCTGCTGGAACCTTCGTGCAGGATTTCGCGCAAGCGCTGTCCGCCACCACCCAGGTTACCGTGATCGCGCCCGGCGAAAAGACTTACACCCGTCAGGAACACCGGGTCCAGGTGCGGCGGTTTGCAGTCCCGCGCCAGCCGCTATCCCTGCTGTCGCCGATTCATCCCACGCATTGGCCGGTGATCATCACGACGCTACAGGCCGGCGGCCGAGCGGTCCGGCAGGCATGTGAGACATTGCCGATTACTCATAACCTGGCCCTATGGGCACTGCCCAGCGGGTATTGGGCCATGCAGGCTCAGCGGCGCTTCGGCGTTCCCTACAGCATTTGGGCGCTCGGCAGCGACATCTGGACCTTGGGGAAAATACCAATCGTGCGCGGGATGTTGCGGCGGGTGCTACGCGACGCGGCCAGCCGCTACGCCGACGGCTTGGCCCTTAAGGCCGATGTGGAACGCATCGGTGGAAAGCCGTGCGCCTTCCTACCCAGTTGCCGCTTGCTAGCCGATGGTCGAGTGAAGGCCTTGCGCGACTATCCGCCCTATCGTCTGGCTTTTCTGGGCCGTTGGCACCCCAATAAAGGCATTGACCTACTTCTGCAGGCGCTGGAATTGCTGAGCGATGGTGACTGGCAACGTATCGAGGCGATCTATATCCACGGCGGCGGACCACTCGAAAACCAGGTGCGGATCCAAACAACCCCTCTCATCCAGGCAGGCCGCCCTGTAACTGTCGGCGGCTATCTGGATCGCGATGGCGCGCGGGAATTGCTGAATTGGGCGGATTACGTCGTGATCCCCTCGCGGATCGAGAGCATTCCGGTGATCTTTTCCGACGCCATGCAGATGCGGTGTCCGGTGATTGCCATGCCGGTCGGGGATTTGCCGCAACTGATCGGGGAGCATCGCTGCGGAGTCCTGGCAATGACGGTAACCGCCGCTAGCCTTGCCCAAGCCCTGCGCCAAGCGCTGACCTTGGCGCCCGCCGATTTCGCGGTAGGGTTGGACACGGTGGCGAGCGCGTTCAATGTCGTCACCACGGCGCGCCATCTGGCTGTGTTGCTAGAGGGAACGGCCTAGGAGAGATGTTTGAGTTCAATATCCAATATTGAGAAAGCCGCATGACCCAGGATGTCCATCTCCATGCTAACCCACCCGATCCAGGCTGGGGGGATCAAAATCGCCCTGAGAAAGCCGCCGCCATTTTTACCACCCTGCGTTTGATAACCGGATTGGATTTCTCCAACAGCCATTGGGTGGATGTAGGTTGTGGCTGTGGTGAGATTGCCGCCCATCTTGCTCCGCGGATCGGACGCATCACAGCGATTGATCCGTCCCCCTGGCAGCGCTGGTCGAAGCTGAAGGATGCTCATCCTAATCTGGAATTTGTCCAGGGAGACTATACCAATGATTTCCCCAGGCCCAATTCAATCGATGTCGTTGTCTGCAACCAGGTTTATGAACATGTGCCAGACCCGGAAGCGCTGATTGGATTCATCCATCGTATCCTCAAACCAGGCGGATATGCCTACTTTGCCGGCCCAAACTTGCTCTTCCCCATCGAGCCTCATGTTTTCTGGCCTTTTGTGCATTGGTTGCCAAGAAGATTTGCAATAAGGCTCATGAAGCTTTGTGGTGCAAAATACGTTGTCGATGCGAATTCAGTATCAATATGGAGGTTGCGTCACTGGCTTCGCGAATTCGAAGTCAAAAACGCCATGCCCACTCTCATCAAGCACTCCGATCTTTATGGGCGAACCGGACTTTTCTGGCGAATACTCAGCATCGTTCCTGGAATGATCCTCGATTATCTCACGGTCTTCTCGCCTGGCTTTGTATTCGTTCTACATAAACCGCCTTGAACCATATGTTGATCATGACGGCCGCTCCACCTTATCGAACACGAATAGGACGTTCCAATATTGCCAGCTTGGTGAATCTTTCCGCTTTGCCATTCGATCGAGTTCCCACTCGGCAATTCGCTCATAAAGCGATTCAGGAATCAACCCATAACGAATCAGATAAATCATCCACCAACGCGCGGCTCGCAAAGGTACTCGTTGTACCAGGCGTAACCCTTCCTGTTGCATCATCTCGATAATAAGCGCTTCTGGCAGATAGGCCGGATGCCCAACACGCAGGTTTTCCACGAGCACCACGCGCGCGCCTTCCGCAAGATAACGTCCAACACCATTCACTAGCTCCAAACGATTCATCATTTTTAATGCCCGCAACACATTCTGAACCAACAGGAGCGAAATGGTTGCTGGTTCGATGGGTAAGTTAGGCAAACCACCCACGCGATACTCTGGCCCAGGATAGTGTTGGTTGGCATACACCAAAAGCTCGGGTGAAGGGTCAATACCAACCGCCTGCCAACCACACTCGGCAAGCAATGGCGTTAGCCGGCCGAAACCACAGCCAAGATCAACCGCTAGTTTGCCTTGGCCTTTTGGTATATGACGACGCAGTGCCCTCTCCTGTAATAAAGTGATGTATTTGGATTTCCAACCCTGTCGATCCTTCGGATCAAGGATATGCAAACCCTCAATATCGTGCGTTGGTAATGATGCCATCAGCTAGCGTCCTTGGTGATCGAAAAAAAAGACATAACAGCCATCAGCAGCGCCACATCGATTAACATAAGCCAAATTCGCCCAAAGACAGCGAAAAAAGCCACGACTTCATGAGTTGCGCTACTCGCTGCCAGTACAAGAAAAGCAGCCTCGCGCACGCCAAGCCCCGCCGGAGTTAGCGCGGAGACGATGCCAATCACCGAGGCGAGCGTGTAGAAGGCGCACAATGAAGTAAAATCCACCTTGGAGAAACTATGAAATACCAAGCCCAATAGATTCCATCCGCTTAGATAAAGCACCCAACTGCCGAGAAAAATTGTAAAAATCAACGTCAACCGTGATGCCGTCGGCTGTGCCATCGCTAATTCGGTTAATATTTTTCGCGCCTTGCCAGGGAGACGGGAAGCGAATATTTTTATCAACCAATTAGCGCCACCGAGGAACAAACCGCCTACCAAGGCAATCCCACCAACGCTTAAGGCAACCAGAATCTCCCAAGACCATCCCTGTTGCTTTCCCACCAGTACAAAGGCCACAAGGGTGCTTCCAAGTAGCGAAAAAACCATTAAATCAATATTGGCGCGGGTTAGGTACAGGGCTGGAATCCGCTGGCCCGCAACGTTAATCTGATAAGCCAACCCCCAGAAACGTCCCGGCAGATAGCGTAGCAACTGACCGGCAACCGACAGTCGCGCCACTAATCCAAAGGGGTAGCGCTGCCCTGGCCCGGCATGTAGAAACAGGCTAAACAACCAGATATTCGTGGCCAAGGACAGTGCAACCAATCCTGTTGCAACGATCAGCCATGCCATGCTGTCCGGTATAAATCGCCTCGGATCATCGACCGCCGTAATCAGTAAATAACCTACCCAGCCGAGCCCAGCCACCATCAAAATGCTGGACATCCATCGCCAAGGTGGGTGATTTGGCTTCATGCACGGAGCCGAGTCCATGCCTTACTGGCCAACCGTATCAGCCAACGGGATCGGATATGCGGCAGGGAAGAGTCGTAAATCGCCACGGTATCGGCGTTGCGCCAGACTCGAAATGCATCTCGCAGCGCGTTCCAGCGTGGACCTTGTTCGCCCGACCAAGCAGCCATCAGTAACCGTTCAAGATTGACCCAAGCGACCCGATCGCGCGGCATAATGGGTTGCACGGGTTGGCCCTGCAAAACCTTGGCGACCATCAACTCCAAGGGTGCGCCAGCGGCATGAGCCAATCCAACCTGCAACCAGGGGCGCGGATTGAGCTCAAGAAGCCGCCACTCTTCGTTCCCATCCAGCAGGAAAGGCAATTCGCATAGCCCTACGAAGTCAATCGCTTCAAGAATCCGCGAGGCCAAGGGTCGAAGAGACTCAGTTAAGTCATTGCGCGTCATCACCCAACACCCAGTACCCCCATTTCTGGGTTGCTTCCAACGTTCGACCGCCCCCATCCCAACCAAACCACCTTGACCATCCCGCACACCCCAAAAAACCGCTTCACCGACTGTTGGAGTAGTTAAGTGTGGCTGCACGACCCAGTGTTCTGCAATACCCCATGCTGCTGCGAGCGCCCGTTCGAGCATGTCCGAATTTGGGTAATCCGCCGTCATGAAGGCTTTGGCGGGCATACCGGTCAATTGCATGGAAAGTGGTTTGAGCGCGGGTTTGATTACGCATTTCCCACCCAATTCCGCCATGGCTTCCCTGACTTCACCAATGGATTGGATGACGCGCGTTGGCGCAATGATATCGGTACAACCCTGTTGTTCGAGCCAGCCAAACAACTCGGCTTTATCCAAACCACCTAGTTGCAGTGCGCGCGCTCGACCAAATACACCAACCGATTCGACTAATTCCCGTTGTTCTAGCAATAAACGCAACCCGCCATCCTCGGTAGGTAAAATCGGCCAACCCTCATCCTGGCTGGCACCCCAGGAACACAATAGATCAGTCAATTGTTTCGCCGCTTCCTCGGCGGAACCTGGAGGCCAGGTCAATTCACCATAAGGCGTATCTGGCGCCACCTTTCGTAGGATACTTTTATTCACCAGTGAAATGATTGCAATTGGAATACTCGCCTTGACAAAGGCCTCAACCAAGGCGGCCGCAACAATTTCACTACCACCGGTTAGGATGACAACTCTCATTTAATTACCGAATCCTGTACCGATTCAATGACTCGCCGAACATCAGCATCACTTAGTTTCGCCGAAATCGGCAAACTCACTGTCTGTCGCCCAATTCGCATTGCATTCGGATAATCTTCAGGCCACCAACCGAATTGCTTCTGATAAAACGGGTGCTCGGGAATACTCAGATAATGCACACCCACCCCGATTTTCCGTGCAGTCATTGCATCGAGAAACACATCCCGGCTGATACCCGTCTTCGCCTCGTCGAGCAGAATTGTATAAAGATGATAGGCATGACGTGTATCCAAAGCCGGCTCAGCAGGGCAAACCACTGGTAAATCAGCAAATGCCGCCTGATAATTCCGCCATACCTCCTGCCTTTTTAACCAGTTCCCTTCCACTCGCACCAACTGGTGAATACCGATCGCGGCCTGAATATCCATCATATTGTATTTAAAGCCGCACTCCACCACCTGATAATGTTTGAAACCCGTATCGCTGAACCGCCGCCATGCATCCCGGCTCATCCCGTGCAAGGCCAGCATCTTCACCCGTCCGATATCATGATCATTCCGAGCGATCACCATTCCTCCCTCGCCTGTCACCACATTCTTCGTCACATAAAAGCTGAAACAGCCAAAATCCCCAAATGTTCCCGCTTTTCTCCCATGATACTCCGTTTCAATCGCATGGGCGCAATCCTCGATCACCTTCAAATCATATTTTTGTGCGACTTCCATTAACCTGTCCATTTCACAAGGCCGTCCAGCGAAATGCACGGGTAAAATCGCCCGGGTGCGCGACGTGATCCGCGCCTCGACCTGCGTCGGATCGATGTTCATCGTGACCGGATCCACATCCGCCAACACCGGGGTCGCGCCCGTATGGATAATCGCATTAACCGTCGCGCAAAATGTCATCGGCGTGGTGATCACCTCATCCCCTGGTCCGATACCTGACGCGATCATGCTGACGTGCAGCGCCGCCGTGCAAGAATTCACCGCCGCCACTTGATTTTCGTGAACTCCCTTGTAAACAGCAAAATCGTGTTCGAAGCGCGCCACTTTTGGGCCAGTACCCAACCAGCCGGACGTCAACGAATCGACCACCTCATCGATCTCGGCCTGCTCGATTTGCGGGGCACCAAACACCAAAAAGGGTTTTTGCACGCTAGAACTCCTTACTCCGAAAAGTTTTGAATAAACCTGAGTCCAATGGTTTTTCACCTTGCCAGAACTAGCCAGAACTAGCCAGAACTAGCCAGAACTAGCCAGAACTAGCCAGAACTAGCCTCCATTCACCTCTTTGTCTCTAACTCGATCACCCGATTGCTGATAGAACAGACTGGTGATTTGTTCCGACACCAACCCCATCAAAAAAACCACCACGGCAATGCTGAACAACAGGGTTCCCATGTTGGTGAACCGATGTTCGGCCAGATAGGTGTAGACGTAGTAGGACAGCCCTATCAGGAAGAATCCCAGGCTGACGGGAAAAAACAGCTTGAGCGGCGAATACAGCGTCCCGATCTTAAAGATGATCAACAGGAATCGCACGCCATCCTGCAACGGTTGGATATGGCTCTTACCTTCTCGCCGCCCCGCCACGATCGGTACATAGACCACGGAATAACCACTGCGGAAGAACGCCATGGTAATCGTCGTCGGATAGGAAAAACCGTTCGGCAACAGATACAAAAACTCCCGGAACCGCTCGGCCCGCACCGCCCGAAACCCCGAGGTCAGATCGAGTACCTGGTAATTGGTCATCCAACTGGCCAGCCGGTTGTAGATCCGGTTCGCCACGCCCCGCCCCCACGACGCCTGGGAATGATCGCGCCGCGCCCCAACCGCCATGTCGTAACCTTCTTCCAGCTTCGCCAGCAACCGGGGAATATCGGCCGGATCGTGCTGGCCGTCCGCGTCCAGGAACACCAGCGTCTCGCCACGGGCGGCCCGCGCGCCCGCCTTGATCGCCGCGCCATTACCCAAGCTGTACGGATGCGTGACCACCCGCACCCCGAACAACCGGCAGATGTCGACAGTTTCGTCAGTCGATCCATCATTCACCACGATGATTTCCGCTTCAGAAAACCGCTCCGTCAATTTGCCCAGCAGGGGGCGTAAATTGACCGCTTCATTGCGGGCTGGCAGGATAATGCTCAACCGGTTGCCTGGATTCATCGTTTTTTGATCCGTCCGTACTTGCCAGGGATTAAACCCAGCGCCTTGGCCGAACTATTGACCCAACCGCGCCACCACAAGCCTGGATTGACTCAACATGACTTCGCGCCCCGCTTCGCCCGCGCTACGCATCGCATTATATAGCGTATTCACCCTTTCCGGCTTCAGCGGGTTGATTTATGAATCAATCTGGTCGCATTACCTCAAGCTGATGCTGGGCCACGCCGCCTACGCGCAGACCCTGGTGCTGGCGATCTTCATGGGCGGCATGGCGCTGGGGGCGTGGCTGGCCAGCCGCTATTCCCTGCGCTGGAACAATCTGTTGCTGGGCTACGCCGTCGCCGAGGGGGTCATCGGTCTGTTGGGCCTGACCTTTCACCCCCTGTTCACCACCGTGCTGGACGCATTGTATTTAAGCTGGATTCCGGCGTTGAACGATCCCGGCACGATCAACGCGCTGAAATGGACCCTCGCCGCACTGCTGATCCTGCCGCAATCGGTGCTGCTCGGCGCGACCTTCCCGCTGATGAGCGCCGGCATTATTCGCCTGTACCCCGACACCCCCGGTGCAACCCTAGGCATGTTGTACTTCACCAACAGCCTCGGCGCGGCGACGGGCGTTCTGGTCAGCGTGTTCGTCCTGATTCCGGCGGTGGGTCTGCCCGGCGCGATCATGACGGCCGGCATCCTGAACGTGCTGCTGGCCATCGTGATATGGGGCATCGCCAAGGAGCACCGCGTCCCCGCGCCAGCGGAAGGCGCGAGCGAGTCGGGTCAACCAGCCCCCTCATGGTTGATCGCGGCGCTGCTGACTATCGCGCTCGGCTCCAGCCTAGCGTCGTTTTTCTATGAAATCGGCTGGATTCGGATGCTCAGCCTGGTGTTGGGCAGTTCCACCCAGGCGTTCGAGTTGATGCTGAGCGCCTTTATTCTCGGCCTGGCGCTGGGCGGGCTGTGGATCCGCCGCCGGCTGGACCGCATCGCCACGCCGTTGCGCTACGCCGGCTACGTTCAAATGCTGATGGGTCTATGCGCGGTCGGCACCCTGCCGCTGTACAACGCCAGCTTCGACTTCATGGGTTTCATGATCGGCGGCCTGAGCAAGACCGACAATGGCTACGCCCTGTTCAACCTCACCAGCCAGGCCATCGCGATGGCGATCATGGTCCCGGCGACCTTCCTGGCCGGGATGACGTTGCCGCTGTTCACCTACACGCTGCTGCGACGCGGCGCGGGCGAACGCAGCATCGGCCGGGTTTACAGCGCCAACACCGTCGGCGCGATCCTCGGCGTGTTGCTGGCGGTGCATGTAGTGATGCCGGCCATCGGCGTCAAGGGACTGGTCAGCCTGGGGGCGCTGCTGGACATCGTTGTGGGCGTCGCCCTGTTGGCGCTGACCCGGCCGCGATCCTGGCGCTGGGAGCTACCAGCCAGCGTGGGGACGGCGGCGCTGGCGTTCGCGGTCATCCTATTAGTGGTTCGTTTCGACCCCTTGCGCATGGCCGGCGGCGTGTACCGCCATGGTCGCACCCACCTGCTGCCTGACACCGAGGTACAATACTACCGCGACGGCAAGACCGCGAGTATTGCTCGTTACCTGTTCAAGGACGGCGGTATGGTCATAGCCACCAATGGCAAACCGGACGCTAGCATCCAAACCCGAACAGCGATCAGCGAGCTTGACGAAATCACCCAAGTCATGGCGGCTGTGCTGCCGCTATCCCTGCGGCCCGACGCCAGGACCGTCGCTAACGTCGGTTTTGGCTCCGGCATGACCACCCATAACCTGCTGGGCACGGATCGGGTCGAACGGGTGGATACCGTGGAGATCGAGCCGGCGATGGTGGAGGGTGCGCGGGGGTTCGGCCGATTCGCGGAACGGGCCTTCACCGACCCGCGCAGCCGCATTCATATCGAAGACGCCAAAACCTATTTTTCCAGCCACAACGCCCGCTACGACCTGATCATCTCCGAACCGTCCAACCCTTGGGTCAGCGGCGTCGCCAGCCTGTTTTCCGAGGAGTTTTACCGCTACATCAAGAATCACCTGAACGAGCGCGGCTTGCTGGTGCAGTGGTTGCAATTGTACGAATCCAATCCGATGCTGGTTTCGTCGGTATTCAAGGCGCTGAGCCAGCACTTTAGCGATTACGCAGTCTTCAATACCGACAGTCTGGACATTTTGATCGTCGCCAGCAACGGCGGTCGTCTCGACCGACTTGACCCTTGGACTCTGGCGGAACCCAAACTGCAAGAGGTGCTGAACCGGGTAGGAATCCGCTCGCTCCAGGATATCCAGGTTCGCCGCCTCGGCGACAAGGCGCTGCTGCAACCGCTATTCAAGGACTTCAACGCGCCGGCCAATTCCGACTTCTTCCCCTATCTCAGCCTCAACGCCCCCAGAAGTCGCTATTTGCAGGAAACGGCCGTAATCTTGAGCGCACTGCACGTGGCGCCCATCCCCGTGCTGGAAATGCTCGATGGCCATCGCCGGGCGGGCGAAACCCCAGCTACGACAGCGCCTCTTTTCAGCGCGCCGGAATTTCAGCAGCGGGCGGCGCGCATCGCCGAAACCCTGTTGTCCCAGCAACCGATGACGCCAGCGCAACTGGGTCCATCAAGCTTCGATTTACAACTATTGCTGCGAGAGTTGGCGGTCGACGCCCCGCAACAACCGGCGGATGACATGGTGCGTGCCCTGCTCTTCAAGACGGCCGAACTGGTCAATCCTTATCTACCGGCCAGCCGGACCACGCCCTTGTGGGATTATTTGGCCAGTCAACCGGGCTACAACGCCCTGTCCGAAACCACGCGCGACTGGTTCGTCCTGCACCGCGCGGTGGGACAGCGCGATGCGCCCACGATGGCGGCGCTCACCCAGCGTCTTATCGAAACGACGCCCAAGGACGAGCTCTCGCCGCAGGAAGCAACCTATCTACTCACCGCCGGCTTGACCGCCGGTCTGGCCATGGGCGACAAGGCGAGAGCTAACGCGCTGCTGAAACTCTTTAACGCACATCAAAAACCCATCGACCAGAAATTCCCTTTGCATCTACAACTCCTGCTGCGGCAACTGGCGACGCAATCGTGACTGCCCCCATCTCTTTCCCGTTTGCTGGCGAGGGAATCCAATGGCTTCATACCACCCACATCAGCACCGCCGGCAGGGTCGCCAGCGCCGCCGCCGTTTCCACCGTGATGATGGCCGCGATCAGCGGCGCGTCGCCACCCAGTTGCCGCGCCAGGATGTAGGCGGTGGACGCCCCAGGCAGCGCCGCGAACGTCACCAGCACCGCCGTTTCCAGCCGTCCCGGTTGCGCTACCCAGCACAGCCCCGCGGCCAGCCCCGGCAAGACCAACAACTTCAGGCCGCTGGCCGCCGCCAGCAAGCCGGGTCGCCGCAGGCCATCCAACCGTAGCCCGGCCCCCACCGCGAGCAATCCCAGCGGCAGCGCGGCGCGCGCCAGAATCTCCAACACCGCCGCCGAACCCCACGGCAAACCGATACCGCTCAGGTTCAGCCCGATCCCGGTCAGGCAGGCCAGAATCAGCGGATTGGTGATCAGACCGCGCGCCACCCCGGCCACGGTGGCCGAACCGCCGGCGTGCGCGTTCAACACCAGCACGCACAGCACGTTGATCAGCGGAATCATGATCGCCATCACCAGGGCCGCCACCGTCCCGCCCTCGGCGTGAAACACCGCCAGCGCCACCGCCAGCCCAACATAGGTGTTGAAGCGGATCACCCCTTGATAGACCGAAGTGAACGCCGGCCCATCCACCTTCAGCCAGGGTCGGAGCCCATAGACCAGCGCCGTCATTCCCAGCAGCATCGCCACGATGACCGCCGCCACGGGCCCGACCGCGTAATCACCCAGTCGGGCCACCGCCAGTCGCTGCACCAGAAGGGCCGGAAACAGCATGAAGTAGGTGAAACGCTCGGCCGCCGGCCAAAATCCATCGCCGGGAAAACCAAACCGCCGCAACCCAAGGCCCAGCAGAATCAGAGCGAAAATGGGGCCCAGCGCGCCGAGAATCGGATAGATATTTTCCATTGGCAATCAAATAGGGAGAATAGGGTAAGGGACTGGTGGCGGGTGGAGGTTCCAATCAGGCCACGCTGTTACGATTCGCCGCCGACTGCGACTCGTAGCGTAGTTGTACCGATTCCGCGCCCGCCAGTTCGCGCAATTGCTTTAAAAGCGCCTCACCGGGCCTGACCCGCCAGTTCGGACCGAACGCCAGCTCCACCCGGGCGCCGGGGCCGATGTATTCCACCCACACCGCGCAATGGCCGTCGGCGCGATGCTCGGTCAATACACCGGCCATCTCGCGCAACACACCAGCCTGGCACCGCTGGGCATCGAGCCGCACGACCAGCCGCCGGGCATACTCGGCGCGTGCATCATCCAGATTCAAAACCCGTTCGACGGTCAGACGCGTGGTCTGATTAAACTCATCCCAGCCCAGGACGCCCTGCGCCAGCACGATAGCGTCCTCGACGATCAGGGGGCCATACCGCTCGTACATTTCCGGAAAAATCCGGACTTCCAAGCGCCCGCTACCATCGTCCAGGGTCACAAACGCGATCCGCCCACCCCGGTTGGCGTTGCGGGTGCGCACGCTCACCACTAGCCCGGCGATCAGCACTGAGCGGTCGTTGCTCCGACGCAGGGTTCCGCCACCCCCGGTCAGATCGCCCAACCGGCTGGCATGGAGCGCGGCCAGTTCCGCCGCCACCCGGCTGATGGGATGGCCGGTCAGATAAACACCCAGCGTCTCCTTCTCGGCGCGCAACCGCTCTGCTTCATCCCACTCGGGAACCTTGGCGATGTGCAATGGCCGGGCGGGTGTCTTCTCGGCGGCGGCCAACCCGAATAGATCATCTTGGCCGGCGGCGTCGTTACGAGAATGCTGCTCGGCCAGTTGTAGCGCCTCCGGCAATTGCGCCATCAGTGTCGCCCGATTGGGGCCGAGGGCATCAAACGCGCCGGAGCGGATCAGCGCTTCCAGCACGCGGCGGTTGAGCTTGCGTAAGTCGACTCGCCGACACAGGTCAAACAGGTCACGGTACGACCCACCTTGGTTCCGCTCTTGGACCAGCGCCTCGATGGCGCCCTCCCCCACTCCCTTGATCGCCCCCAGACCGTAAAGGATTTCACCACCGTTCCCCACCGTGAAATGGTAAGCGGACACGTTGACAGCCGGCGACGTCAGTTTGAGACCCATGCGGCGGCACTCCTCGATGAACACCACCATCTTATCGGTCTTGTCCATGTCCGAGGACAACACCGCCGCCATGAACGCCGCTGGACAATGCGCCTTCAGCCAGGCGGTCTGGTAGGAAATGAGCGCATAGGCGGCGCTATGGCTCTTGTTGAAACCATAACCCGCGAATTTATCTATTAAGTCAAATATATAAGATGCCGTTTCCGGCTCGACCCCGCGATTCGTCGCGCCTTTCACAAACCCATCCCGTTCCTTGGCCATTTTTTCGGCGTCCTTCTTGCCCATCGCCCGACGCAGCAAATCCGCCCCCCCCAGGGTATAGCCCGACAACACCTGGGCGATCTGCATCACCTGTTCCTGGTAAAGAATGACGCCATAAGTCGGTTTGAGGATCGACGCCAGGGCTGGATGGGGATATTCGATCCGGGCGCGACCATGCTTGCGGTCGATGAAGTCGTCGACCATGCCCGATTGCAGCGGCCCCGGTCGAAACAACGCCACCAGCGCCACGATATCCTCGAAGCAATCCGGTTGCAGACGACGGATCAGATCCTTCATGCCGCTGGATTCCAACTGAAACACCGCCGTGGTCCGATGGCGCTTGAGCAGGTCGAAGGTCGGTGCATCGTCCAGCGGAATGGCCGAGATATCCAGCGGTGGTTCGCCGACGACCTTGCGCTGGTCGTTGATGGTCCGCACCGCCCAGTCGATGATGGTCAGCGTCCGCAGGCCCAAGAAATCGAACTTCACCAGTCCGGCCGCCTCCACGTCGTCCTTGTCGAACTGGGTGACCAGACTGGAATCGCCCTCTTCGCAATACAGCGGCGAAAAATCGGTCAGGCGGGATGGCGCGATCACCACCCCGCCGGCATGCTTGCCGACGTTGCGCGCCAATCCCTCCAGCTTGCGGGCCAGGTCGATCAGCGCCTTGACGTCCTCATCATGCTCGTACAACCGGCGCAACTCCGCTTCCTGCTCGATGGCCTTGTCGAGGGTCATCCCCAACTCAAACGGAATCAGCTTGGCGATGCGATCCACGAAGCCGTAGGGATGGCCGAGCACCCGACCCACGTCGCGCACCACCGCCTTAGCCGCCATGCTGCCGTGGGTGGCGATTTGCGAGACCCGGTCGCGACCGTAGCGTTGGGCGACGTAGTCAATGACCTGGTCGCGGCCTTCCATGCAGAAATCGATGTCGAAATCCGGCATCGACACCCGTT
>JAVMKH010000233.1:39465-46413 GCA_031732935.1 Candidatus Contendibacter sp.
GTCCAGATCGGTGATGCCGAGCGCGTAGGCGACCAGCGAACCGGCGCCGGAGCCACGCCCCGGCCCGACCGGCACGCCGTGGTCGCGCGCCCACTGGATGAAGTCGGCCACGATGAGGAAATAGCCGGGGAACCCCATCTGGACGATGACCTTCAATTCGGTTTCCAACCGTTCGTCGTAAGGCCGGCGACGGTCGGCGAAATCCGGCGCGGCGGGATCGAACAGCCGGCGCAGGCGCTGTTCCAGACCGGCGCGAGATTGGAGCGCGAAATACGAATTGGCGTCCATTCCCTCGGGCACCGGGAAATCCGGCAGCACGTTTTTCCCCAGATCCAACCGCAGATTGCAGCGGCGGGCGATCTCGACGCTGTTTTCCAGCGCCTCGGGCAGATCGGCGAACAGCTCCGCCATTTCCGCTGGGGTCCGCAAATACTGCTGGTCGCTGTACCGACGCGGCCGGCGTGGATCGCCCAGGGTCGCGCCGTCGTGAATGCAAACTCGCGCCTCGTGCGCCTCAAAATCGTCGCGTTGAAGAAAGCAAACCTCATTGGTGGCCACCACCGGCGTCCCGGTCGCCGCCGCCAAATCCACCGCCGATTCCAGATAGGCTTCCTCTTGCGGCCGGCCGGTTCGCTGCACTTCCAGATAGAACCGACCCGGAAACAGTTGCCGCCAGTCGGCCAGCCATGCCCGGGCCTGATCGAGCCGGTCGTTCAGCAACGCTTGGCCGAGTTCGCCCTCGCGCCCGCCAGACAGCGCGATCAAGCCGTCGGTATTTCCCGTCAGCCAAGCCCGGTCGAGGATTGGAATACCTCGCTGCTGGCCCTCAAGAAACCCCCGACTCACCAACCGGGTCAGGCTGTGGTAACCCGTCAGGTTCTGGCACAACAGCACCAAGCGGGCCGGCTCGTCCTGCCGCCGTACCCAGGCCTCCACCCCGACGATAGGCTTGATACCGGCCCCGAGCGCTGCCCGGTAGAACTTGATCAGGGCGAACAGATTGCTGACGTCGGTCACCGCGACCGCCGGCATCCCGGCGGCGGCGACCTGCCTGACCAGGCTCTTGATACGAATCAGTCCGTCCACCAGTGAGTATTCAGTGTGCAGGCGCAGGTGAACGAAACGGGCGGTCATGCGTGTGTCTCGAGGGTGATTTGCAGCACGGCGGCGACGGGGGCGTAGGAACGACGGTGCTCGGGGCACGGACCCAGGCGACGCAAGGCGTCCAGGTGGACGGCGGTCGGATAGCCCTTGTGTCGGGCAAAGCCGTAGTCGGGATAGCGCGCGTCCAGTTGGCGCAACTCGACGTCCCGCGCGACCTTGGCCAGGATCGAGGCGGCGCTGATGGTCGGCACGGTGGCGTCGCCCTTGACGATGGCCCGGCAGGGACAGGGCAAGGACGGACAGCGGTTGCCGTCCACCCACACCTGTTCTGGAGCAATGCTCAGGGCGGTCACCGCCCGTTGCATCGCCAGCAGGGTCGCTTGCAGGATATTGACCCGGTCGATCTCGGCGACTTCGGCCCGACCCAGCGCCCAGGCCAGCGCCCTGGCGCGAATTTCCTCCGCCAACCGCTCGCGCCGGGCGGCGCTGAGTTTTTTGGAGTCGGCCAAACCCACGATGGGCCGGGAGGGGTCGAGAATGACGGCGGCGGCGATGACGGGACCGGCCAGGGGGCCGCGTCCGGCTTCGTCCACGCCCGCGACCAGGATGAAATCGGGCATGTTTTGGTGTGAAAAACGAAAAAAATGGTGGTTCAATCCTTCAGCGTGCCTAGAAACTTGACGATCCGGGCGCGTTCCTCGGGATCGGTCACGCTGATCGTCTTGTTGGTGCCCGGCAAAAATCTATTGGGGTTGGCCAAATACTCGTCCAACTCCTTGGCCGTCCACGTTCCTCCCGCCTGGGCGAGCGCCAGGGAATAACCGTACCCCTTGGCGTCCGCCTTGGGCGCGCCGACGATGCCCCAGAGATTGGGCGCAACCCGCCAGGATGCGCCTTTCGCCAGATTGTGGCAGACGACGCATGACCCCGCTGGCCCATCCCAGCCGGTGGGTTTCGCGGCGTACTGGCTATTATCCTGGGCCAAGGCCGTTGGAATCAAAAGGGTAAGAAAGCCCGAGGCAGGCTTGATGACCCCCAGCGAGCCCTCCAAAGACCAGACGATGGCGATAACCGTGAGCGGTCGAATCCACTGTTTTTTCATGTTGCAATCCTCCGCGTTGGTTCCACTTGACCAGACTTGAACTATATTTTTCAAGTCTCAAATTATAGCGGTTGGTTGCAAGCATCCTCGTCTATTGAGCGAAAAGCTGTTTTTTTCCAGGGAAGGCAAGGCCGCGTCCTGAAGACGCAAGTACCCCAACACTCGGGAGGGTAGCGATGGTGGAGCAAGGCGGAGGCACGTCGGGTGCCGGTTGCATGGGTTGTCCATTACGCCAGCGCAGCGAGTGGTGCGTTTTGAACGAGGAGGAAATCCGGTTCCTCTCGCGTCACCTGAAAAAACGGCGGTATCGGGCGGGCGAGACGATTTTCTCGGTGGGAGAACCGAGCCATGGCATCTACTGCGTGGCCTTGGGTACGGCGGCTATCCGCAAGGGCGACGCGGAGGGCAATACGGTCCTGCTGCGACTCGCCTATCCCGGCGATACCCTGGGCTATCGGGGTCTATTGCTCGGCGAGAATCGTCGTTACGGCGCCGAGGCGCTCGGACCAAGCAAAATCTGCTTCGTTGACCGCGCTGTGGTGAAATTACTGCTCGAACGGAATCCCGCCTTGGGGCAACAATTCCTGCGCCGCATCGCCAGCGACATGGACGAAGCGCACGACCACCTGGTACGCAACGCCACCCTGTCCAATCGAGACAAGTTTATCCATCTCCTGCGAGCCTTGATGAACCGTCACGGCCGCACCGCCACCGATGGCGGCCAATTCATGGAACTGCCGCTGTCGCGGCGCGATCTCGCTTCCATGATCGGCGCCCGCCATGAAACCCTGTCGCGGATCATCGGCCGATTGGAGGAAGACGGCATCGCCCGTTTCTCGGGACGCACCGTGTACGTGGCACGATCCCATTGGCTGCTTAACGAAAGCAGGCCGCCGACGCTACTGGACTGACGGGTTGGTTCGGATCGCGGGAATCCATCCACATGGATCGCCAATTTCACCTGATAAAAAATTTTCAAAATTTGACCATCGTCAATTAACCCAGCCACTGCTCCACTAGATTCCATCAACAACCAGTCCGGAAAGAGAGGAGGTATTGATGGATTCTTCTAGCAGTCACGATCTTGAAACCCGCGTGGTTCAGGACCTCGATGGCTATCGGGGCGCGCTTGGTGGGTTAACTCGCCGCCAATTTCTGAAATACTGCACCGGAGTCGCGGCGACCTTGGGCTTGTCGTCGCTGATGGGCATCCGCATCGCGGAAGCCGCCACCGCCGCGACCCGGCCACCGGTCATCTGGCTGTCAGCGCAGGAATGCACCGGTTGCACCGAATCGCTGCTGCGCGCCTACCATCCGACGCTCGAAACCCTGATCCTCGACATGATCTCCCTCGACTACCACGAAGCCTTGTGTTCGGGAGCCGGTCATCAGGCCGAGGCATACAAGGCCAAGTCGATGAAGGCGAACTGGGGCAAGTTCGTGTTGGTGGTGGACGGCTCGATTCCGACCAAGGATGGCGGCGTTTACTGCATGGTCGCCGGCAAGCCAATTTTGGAAGCCGTCAAGGAAGCGGCCGAAGGAGCGGCGGCGATCATCGGCATCGGCTCCTGCGCCTCCTGGGGCGGCATCCCGTCGAGCGACCCCAACCCGACACTGGCAAAACCGGTGCATGAAGTGTTGCCGGGTAAAACGGTGATCAATATTCCCGGCTGTCCACCCAATCCCTACAACTTCCTCTCCACGGTCCTCTACCTCCTCACCTTCGGCAAACCACCCGCGCTGGACGGCAAGAACCGGCCCAAGTTCGCCTACGGCCGGCTGATCCACGAAAATTGCGAACGACGCCCGCACTTTGACGCTGGCCGCTTTGCCCTGGAGTTCGGCGATTACGGCCACCGCCAGGGTTTCTGCCTTTACAAGATCGGCTGCAAGGGGCCGGAAACCCACGCCAATTGCCCGGCCATCGGCTTCGGTGACGTCGGCGAGGGAACCTGGCCGGTCGGCATCGGCCACCCCTGTTTTGGCTGCACCGAGCAGGGTGTGGGTTTCACCAAGCCGATCCACTCGCTCGCCAAGGTCCAGACCTTCGCGCCGCCGACCGCCTTCCCGGCGGTGAATGCGCCGAAGGGTGAAGGCGTCAGCCCGGCCGCCGCCGCGGTCGTCGCCGGCGTGGCTGGATTGGCGGTGGGCGCGGGCGCCATGGCCCTGCGCGGCATGGACGACGAGACCCAGTCCAAAGCCAACCCGCACGGCGATGAACAATGAGAGGTGCGCCATGGACATAAGTCGCAGACAATTTTTGCGGGGGGCTGCTGGAGCGGTTGCCACCGTCGCCGCCGCGCCGGTCGCGGAAGCCAGCGCACCCTTCGCGCCGCGCGAACCGAAGCAGTTGCCACCCAAGGCTATCGGAATGCTGTACGACTCGACGCAGTGCATCGGTTGCAAAGCCTGCGTCGCCGCCTGCAAGGAAGCCAACGGCATGCCGGTCGAACAGCCGCAAGCTTTAAACGGCTGGAACGAGGGCACCTGGGACACGGCGCTGGACATTTCCGGCAAGACACTCAACGTCATTCGCGTCTATCAGAACGGCACCATGGCGGAAAAGGATCGTGAGAAGGACGGCTACGCCTTCGTCAAGCGCCATTGCCTGCATTGCGTCGATCCGTCGTGCATCTCGGTCTGTCCGGTGAGCGCGATGCAGAAGAATCCGATCACCGGCGTCGTCACCTATAACCCGAATGCCTGCATCGGCTGCCGCTACTGCGTCTACGGCTGTCCGTTCAACGTACCGCATTATCAGTTCGACGAACCGTTCGGTCGGATCTCCAAGTGCCAGTTTTGCAGCCACCGACTCAAGGACAACCCTTTATTTTCCAACCTTAATCAAGGCACAACGGGCGCCACCATTTCAAACTTGATGAGTGAAGCCAGTCAGTCAGGTCGGATTCCGGCCTGTTGCGACGTATGCCCGACCGGCGCTTCGCTGTTCGGTTGGGTCGAGGACCTACAGGCCGAGGCGAAGCGGCGGCTAGCGCTCAAGCCTGGGGAAATGTACGAATTTCCGCGTGGTCTGCTAGGTGGCGACCGACCGAGTCAGACGGCGCCGGTCGGCCATTATCAACCGCATATCTACGGTGAAAAGGAGGCGGGCGGAACGCAAGTACGCTACTTGACCGGTGTGCCGCACGAAAAACTCGGTCTGCCCAAGTTGCCCGATCATTCTTACGCCGCTATCTCGGAAGGGATGCAGCACACGATTTATAAAGGCATGGTCGCTCCGCTGGCCTTGTTCGGCGGTTTGGTGATGCTAGCCCGGCGCACAGTCAAGAACGATGACGAGAACAAAAACGACGAGGATCGACCCTCATGAGTGCCATCGTCCATCGGCCGCTCGGCGGCAAAATCGTTACCAAGCCTTTCCTGATCCTTGGCTTATTCGTGTTGATCGCGGCTTATTTCATCGCGCGCCGCTTTCTATTTGGGATGGGCGACGTCTCCAACATGAGCAACGGCTATCCTATCGGCACCTGGGTCGTACTGGATGTGGTGATCGGCACCGCCTTCGGCTGCGGCGGTTTCGCCATGGCCTTGCTGATCTACATTTTCAACCGTAACTCCTATCACCCGCTGATGCGTCCAGCCTTGCTCGGCGGCGTGTTCGGCTACACCTTGGGCGGCCTCGCCGTGATGATCGACCTGGGCCGCTACTGGAACGCTTTCAATCTGCTGCTGCCTTGGTATGCCCAACCAAACTCGGTGATCCTGGAAGTGGGACTATGCGTGATGGCTTATGTCACCGTGCTGTGGCTGGAATTCTGGCCAGCGTTTCTTGAACGGATGCCGCTCGCCTTCAAGCAACGCTACGGTCTAGACAAGTTGCAAGCTTTCTTAAAACGCTACATGTATGTGCTGGTTGCAGTCGGAGTACTGTTGCCGACCATGCATCAATCTTCGCTGGGCACGGTGTTGTTGATTCTCGGCTACAAGCTATCGCCGTTGTGGAATACCCAATGGTTGCCGCTGCTGTACCTGATCTCAGCGCTGACCATGGGCTACGGGGTGGTGATGATGGAGGGCACTCTGGTGCAACGGGCGTTTAAGACCCCATCCGAGGTGGCGTTGTTCGCGCGGCTGTCGCGGGTCATTGCCGGTTTGCTGGTGACCTACCTGGTGTTGCGCTGGGGTGATCTGACCTATCGCGGCTATCTGGGTCTGGCCTTTGCCGGTGATTGGGAGGGCAACCTGTTCCTGACCGAGACCGCGCTGTTCCTGGCACCCATCTTCGTACTCCTCTCGCGCCGCCGCGCCAGCCAGCGCTGGCAGTTCCTGGCGGCGATCAGTCTGCTGGCCGGCGGTTCGCTGTACCGGCTCAACTCCTATCTGATGGTGGTGCGACCCGGCAACGGCTGGACCTACTTTCCCTCCGCCCCGGAGCTGATGATCACCATCGGTGTCGTCTGCTTGGAAATCATGTTGTATCTACTATTTATCAAGAGCTTGCCGGTATTGCAGGATACCGCTAAATCCCATGGGAGGCCGTCGTGACCCGAATAACCATTGATCCCATTACCCGCATCGAAGGCCATCTGCGGATCGATTGCGAGGTCAATAATGGCAAGGTGAGCAATGCC
Organism: Candidatus Contendibacter sp.; assembly: GCA_031732935.1. Lineage (GTDB taxonomy): Bacteria > Pseudomonadota > Gammaproteobacteria > Competibacterales > Competibacteraceae > Contendibacter. Next base: position 46,264 of record JAVMKH010000233.1, read on the forward strand.
TGGTCGTCGGGGCAGATGTGGCGTGGCATCGAGGTCATCCTCCAGGGCCGCGATCCGCGCGATGCCTGGGTGTTCACTCAGCGCATCTGCGGCGTGTGCACCACGGTCCACGCCATCGTGTCGGTGCGCGCGGTCGAGAATGCCCTGAAT
>JAVMKH010000234.1:0-5094 GCA_031732935.1 Candidatus Contendibacter sp.
GGCCGGTGATGAACATGTAGGCGTTCTGCTTGGTCATGATGATGTAGTCCATCAGCGCCGGTGAGTACGACGCGCCGCCGGCGCAGGGGCCGGCGATGATGGCGATCTGCGGCACCACGCCTGACAGCAGCACGTTGTTGTAAAACACCTCGCCGTAGCCGGACAGGGCATCCACCGCTTCCTGGATGCGGGCACCGGCCGAGTCCTTGAACGCGACCACCGGCACGCCGATCTTCAGGGCCAGTTGCATCGACTGCACGATTTTCCGGGCGTGCATTTTGCCGAGGGTCCCACCCATGACCGTGAAATCCTGGCTGAACGCCGCCACCGGTCGCCCGTCCACGAAGCCGGTGCCGACGATCACGCCGTCGGAGGGCAGTTCCTTGTCGGCCAGGCCGAAATGCTTGCCGGCGTGCTTGGCGTGGGTAGCGATCTCCTGGAAGGTGTCGGGCTGGAACAGCGCCAGCAGCCGTTCACGGGCGCCCAGCAGACCCTTGGCGTGCCGTTCCTGGAGTTTATCCTCGCCGCCGCCGGCCAGAACCTTGGCGCGACGTTCCCGCAGGATTTCGAGTTGTTTCTCGGAGAGCATGGTTCTCACCTCGTGATGGTGGTATGGATGGCAAATGGATGGTCAAACGCTTCCCCCCGGCCCGCGCTCGGGCAGCGCGGGGCTGGTCGTTTGTGTTTATGTACGGGGGGAAAGCCTGTGTGGCGCGATGGGCGGTTTGGCTCCGCGAACCGCTGTCCATCCCGCGATGATTTCGTTTTCGCTAAGCGCTTGCGCTTAAGGGTAGCTGAAATCGAGCAAACGTGATAGCCGACAATTTTTCTTGCAAAATATCATGGACAAAATCGCGAGCCATGTGCCATGGATGTCGAGATGCTAGCTCGCGGTTCCATATCAAGGGCGAGGAGAGGGTGGAATCGATGCGTCGATGTATTCCGCCTGATCGGTATCGGCCGCGTCCGATGGGGAAGTGGCGGGTTCGTTTTCCGGGACAAGTCGGATTAGATCGCAGCGGCGATGAGAGCGTTTCACGGCTTCCTGACTGAGCGCGCGCCGGGCGCGCTGGCTTTGCGAAGTGGCGCGATATCTCATGACCGCAGCGCCTCCGCCGTTTCCCGCAGAGTTTGGCTATTGATGGCGGCGTGGTAGTGGGCGCTGAAATCCGAACCACGCAGCGCTTTCTTGATCATGCTTTCCAGATTGGGCCGCTTGTCCTCGGGCGCCGGACCGCTGCCCAGGCCGCCGCCGAATTCGATGATGGTGTTGATGCCGTCGTGGAAGGCGATTTCCAGGTTGTCGATCCAGTTGACCGGATGGAACAGTTGGAAGAACAGACGAGTTTTGATCGCGGTGGGATCGGGATCGTGATAAGCGCCAGTACAGTTGGACAAGATGCGGACGGTGGGAGCGCTCATCGTGGCGGCGTCCAGCACCGGGCGAAAGTGCAAGGCGGCGGTGATCATGTAGAAGGTGTGAAAGGCGCCCTCGGTCTTGAGCCGGGTGGGCCGCTTGCGTGGGAAATGCGCGTGGGCTTCCTCGGTCAACCGGTCCAGGTCCTCGCCGAGACCACCGATCACGGTTTGATCGGGCAGATTGCGGGCGGCGACGACGCAATAATGTTTTTCCGCCAGCGGCCGCACGTTGTCCAAATGCAGCGGGAACGCCAGCATTTCGCCCGCGCCGTAGGTGCCCATGCACTCGCCGCGTTTTTGTACCAGCCGCAGCGCGGTTTCGAAGTCGAGCGCCCCGGCCGCGACCAGGGCGCAGTATTCGCCGAGGCTGTGGCCGCCGGTCAGAACCGGTTGCACCCGGTCATCGGTCAATTCGCGCAGGATTTCCAGGCAGGCCAGCGAGTGAACGAGCAGGGCGGGTTGGGTATGGCGGGTTAGCCTCAGCTCTTCTTCCGGCCCTTCCAGGCAAAGCTTGACGAGATCGTAGCCCACGATGTCGTTGGCCTGTTCGTAAAGCCGCTGGGCGACCGGAAAGTCCCGGCGCAAGTCGCTGCCCATACCGACATATTGGGAACCTTGTCCCGGAAATACGAACATGATCTGCTGGTCCTGACTCGACACGGCCTACGTTCTCCTGTTGGGGTAATTTAAGGGAGCGCGCAAAGATACGGGGAAGTAATCGGCAAGGCAAGGGCATGCGCGTCGGTGGCTGGGGGCGATTCGATCCCTCGCCTCGCGTCAATCCGCGACGGCGCGCACGGTGAACGGCGGTTTCGCCCACCAGATCAGGCCGATCAGGGCGATCATCAGCATGCCGCTGATGCAAAGCACGGCGTTGGTGGAGAGCAGATATGCTTGAGTGGTGAGGGTGCGGTCGAGTTGCGCCAACGCCTGTTCAGCCGTGAGGCCAGTCGTTTGTAGTTGGTCGAGATAGCGTGTCGCCAGCGGGTTGTAAGCGGTGACCTGCTCGGTCAGCCGGGCGTGATGTTCGATGCCCTTGTGATCCCACAGCGAGGTGATGATGGCCGTGCCGAAGCTGGAACCGAGGTTGCGCATGAAGTTTTGCAAGCCGGTGGCGGCGGCGATCTGGGTCGGCGCGAGACCCGATAGATTGATGGTTATCAGCGGCAGGAAGAAGCAACTGATCCCTATGCCCATGAACAATCGCGTCAGCGCCAGCGTCCAGAAATCGACATCCGGCGTGAAGCGCGCGCTCCAGAACGCCACCAGGGCGAATACGCTGAAGCCGAAGGTGGCGACCGCGCGGGCATCGACGCGGTGGATGTTGGCGCCGACGACGGGGCCGAGCAGGAGAGCCAGCACGCCGCCGAACGCGACCACCTTGCCCGCCCACAGCGGGGTGTAACCCTGATAGGTTTGTAGCCAGAGCGGCAACACCACCACGGTGCCGAAGAAGGCGACCGAGCCCAGCATCAGACAGGTTACCCCAACCGCGAAATTGCGCCGCCCGAACAAGCGCAGATCGACCACTGGATGGGCGTCGGTCAGTTCCCAGGCGACGAAGAAAGCCAGCGCGACGACCGAAAAGCAGGCGAGGCCGACGATGAACGACGAGCCGAACCAGTCGAGCTCGTTGCCCTTGTCAAGCAGGATTTGCAGCGCGCCGATTCCGACCACCAGCAGGCCGAGACCGACGAAATCGACCGGCAAGCGGCGGCGTGGCGTCTCACGGCCGCGAAGCAGGGCGGTAACCAGAACGGCCACGATCACACCCACCGGCAGGTTGATCAGAAAGATCCAGTGCCAGGACAGATTTTCGGTCAGCCAGCCGCCAGCCAGCGGCCCGGCAATGGGGCCAAGGATGGTCGTCATCGACCACAGGCCGAGCGCAAGGCCGCGTCGCTGGGGCGGATAGATGCTGGTCAGCAAGGTTTGCGACAGCGGAATCATCGAAGCGCCCACCACGCCCTGCATCACTCGAGAGGCGAGCAACATCGGAAAGGTGAAAGCTAGTCCGCACAGCGCCGACGCCAGGGTGAACAGCAGCGTCGCGCTGACGAACATCCGCACCGCGCCGAACCGCTGCGCCAGCCAGCCGGTCAGGGGCAGCATGATCGCCTCGGCCACCGCATAGGAGGTGATCGCCCAGGTTCCCTGGGTGAAGCTGACACCCAGGTCGCCGGCGATGCTCGGCACCGACACGTTCGTGATGGTTAGATCGAGGATGTTCATGAACGAGCCCAAACCCAACGCGAACGTCGCCAGCGCCAACAAGCCGCCTCGCAGGGGAGGCAACGGCGTCGGGTCGGAAGGCGAAGGCTTGCTCACGACTTAGCCGCGCCACGCCGATTCGCCTCGATGATCCGTCCGATCAGGGCATCGGCTTCATTGACTTGCACGTCGAAAACGGGGGTTGCGTACCGTTCCCGGCCGTTCGGCTCGGTCGCCAGCATGGCGCCGTCGCGCTGGTGGGTGTCCACCGTCACCCGCATCGACAGGCCGACCCGGTACCCGCTGCACGATCTTGATCCAATTGCCGGTCGCGTTCTGCGCCGGCAACAAGGCGAAGGCGCCGCCGGTACCCGGCGCGAGTCCGACCACTCGGCCCGGGTATTTCACATCGCTTCCATACAGATCGGCGATGAGTTCGACCGGCTGGCCGATGCGCACGTTTTCCAGTTCGCTTTCCTTGAAGTTGGCGTCCACCCAGAGTTGACCGAGAGGAATGACCGCCATCAGCGCGGCGCCCGGCGCGACGCGGGCGCCGACCTGGACGCTGCGTTTGGCTACATAGCCGCGCACCGGCGCGACGATGGTGGCGCGGGTGAGTTCCAGATAGGCTTCCTTGACTTTCGCCGCCGCCGCCACCACGCGCGGATGGGTCTCGATCGAGGTGTTGTCCACCAGCACTTCGGCGCCGATTCGTTGCTCGCGCGCCTGCCGGATCGCCGCGCGGGCCTGCTCGACGGTCGCGCGGGCGCCGTCCCGTTGCGCGATGGCGGCGTCCAGGGCGGTTCGCGCTGATTGCAAGGTTTCTTCGGCAATGTATTTCTGGCGAAAGAGCGCCTGGCGCCGCGAGTATTCCTCCTGGGCTCGGCGCACCTCGGCTTCCGTTCTCTCCACCTCGGTTTGGGCACGGTCGAAGTCGGCCGTGCGTTGCGCCACCAGCGCTTGCGATTGGCTGTCGTTTGCGTAGAGGCCGCGCACCGAGCGCACCGCGTCGGCCAGGTTCGCCTGGGCGAGTTGCAATTGCACCTGGGCGTCGGCGGGATCGAGCCGCACGAGCGGTTGCCCTTGCTCGACCAGGTCGGTGTCGTCGGCCAAGACGCTCACGACCGTGCCGGAAACTTGCGGGGTGATCTGGACGACGTTGCCGCCGACATAGGCGTTATCGGTGGTCACGCGCCAGCGCCCATGAACGAACCAATAACCGCCCACGCCGACGGCGATCGTCGAGAACAATAGGGAGAGGAGCAACAGTACGCGGCGGCGTTTGCCGTTCGGCGTCGCCGATGGGGGATCATTGGGATTGGGGGCGGGTGCGCTCATTTGCTTTCCTTTCGAGAACGGGAACCGATCCGCCGCCGCATGCGCTCGGGAGCGGGCGCTGACCCGTGTTCGGGTCGATCTTCGCTCTCCAGGTGCCCGAGCCAGCGGCGTAGCAGGGTTTCCAGC
>JAVMKH010000234.1:5222-8958 GCA_031732935.1 Candidatus Contendibacter sp.
TCGCGATTGCACTACCGCCATGCTGGCCTCGGATGGCGTGATGGCGCGTTCCGGGGTGCTGTAGATCATCATCAGCACGGCCCAAGCTGAAGTAGACAGGTCGTGCGCGGCGAAAAAACGGTCCAGTCTTTCGTGCAACGCACGAAAGACGTGATGAGCCAGCCGCATGAGTACCACCGATTGGTGGGGCATGTCGGGATGTTGGGCCTGGACGGTGTCGATGCAGCGCTCGAAGTGGGAGAAAGTTAGGGCCATGGTTGATAACCTAACAAATAATAACTTTAGTTATTATAACTGAGAAAAGTTCCTGGCCATCGTCGAGGTTTCCACTTTTCTGCGCGGGATGATCCGCGAATGGGTTCGGTCAGCCGAATTCCTGGTGGAATTGATATAACATTGGTGGCGATTTCAGTGATCGCGAGGATTCTCATGGCCACCGCCACCATCATCGACGGCAAACAATTCGCCGCCCGCTTGCGCGCCGGCATCGCCGTGCATGCCGCCCGGATCAAATCGGACCACGGCCTCATCCCCGGCTTGGCGGTGGTGCTGGTGGGCGAGGACCCAGCCAGCCAGATTTACGTCCGCAACAAGGGCTTGCAAGCGCGGGAAGCTGGCATGAACTCCTTTGAGCACCGCCTGCCCGCGACCGCCACCCAAGCCGAATTGCTGGCGCGCATTGCCGAGTTGAACCGGGATCCGGCGGTCAACGGTATTTTGGTGCAACTGCCTTTACCGAAGCAGATCCAGCCAGAAGCGGTGATCCAGGCGATTGCGGTCGATAAGGACGTGGACGGCTTTCACCCGCTCAATGCCGGCTTGTTGGCGGTGGGTGGAATCGGCATGGTGCCCTGTACGCCGCTCGGCTGCCTGATGCTGCTCAAGGACCAGGTCAGCGAATTCGCCGGCAAGCGGGCGGTGGTGCTGGGGCGTTCCAACATCGTGGGCAAACCGATGGCGGCGCTGTTGCTGCGCGAGCATTGCACCGTGACCATCGCCCACTCCCGTACCCGCGATTTGGCCGGGGAATGCCGACGGGCGGACATCTTGATCGCGGCGGTCGGCAAGGCACAAATGGTCGAGGGCGACTGGATCAAACCGGGAGCGACGGTGATCGATGTCGGCATCAACCGCGTTTCGACGCCGGACGGCAGGGGTCGGCTGGTGGGCGACGTGGATTTTGAGTCGGCGGTCGAGGTAGCGGGCGCCATTACCCCCGTGCCGGGCGGCGTTGGTCCCATGACCATCGCTTGTCTGTTGCTGAACACGCTGACCGCCGCTTGCCGGCAGCGTGGCATTCCGTTGCCCGAGGTTCGTCCGGTCGCTTGAGTTCGGCGCGGCGGAAGGGTTTGAGTAATTGTTCAGATCCCCTGATGGTTTCGCCCCGTATTGATGGGTTTCTACGCTCAACCCATCCTACGAAAAAACCAATGGGTTGTAGGATGGGTTAAGCGTAGCGAAACCCATCGTCGTGCGGGACGAGGGGGATCCGAACGTTTACGGGCTTGAAGATTCGTTCTCTCGCTTCGCGCCAAGGCGGGGCGAGAGCGGCTTGCTGGGAAGCCTGGGTTTCAGTCAACCCGCTGCCACTTTTGCTCCCGGCTGAAGAACATCCATTTGCCCGTGACGTCCAGGGTCTTGCCGCCGTTGGTCAGCTTGGCCTTGCTCGCATAGGTGCCGCCGTCGGCCGGGTTGAAAATTTTGCCGTCCGCCCATTCGTCGCCCTCTTTCTTCAAATCCCATAGGATGCGCATCCCCACCAGTGGCTTGTCCTTCAAATCGCCCTCGCACTTGCTACAGGTTTTCTCGGTGGCGCCCTCCAGCAGTTCCACGATCTTGCCGGTCAGCACGCCGTTGCTTTCGGTGATCTGCACGATGCTCTTGGGCTTGCCGGATTTGTCGTCAACGGTTTTCCATTTGCCGACCGGCGAGTTGAGATCGGCGGCGTGAGCGGTGGCCAGCCACAGCAATCCGCCGGCGAGACCGAGACCAGCGCCCAGACGTGACATTTTCATGCGATTCTCCTAACGATTGCGGCGATGAGGGACTGCGTCCCCACTGGGACGGCGCTTTCGACTGACGTCAAGCGAAAATGCCCCATTCTAGCGCGCCCAACCTATGCTTGAGGGGGTCTTCCAGGAATTTCGCCATGGCGTCCATCGAATTGCAGTTGCTGCTACTGATCTCGATCGCCAATGGTGTTCCGATCATCGCCGCCGCGACATGCGGCGACCGGGGTGCCTGGCCGGTGGATGGCGGTCGGCGATGGACCGATGGCCGACGCCTGTTGGGAGATACCAAAACGTGGCGTGGCGTGGTGCTGGCGCCGCTGGCGACTGGTCTTGGCGCCATGCTGCTGGATTGGTCCGCGACGGCCGGAGTGGTGATCGGCGTTGCCGCCATGCTGGGCGATTTATTATCGAGCTTCGTCAAGCGGCGGCTGGCTATACCCACTAGCGGCATGGCCCTGGGCCTGGATCAGATACCCGAGGCGTTGTTGCCGCTGTTGGCGGTGGCGGACCGTTTCGCGCTGAGCTGGCCGGCCATCGCGGCGACGACGGCCGGCTTCATCGTGCTGGAGCTGGCGTTGTCGCGGGTGTTGTACCGGCTCGGCATTCGCAACCGGCCCTACTGAGCCGGCGGGGCGCGCAGGTGGTGCAGGGTGATTTCCGGTGGGCAGTTGAAGCGTACCCCGACCACCGAGGCGCCTGATCCGACCGAGGTGTAGCCCTGCATGGCGTGGTAGCGCCAAGCGCCCTTGCAAAAGCGGCGCGGGCAGGCGGCGTTGGTCATCAGCGCAATGCCGCCGGGCAGACAAATCTGGCCGCCGTGGGTATGACCGCTCAGAAACAGGTCAAAACCGGCGTGCGCCGCGTGCCGGTAGGTTTCTGGGGAATGCGACAGCAGAATGGTGGTGGCGTCGGATGGAATGTGTTGAACAGCCTTGTCGAAGTTGTCCACCTGAAAATAGTGCGGATCGTCGATGCCCGCCAGGTGAAGCGCCGCGCCGTCGCGTTCCATCCGCACCGATTCGTTGAGCAGCAGGATAATCCCCAACGCCTCGATGCCGGGCGCCATGCGGATGGAATCGTGATTGCCAAGGATCGCGTAGACCGGGGCATGCAGGTGTGGGCGCACCTGGGCCAGGGCGGCGATGGCGGCGTCATGGGGACCGTGGGTCTTGGCCCGAAAATCGCCGGTGATCACGCACAGATCGTAATTGACCTGCCGCAGACGCTCGATCAGCGCGGCGGGGTAAGCGGGATCGGCGTCCAGGTGCAGATCGCTGAGGTGCAGCAGGGTGAAGCCGTCGAAGGCGGCGGGCAACCGGGGCATGACGACTTCGTTGTGGCGGATTTGAATGGCGGTGGCGTTGCGCAAGCCCCGGCGATACAGGCCCAGGCCGCGCAGGGTCAGGCGGATCAGGGCGTGGATCGAGTACCAGTTCTCGATATGAAAAAAGGTCCGACCCCGTCCGAACACCTGGGCCGCATGATCGACCTCGATACCCAGTCGCTGTTGCAGGTGGACCCAGCCGATCCGTTCTTCCAGTCGCTTGAGTTCGGCCGTTTCCCCATCCACGACCACGCTGGACAAGGAAGAGGAAGGGCCTTTTGGGGGGTTCATCGGTTAAAGCCGCTGCCGCAGTACTTCGGTGATTTCGGTGTCGCTCAGGATCAATGGATTGGTTTTCATGCTGCCGCCGCGCGAGTGGGCGACGACATGGGCGAAATCG
>JAVMKH010000235.1:0-8927 GCA_031732935.1 Candidatus Contendibacter sp.
TTTGATTTTATCTTATCCGCACTAAAGTAGTAAAATATATTAGTAATTGGTATAAAACTATTTTTTAAAATCCTATCAGATAGCCTTCCTTGACAGTCACCAGCGCCCCTACCTATAGTTAGTGGCGAAAAGTGGGGAAAAGTGGGGCGCAAGGACGAGTCGGTCCATCAAGAGGCGCGACATTGTTTCGAGGGATTAATCCGCTATCGCTGGATGGCAAGGGCAGGCTGGCGGTGCCGACCAAGTATCGCCAACCCCTGTTGGATACGGCCGGTGGCCAGTTGGTGTTGACCATTGATCGTGATCGCTGCCTGTTGCTCTACCCACTGCCGGTTTGGGAAAGCGTCGAGCGTCAACTGATCCAGCTCTCCAGCACCAACTCACGCGCGCGCGCCTTGAAACGCTTGTTGCTGGGGCACGCCGAGGAATGCGCCTTGGACGCCAGCGGCCGGATTCTGTTGCCAGCGCTGCTGCGGGAATTCGCCAATCTGGAAAAACGGGTCGTGCTGGTGGGACAGGGCAACAAATTCGAGATCTGGAACGAGCAGGCCTGGAACGATTGGCGCGAGGCGCTGCTGAAGGGCGGGGACGACGGCGAATCCCTGCCCGAACTGGATGCGCTGGCGTTCTAGTCGTGACGAATTCGGCGGGGTTACCACATCAGCCAGTGCTGCTGACCGAGACCTTGGCTGGGCTGAATCCGCAACCAGCAGGTTGTTACCTGGACGCCACGTTTGGCCGGGGCGGTCACGCGGCGGCGATCTTGGCGGCGCTCGGGCCGGAGGGTCGGTTACTGGCCCTGGATCGCGATCCAGCGGCGGAACACTGGGCGCGGACCCGGTTTGGCGGCGATCCCCGGTTTACGTTCGCGCGGAGCGCCTTCGGCCAGTTGGGAAAAGTAGTCGCCGAACGAGGTTTGGCCGGACGGTTGGATGGAGTGCTGTTCGATTTGGGGGTCTCGTCGCCCCAGTTCGACGATCCGGCGCGCGGATTCAGCTTTAGTCGAAACGGGCCGTTGGACATGCGGATGGACCCAAACACAGGGATCGCCGCCGCCGAGTGGCTGGCCCGAGTGAAGGAAGTCGAGTTGGAGCGCGTGTTGGCGGAATGGGGCGAGGAACGTTTTCACCGGCGGATTGCTCGCGCTCTGGTCGCGGCCCGCCAGCGAATCCCGATCACGACCACGGCGCAATTGGCGGAACTCATCGCCGCCGCCGTACCGACCCGCGAACCGGGTCAGCATCCGGCCACCCGCGCATTTCAGGCGATTCGCATTGCGGTCAACGACGAGTTGGGCGAACTGCGGGTCGCGCTGCCGCAAGCGGTGTGGGCGCTGGCGCCAAGTGGACGGCTGGCGGCGATTAGCTTTCATTCCCTGGAGGATCGAGTGGTCAAGCGGTTCATGCGAGACCAGGCGCGGGGCCGCGAATGGCCGCCAGATTTGCCGGTGCAAGGTGAGCCGGAGGGGATGACCCTGCGCCTCGTCGGGCGAGCGGTTCGGCCGAGCGCGGCGGAAATCGCCGCCAATCCCCGTGCCCGTAGTGCGGTATTGCGAGTGGCGGAACGGCGGCCATGAAAGGTCAGGTCTTGTTGGTGGCGGGGTTGACCGTGGCGGTGCTGGGCTCCGGCCTGGGGGTGGTCTATACCCAGCACGTCAATCGGCGCCTGTTCATCGAATGGCAAAAATTGCAAGTGGAGCGAGATGCGCTTGAGGTGGAATGGGAATTGTTGCGGCTGGAACAAAGCACGCTGGTGACGGACGCCGCGGTCGAGACGGTGGCGCGAACGCGCCTGAACATGTTGACGCCGAATCCCGGCGCGATTCTCTACATCGCGCCCCCATGAAGAAGTTAACGTCTGGCAAAACCTGGCCGAACGCGCTGCGCGCGGCGATTGCGTTCGCCCGAACCACGACCCGCCACGGGCTGGTATTGGGGCTGCTGGGCGCGGCGGCGGCGGGCTTGGTGGCGCGCGCCGCGTACATGCAAGTGGTCAATACCGACTTTTTCCAGGACAAGGGCGCGGCGTACTTCGTGCGGACGATGGACGTACCGGCGCATCGGGGCATGATCCTGGATCGCAACGGCGAGCCGTTGGCGGTCAGTTCGCCGGTGGATTCGATCTGGGTGGATCCACGGGAATTTCTCAACCAGCACGACCGCTGGCCGCAACTGGCGACGGCGCTGGAAATGACGACGGCGGAACTGGAACAAAAGTTGGCTGGGCGCGGCCGGTTCGCCTGGTTGCGCCGACATTTGGCGCCGAGCGTGGCCCAGCGAGTTCTGGATCTTGACATTCCCGGTGTGTACGCCCGGCGCGAATATCGCCGCTATTACCCAGACGCCGAGGTGACCTCGCACCTACTGGGTTTCACCGATATCGACGATATGGGCCAGGATGGTCTGGAAAAGGCGTTCGAGGCTCGGTTGCGTGGAGTACCGGGCCAGAAACGAGTCATCCAGGATCGGCTGGGTCGGGTGGTGGCGGAAGTGGAAAACCTGCGGGCGCCGCAACCGGGCCAGACGCAGATATTGAGCATCGACCGCCGCTTGCAATATCTGGCCTACCGCGCGCTCAAGACAGCGGTGGTGGAGAACAAGGCCAACGCCGGCGCGGCGGTGATCGTGGACGTGCGCACCGGAGAAATCCTGGCGATGGTGAATCAGCCGGCCGGCAATCCCAACAACCGCGCCGAACTGCATGGCGACCTGTTGCGCAATCGGGCGATCACCGACGTGTGCGAACCGGGGTCGACCGTGAAACCCTTCACCGCCGCCCTGGGTTTGGAAAGCGGCAAGTGGACGCCGAGCACGTTGGTGGACACCACCCCAATGCGGATCGGGCGTTACACGGTGCGCGATACTCACAATTACGGCACGATCGACGTCACCCACGTCATCAGTAAATCCAGCAATGTCGGCGTCACCAAGATCGCGCTGTCGATGCCGGCCGAGCGGCTGTGGCAGTTGTACAAGAACTTAGGATTCGGCGCGCCGACCGGGGTGGTGGGCAAGGATAGCGAACAGGCCGGCGTGCTGCGCCATTTCAGCAAGTGGGCGGAGATCGGCCACGCCAACCACTCGTTCGGTTACGGCTTTTCCCTCACCATCCTGCAGTTGGCCCAGGCTTACGTCGTGCTGGCGGCGGACGGCGTGCGGCGACCATTGACCCTCCTCAAGCGCGAGCAGCGGCTCGACCCGACCGAGGAGCGGCGCGTGTTGTCGGCGCGGGCAGTGCGGCAGGTGCGCGTGATGATGGAGGAAGTGGTGACCCGGGAGGGCACCGGGTTGAAAGCCAGCGTGCCCGGCTATCGGGTGGCGGGCAAGACCGGCACGGCGCGCAAGATTGCCGGCGGTCACTACACCAACCGCTACTTCGCTCTGTTCGCCGGCATGGCTCCCGCCAGCGATCCTCGACTGGTGATGGTGATCCTGATCGACGAACCCAAGAGCGGTGCCTATTACGGCGGCACGGTGGCGGCGCCGGTGTTCAGCGCCACCATGGGCGGCGCGCTGCGCATTCTCAACGTCACCCCGGATGACCTGCCGAACCTACGCGTGGCGGGCGCTGGGCCAGCGGCGGGCGCGACGCCGTGAGTCGAGCGACGCGAATGACCCTGGGTGAACTGCTCGCCGGATTCGCCGTCGTGCCAGCGGATATGGCCGGCCAGCCGGTGAGCGGCTTGGCGGCGGATAGCGGCGCGGTGCGGCCAGGCGACGTATTCTTCGCCCTACGTGGCGGACGGCGGCACGGTTTGGAATTTTTGGACGCGGTGCGGGCGGCGGGCGCGCGGGCGGTGGTCTGGGAGCCACCTTATCCGGGGTCGTTACTGGAGAAGGGAACAGCTCCGCCGCTGCTGGCCGTCCCGGAATTGCGCCGCACGCTGGGATGGATCGCCAGCCGATTTCATGGCGATCCATCACGGCGGCTGCGGGTGGTGGGCATCACCGGCACCGACGGCAAGACGTCCTGCGCTCATTTCATTGCCCAGGCGCTCGGCGCTGCCGACACCGGACCGTGCGGCATCCTCGGCACCCTGGGCTCGGGCGTGTATGGCGCGACCGAATCTTCCCCGTATACGACGCCGGACGCGCTGGCGGTACAGCGCTGGCTGGGGGAGCTGGCTGCCGCCGGTCGGCGTTACGCGGCGATGGAAGTTTCCTCGCACGCGCTGGACCAGGGGCGGGTCAACGGGGTCGGGTTCGCGGTGGCGGTACTGACCCAGTTGAGCCGGGATCACCTGGACTATCACGGTACGCCCGAAGCCTACGCGGCGGCCAAGCGCCGGTTGTTTTTCGACTGTGAGCCTGAGTGGGCGGTGCTGAATCTGGATGACGCCTTCGGGCGCGGAATCGCCGCCGACCGGGACTGCCCATCCCGAACCATCGGTTACGGTCTCGGCCCACAGCCGGCGCGGTTGGAGCGGTTCGTCTGGGGCGAGAATCTGGAACTGTCGCCCGCTGGTTTGCGGTTGCGCGTCCGCTCGTCCTGGGGCGACGGCGAGTTGGAGGCCGGACTGCTGGGACGGTTCAACGCGCACAACCTGCTGGCGACGCTGGCGACCCTCCTGGCGCTGGAACTGCCGCTCGCCGAGGCGCTGGCGCGGCTGGCTCGCTCAGCCACGGTGCCGGGGCGGATGGAGCGCCTGGGCGGCGGGCCTGGCGAACCGTTGGCGGTGGTGGACTACGCCCATACGCCTCATGCGCTGGAGCAGACGTTGACCACCCTGCGAGAGCACGGCGGTGGCCGACTGTGGTGCGTGTTCGGTTGCGGCGGCGACCGCGATCCCGGCAAGCGACCGCTGATGGGCGCGGTGGCCGAGCGGCTGGCCGATCGGGTCATCGTCACCGACGACAATCCGCGCACTGAACGGCCGGACCGGATCGTCGACGGCATTCTGGCCGGAATGCGGCGGCCTGGAACGGCAGTGGTGATCCGGGATCGCCGCGCCGCCATCCTGCGTGCGCTGGCCGAGGCCGAGGCCGGCGATCTGGTGCTGATCGCCGGCAAGGGCCATGAGGATTATCAGATCGTGGGGGTGGAGCGCTTGCCGTTTAGCGATCGCGCTGTCGTCCTCGCGGGTTTGTCCAGTAAAACCAGGGATTGCAATCAGCTCCAATGAACCCGAATTTTTCACCCCCGCGCCTGGGCCAAGTAGCCCGTCTGCTGGATGGCGAGATGACCGGCGCGGACGTGATTTTCACCGCGGTGAGCACCGATAGCCGCCGACTACCCGCCGACGCGTTGTTTGTGGCGCTGACCGGGCCGCACTTCGACGGCCACGACTTTGTCGTCGCCGCCCGCGAGCGAGGCGCGGTCGCCGCCCTGGTCAGCCGATCCGTGGCCGATCCGTTGCCGCAACTGCGAGTGGCCGACACCCGACTGGCGCTGGGTCGGCTGGCGGCGGCATGGCGGGCGCGCTTCACCGGCCCGCTGATCGCGCTGACCGGCAGCAACGGCAAGACCACCCTGAAGGAGATGATCGCCGCCATTCTGCGGGGTCGCGGGCCGACGCTGGCAACCGAGGGCAATCTCAATAACGACATCGGCGTGCCGCTGACCTTGTTGCGGCTGAACGACGAACACACTCACGCTGTGATCGAGATGGGGGCCAACCATCACGCCGAAATCGCGTATCTGACCGATCTGGCGCGTCCGGATGTCGCGATCATCAACAACGCTGGGCCCTGCCATCTGGACGGCTTTGGCGACCTAGCCGGGGTAGCGCGCGCCAAGGGCGAGATTTTTCAGGGTTTGGGACCGAAGGGCGTCGCGATCATCAACCGCGACGATGCGTATGCCGACTACTGGACCAGCCTGAATCCGGGTCGACGGGTCGTCGATTTCGGACTGGACCAGCCAGCGGCGGTGCGCGGTGTGGTGCTGGATTCCGCCAGCAACCGATTTCGGCTGATCGCGGCTGGGGACGAGATCGTCATTCAATTACCGCTGCTCGGTCGGCACAACATCCGTAATGCCCTGGCGGCGGCGGCGGCGGCTCTGGCGGTTGGCGCGACGTTGCATGACATTCGGCTTGGCCTCGAAAGCCTGCGCGGCATCGGCGGCCGGCTGCAACGCCTGCCGGGCCGGCACGGCGGCGCGGTGATCCACGATGCCTACAACGCCAACCCCGCCTCGCTGGCGGCGGCGCTGGAAGCGGTGGGCGCCGGTCCGGGCCGTAAGTGGCTGGTCTTGGGCGATATGCGTGAATTGGGACCGGCAGCGGATACGTTGCATGCCCATTCCGGACGCGAAGCGAAAAACGCGGGGTTCGAGCGGCTGTACGCTCTGGGCGAACATAGCCGCGTGGCCGTGGCGGCGTTTGGAACCGGCGGTTTACATTTCGAGAGTGTGGACGCGCTCGTCGCCGATCTGGATCGCGATCTTCAGCAAGGCGGCGAACCGACCGTCGTCCTAGTCAAGGGTTCGCGCGGGATGCGGATGGAACGGGTAGTGGCGGCGTTGGCGGCGAACGAACTTGCCGCCAACGAGGGAGGACACGGCTGATGCTGGTGTTGCTGGCCGAGTGGTTGGCCGATCGTTTCTACAGCGGCTTCAATGTTTTTCAGTACCTAACGCTGCGAGGGATCTTGGGCGTGCTCACGGCGTTGGGCATCGCGCTGATCGTGGGGCCGACCATGATCCGGCGGCTGAGCCGCGACCAGATCGGCCAACAAATCCGCGAGGATGGTCCTAAAAGCCATTTCTCCAAGGCCGGCACCCCCACCATGGGCGGGGCGTTGATCCTGGTCGCCATCGCGGTCGCCACCCTGTTGTGGGCGGACCCACGCAATCGCTATGTGTGGATCGTCCTGTTGACCACGCTGGCGTTTGGCGCCATCGGCTGGCTGGACGATTATCGGAAACTGATTCTGCGCAACTCCAAGGGCCTATCAGCGCGCGCCAAGTATTCGTTCCAGTCCGGCGTCGGCCTGGCGGCGGCGCTGTTGCTGTACTTCACCGCCCAGGCGCCGGTGGAAACCCAGTTGATCATGCCGTTCTTCAAGAACATTGCTCTGAATCTGGGTTGGTGGTTCATTCCGCTGACCTATTTCGTCATCGTCGGTTCCAGCAATGCCGTCAATCTCACCGACGGGCTGGACGGGCTGGCCATCGTGCCGACCGCCATGGTCGCCGGAGCGCTGGCGGTATTTTGCTACGCCTCCGGCAACCGGATCTTCGCCGACTATCTCGGCATTCCCCATGTGCCAGGCGTCGGCGAGGTCATGGTGTTTTGCACGGCGATCGTGGGAGCCGGGCTGGGCTTTCTCTGGTTCAACGCTTATCCAGCCCAGGTATTCATGGGCGACGTGGGGGCGTTGGCGCTGGGCGCGGCGCTGGGCGTCATCGCGGCGACGGTGCGGCAGGAACTGGTGCTGTTCGTCATGGGTGGAGTGTTCGTGATGGAGACCGTGTCGGTGATCCTGCAAGTCGCCTCGTTCAAGCTGACTGGTCGGCGCATCTTCCGCATGGCGCCGCTTCATCATCACTTTGAATTGAAGGGCTGGCCAGAACCACGGGTGATCGTCCGCTTTTGGATCATCACCATCATTTTGGTGTTGATCGGCTTGGCGACCTTGAAGATTCGCTAGAAGGGGGGTAGCCGCGGATGTCGCGATTGGACGGACTTACCCTGGTCGTTGGACTCGGCAAGAGCGGATTGTCCGTCGCGCGGGCGCTCAAGGCGCTGGGCGCGACCTTCGCCGTGACCGACAGCCGCACCGATCCACCGGGACTGGCGGCGCTCCAGGCGGAGTTTCCGGATTTGCCTTGTCATCTAGGTGGTTTCGATCCGGCCGCATTCGCCAGCGCGGCGCGATTGGTGGTCAGTCCGGGCGTGGCGGTGGCGACGCCGGTCATCGCCGAGGCGGCGGCGCGCGGCGTGCCGGTCTGGGGCGACATCGAACTGTTGGCCCGCCTGACCCAGGTTCCCGTCGCGGCCATCACCGGTTCCAACGGTAAGAGCACGGTCACCACCCTGCTGGGACTGATGGCGGAGCGAGCCGGAATTCGGGCGGCGGTGGGTGGCAATCTCGGCACCCCGGCGTTGGAGTTGTGGTTGCGAGACGAGTGGAACGCCGGCGCGGCGCCCGAGTTATACGTGCTGGAACTGTCAAGCTTTCAGTTGGAGACCACCCACAGTCTCAACGCCCAGGTGGCGACGGTGCTGAACCTCAGCCCCGACCACATGGATCGCTACGCCAGCCTGGCGGATTACAGCGCCGCCAAGCGGCGCGTGTTCCACGGCGACGGGGTGATGGTGGTCAACGCCGACGATCCGGCGGTCATGGCGATGATCGAGCCGGGGCGGCGGGTGGTGCGTTTCACGTTGGCCGAGCCGACCGAGAGTGAGTTTGGCTTGTGCCGGGACGCGGGCGAGACCTGGCTTTCCCATGGCCCGGACCGCTGGATCGCCGCGACCGAGTTGAAAATCAGCGGCGATCACAACGTCGCCAACGCGCTGGCGGCGTTGGCCATGGGGCACGTCCTCGGCCTGCGACGGGAAGGTATGCTGGCGGCGCTGCGAGAGTTCGCCGGGTTGGCGCACCGCACCACGCAGGTGCGGGAACACGCCGGGGTCAACTGGTTCGACGACTCCAAGGGTACCAATGTCGGCGCGACGGTGGCGGCGGTGCGCGGTCTACCGGGCCGGGTGGTGCTGATTGCCGGGGGCGACGGCAAGGGTCAGGACTTCAGTCCACTGCGAGCGGTGCTGGCCGATAAGGCGCGGGCGGTGGTGTTGATCGGCCGCGATGCCCCGCTGATCGCCGCCGCGCTGGGAGACAGCGTTCCACTGCGGACAGTGGCGGACATGGAAGCAGCGGTGACAGCGGCGGCGCAACTGGCCCGACCGGGCGATAACGTGTTGTTGTCGCCGGCCTGCGCCAGCTTCGACATGTTCAGCGGTTACGAGGAGCGCGGCGCGG
>JAVMKH010000236.1:0-8921 GCA_031732935.1 Candidatus Contendibacter sp.
TTTTCATGAAGCGCATCGGCGGCCTCAAGCAGCAGATCGGGGCGCGGGTGCGGGAACTGACGGTGGATGGCCGCAGCCCCGAGCAACAGTTGAGCGAATGTCTGGCGGTGGTGCGCGACCTGGTGGACCAACAGCGGGTGCTGGCTTCGCAGTTGCACGAGTTGCTGAAGGCGCGGGGCATCGTGTTGCGCAGTTACAAGCGATTGAATGAGGCCCAGCGTAAGCAGATGCGGGACTATTACTGGCGCAACATTTTTCCGCTGGTCACACCGCAGACCATGGACCCGGCGCACCCCTTTCCGTTCTTGTCCAACCTATCGCTCAATCTGTTGGTCACAGTGCGTTATCCCAACGACGAAGCGACCGGCCTGGCACGGATCAAGGTCCCGGTCGGTTCGGGAATTCCCCGATTTCTCAAGGTTAGCGACGAGGAATTGTACGTACCGCTGGAGGACGTGATCGCCAACAATCTCGACCTGCTGTTTCCCGGAATGGTGGTGGAAGGTTGCGAACTGTTCCGAGTAACCCGCAACGCCATCGCCGAGCGCGACGAGGACCAGGCCGACGATCTGTTGCACCTGATCGAGACCGAACTACGCGAGCGCCGGTTCGCGCCCATCGTGCGACTGGAGGTGGAAAAATACATGGACGTGATCCACCGCGGCATGCTAGCCGCCGAACTGGGACTGGACGAGGCCACCGATGTGTTCGAGATCGACGGAATGCTGGCGCTGCGCGATCTGTTCCAGATTGTCGCCATTAACCGGCCCGAACTGCACGATCCGCCGCACCATCCGCTTGATCATCCCAAGCTGGGGGACCGGCGCAGCGTCTTTCACATCATCCGCGAGAGCGGGCCGATTCTGCTGCAACATCCCTACGAATCGTTTGCGACCTCGGTGGAGCGGTTCGTGCTCGAAGCGAGCGACGATCCCAAGGTGCTGGCCATCAAGATGACGCTGTACCGCACCTCGGCGGATTCCAAGATCATCGAGTATCTGATCGACGCCGCCCAGAACGGCAAGCAGGTCACGGTGGTGGTGGAGCTGAAGGCGCGGTTCGACGAGGCGGCCAACATCCGCTGGGCGACCCGACTGGAGGAGGCGGGCATTCATGTCACCTATGGGGTGGTGGGGCTGAAGACCCACAGCAAGGTGATTTTGGTGGTGCGGCGCGATTTTAACGGCCTGCGCCGTTACGCCCACATCGGTACCGGCAACTACCACGCCGGTACCGCCCGGCTGTATTGCGATCTGGGCCTGCTGACTTGCGATCCGGTCCTCGGCGAGGATTTGACCGAGTTATTCAACTATCTGACCACCGGTTACGTGCCCAAGCGCAATTACCGCAAGCTCTTGCCGGCGCCCAAGGTGCTCAAGCCGGGGTTGCTGGCCCGGATCGAGCGGGAAATCGGCCACGCCAAGGCAGGCAAGCCGGCGCTGATCCAGTTCAAGATGAACGCGCTGGAGGACAGGGAGGTGACGGCCGCGCTATATCGGGCTTCGCAGGCCGGTGTCAAGGTGGATCTGATCGTGCGCGATACCTGCCGGCTGCGGCCGGGCATTCCGGGTCTGTCGGAGACCGTGCGGGTGATCAGCATCGTCGGCCGGTTTCTGGAGCACACCCGGATTTTCTATTTCCTCAACGGCGGCAACGAGGAGTATTTCATCGGCTCGGCGGACTGCATGAAGCGCAATCTGGAAAGCCGGGTCGAGGTGGTCACGCCGGTGGATACGCCGGAATTGCGGCAGAAATTGCGGCAGATTTTGGATGTTCAAATCAAGGATCGGCGCGGCGCCTGGGACATGCAACCGGACGGGAGCTATGTCCAGCGGATGCCGGGCGAGGGCGATGACCCGCGCGATTCCCAGCAGATGCTGATTGAGTTGGCCGAACGGCGGCAGAAAGAAGCTCAGCGCCTCAAGAAGCGCAAGCCCAAGGGCATCGCTCGGCGAGCGGGGTTGTGAGTGGCTTTTGACCCTTGCAATTTTGCATTTCAAATGCAAAATTGCTAAGCCATGATTCCGCAATACATTCATCGTGCCTTGGAACCGGTCGTGCAACGGGCGGCGCGGGAATTTCCCGCCGTGGTGCTGACCGGGCCGCGCCAGTCGGGCAAGACCACGCTGCTCAAAACTCTGTTTGGGGTTTCGCATGGTTACGTTTCGCTGGAGCCGCCGGATATTCGCGCGGCGGCGCTGAACGATCCGCGCGGCTTTCTGGCGCTGTACCCACCGCCGGTCATTTTCGACGAAGTTCAGTACGCGCCTGAGTTATTGCCTTATGTGAAGGAATGGATCGATGCCCACCGGGACCGGCGCGGGCAGTATCTGTTGACCGGTTCACAGAATCTGTTGCTGCTGGAACGGGTGACCGAATCGCTGGCTGGACGGGCGGCGATCCTGCGACTGCCGCCGCTGTCCTGGCGCGAATCCTTGGGCCAGCCAGATGCGCCCCTGCCCTGGGAACGGGAGGGCGAGTGTTCGCCCCGCCCGGCGGTTTCCTCTTCGGCGCTGTGGCAGGGCCTTCTACGTGGCGGCTATCCGGAACTGGTCGCGGAGCCGGAACGGGATGGGGTGCTCTGGCACGGCAGCTATCTTCAGACTTATCTGGAGCGGGACGTGCGTTCCCTGCGGCAGATTGGCGATTTGACGCTGTTTCAGAATTTTCTGCGCGCGCTGGCCGCCCGGAGCGGGCAGTTGCTCAGTCTGACCGATCTGGCGCGCGATCTGGGGGCGACGGTCAATACGATCAAGGCGTGGTTGTCGGTGCTGGAAGCGACGTTTCAGGTCATCGTGCTGCAGCCGTACTTCGCCAATATCGGCAAGCGCCTGGTGAAAACGCCCAAGGTGTATTTCACCGACACCGGCACGCTTTGTTATCTGGCGGGGTTACGCGATCCCGAACACGCCGCCGCCGGGCCGCTGGGTGGGGCGATTTTTGAAACCGCCGTGCTGGTGGAAATCGTGAAGACCTTTTGGCATCGCGGCGAAGAGCCGCAGGTGTATTTTTGGCGGACCGCGACCGGCGTGGAAGTGGATATCGTCGTGCAAGTGGGCGGGCGAATTGTGCCGGTGGAAGTCAAGCTTTCGGCGACGCCAAGGCCCGCCATGGCCGCCGGGATTTTGGCCTTGCGCCAGGACTTGGGCGAAACAGTTGAAGCGGGTTATGTCATCCATCCTGGCGAAATTCGGTTGCCGCTGGCGCCGGGTGTGCAAGCGCTGCCGTTTGCGGAATTATGAGTTATTCGGAAAATTGCATGGCCGACCATTACGACGATTACACTCGCGAGGAACTGATCCGCCTGCTGCGTGAACGGGACCGCAAGCCCAAGTTCGGGCTGGTGTGGGAGCGCGACGAAATCGAGCACGAAAAAGCGATCAACGAGGATTTCGTGGCGCTGGATTTCGATGCCAGCCTGTCCTGTGGCGAAGCGCCGTTTCGCAATCTCATCATCGAGGGCGACAATTTCAATGCCATGCGCTTTCTGCGTATGACTCACGCTGGCAAGGTGAAGTGCATTTACATCGACCCGCCTTACAATACCGGCAACCGGGATTTCATTTATAACGACCGCTTTATTGACAAGGAAGATGCTTACCGACATTCCAAGTGGCTGGAGTTCATGTATCGGCGGCTGGAATTGGCGAAGGAGTTATTGGCTGAGAATGGAGTTATTTTTGTTTCTATAGATGATAATGAAGTGTTCAATCTTGGTTTGTTAATGAATCGAGTGTTCGGTGAGAATAATTTTATTGCTAATGTGATATGGCAAAAAGCATATGCACCTAAAAGCTCGGCAAAGCATTTTTCAGATGATCACGAATATGTGCTTATCTACGCACCGAATGCTTCCAATTGGATGCCTGAACTACTGCCTCGTTCTGAAAAGCAAGATGCCGGCTACAAAAACCCTGATAACGACCCTAGAGGTTTATGGCGTCCAAATAATTTGGCTGCACGCAATTTTTACAGCAAAGGAACCTACTCTATTACTTGTCCTTCTGGGCGAATAATTCAGGGTCCTCCATCTGGCTCATATTGGCGTTTTTCTGAGGAAAAATTCAAAGCTCTGAATGCGGATGGACGAATCTGGTGGGGCAAAGATGGGAATAATGTACCAGCCCCTAAAATTTATCTATCCGAGGTTAAACAAGGTATAGTTCCCCAAACACTTTGGCGATATGAAGAAGTTGGGCATTCACAAGAAGCAAAGAAAGAATTACTGGAAGTTCTTGAATTCGATTCTAGTTCAGATGTTTTTTCTACACCTAAGCCCGTTCGCTTGATCGAGCGCATCCTCCGCATTGCCACCAAACCCGGCGATTTGACTCTGGACTTCTTCGCCGGTTCCGGCACGACCGCCCACACCGTTCTGAAGTTGAATCGAGAAGATGGCGGCAGCCGGCGTTTTATTCTGGTATCGAATACCGAAGCGACCGCCGACGCGCCGGATAAAAATCTCTGCCGCGATGTATGCGCCGAGCGAGTGCGGCGGGTGATCGCTGGCTATCGCAACAAGAAAGGCGAATGGGTGGAAGGTTTGGGCGGCGACCTGCTGAAAACACGCGGAGCCGGTTTTGCCTATCTTCGCGCCCGCCGTATTCCCGCCGAAAGGGTCTTGAGCGAAATCGAACACGAACAAATCTGGACGGCGCTGCAGCTCATCCACACTGAAGCGCTGATGCCGTTCGATACGGCGGCGCTCGTTCAGCGCGCCGAAACTGAAAATGGAATCATGCTCTACGTCCCCAAGGTTTCCGAAGCCGTCATCGGAATCCTGAAACAGGCCATTCATGACGCCGGAACTGCCGTCGTCTATGCTTGGCAACCGGGCTGGTTGCATCAGCAGATCGAAGACGAGCGGGCCAGCTTTCAAGCGATTCCCCAATTTCTGGTCAATCGATTTGGCTTGGGAACGCGGACATGAGCGCCCCAGCGCCAAAACGCTATCAGAGCGAAGCCGTCAACAAGGCGCTGGAAATCTTCCGCTATGCCGAAAGCCAAATGCAGGCAGCGGCGGACGAAGACAGCCGCCGCGCCGCCAGCGCCTTCAATGGCTGCGTGTTGCTGGAAGCGCCCACCGGAGCCGGCAAAACCCTGATGGCGGGTTTGATCGCTGAAGCATTCGCCAGTCCCGAGCATCGCCACAACGCCCGGATCGTCTGGTTCTGGTTCACGCCATTCTCAACGCTGGTGGAACAGGCCAAGGGCACGTTGAAACGGGATTTCCCCGGCTTGCGGGTGCGCGACTTGGCAAGCGAACGCGTCGCCTATTCCGCCCAAAGCGGCGATGTTTTCGTGACGACCTGGGCCTCGGTGGCGGCGCGCAACGCCGATACGCGCAAGCTGCGCACCAGCGGCGATTTGTCGCTGGCGCTGGATGATTTCATTCCCGACTTGCGACAGGCGGATTTTCGCATCGGCGTCGTCGTGGACGAAGCCCACCACAATTTTACCAACGCTACTGAATCAGTGCGCTTTTATCGGGACATCATGCGCCCTGATTTCACTCTGCTGATTACCGCTACGCCGGATGACGCCGACGTGGAAAAATTCAGGAAAGCAGCCGGCATCGGCGAATTGCACCGGCATCGCGTTTCGCGCAAGGATGCCGTAGACGCCGGCCTGATCAAAGAAGGCGTGCAGTGCATCGCTTATCTGGCTCCCAATAACCAGGAAACCTTGGGCGATATTCCCGCAACCGCGCTGGCGGAAGGTTGGCAAACCCACAACGCCATTAAAAAACAACTGGCGGAGATGGGAATCAATCTCACGCCCTTGATGCTGGTTCAAGTTGGCAACAAGGGCAACGCCGGCACATCCGCCATTCAGGAAGCGAAAACCCGCCTCCTGGATTTGAAGGTGCCGGAAAGCGTGATTGCGTGGTATACGGCCGACGAACCCAACGATGATTTGCTGACGGTGGCGCTGGACGAAAGCAAGGAAGTGTTGCTGTTCAAAATGGCCGTCGCGCTGGGATTCGACGCGCCGCGTGCGTTTACCGTGGTTTCCATGCGCGGAGCAAAAGATACCGATTTTGGCGTGCAAGTGGTCGGGCGCATTTTGCGCGTGCATCGCCGTTTGCAACCCAAAGCGTTCGATAAATCCCTGCCCGCGCTATTGCGTTGCGGTTATGTCTTTCTGGCCGAGGCGGAAAGCCAGGGTGGCTTGATCGGCGCGGGCGAGAAAATCAACGCCATTCAAACCGAACTGTCGGGCATCAGCCCTTATACGATGCTGGTGCGCGTCGCGGGAGAACCCCAAGTTCAGGTGATCAAGAACGGGCAAACGAGCTTTCTACCCCAATCTTATATGCCGCCCGCCTGGAAACTCGCGACCGATAATGAATCCGAATCCACGGTGGCGCGTGTTGATGATTCGTGGGATTTCAGGACCCTGCAAATCCTACCCGGTTTTGATTTGCCCTTGCGGGCAACGTTCCCCGCGCCAAGGCAAAACGAGCCTCTTCAACCCGCAATGCCTTTACCTGGCAACATGTTTTACTCGTTGCGCCAAGGAATACCGACTCGTTTTCAGACCGAACGCTTGCCCTTATCCACCGACGAGTTACTGAAAGGGATCGGGGCACATCTGAAGCTGAGCGCGGAAGTATTAAACGCCGGCTTGCGCAAGAGCGTCAAAATCACCCGCAAAACGATCACCGATATTTTTAGCCATCATGAGGAAGTGGTGGATACGGTGCAGGCGAAATTGTCCCGTGCGCAATTAGCGCGTCGAGCGCAGCGCGTTTTATACGACGCGCAGTATTACAGCCCGCGTGAGTTGGAAGAAATGCTACTGTCGCGGTTGCGGCTGGAATACAACGACCACCAGGGCATCGGGCTATCCGATGAGGAATTGCGGAATGCCCTGAATGTGATCCTGGCGCATTATCCCAAACTGGTGCGCGATGCGGCCCGAGCCAGCGCGGCGCTCAACAAGGAAATAGTGGAAACCGCGCCATTGCCCGAGTCTATGGAAATAGTGCCGGGCGCGCAGCGATCCCGCCTGAATGTCTACGGCGTCATGCCGCCGGATCTGAACGAAAACGAGCGGAAATTTGCCGAATTGCTTGATGCCGACACGACGGGAACGGTGTTGTGGTGGCATCGTAACGAGCCGCGCAAGCCGTGGTCCATCGGCATCGTGTTGCCCGATGGTGACCGCTATTTCCCCGATTTTGCCGTCGGCGTGAAAGGCCGGATGCGCGGTGGCGGCGTACTACTGCTGGAAACCAAGGGCGGGCATCTGCTGAACAGCGATGAAACCTTGGAGAAAGTCGTCGCCGCCCATAAAACCTATGGCTCGCCGGTGATGCTCAAACGGCGCGACGACGGGAGCTTTTGGACCATGCGTAACATCGCAAGCAGGAATCGCGTTGAGGAAGATCAAGCCTTTCGTGTGGAAAACATGGCACAGTATTGAGTTAACAGCCCTTTGCGAATCGAGATTAAATCATGCAAGCCATTCGCCGCATTTATGACAATGCACCCGATACGATCCCCGTTCCCGAAGCATTCCGTCATCGTCGACTTGAAGTGTTGTTTATTGTGGAAGAAGAAACTGTATCACCACCCAGTCTGAAATCTCTTTTGGCCGATATGCCTGATGTTGGAGACGATAGTGATTTTTCCCGCCCGCGTGATTTCGGAAGGCAGGATATGACATGGGATTCCTGATCGACACAAATATTTTGGCTGAACTACGCAAACGGGAACGCGGTAATTCCGGTATCCTTCAGTGGTATGGCGGGATCGAAGAATCCGAAATCTATATCTCTGTCATTGTCTTGGGTGAGATTCGCCGAGGAGTGGAGTTGCTGCGCCGTCGGGACCAAGTGGCGGCGGAAAGCCTGGAGGCTTGGTTGCACCGTCTCCGGGGTTCGCTAGGTGATCGGTTGTTGCCAGTTACGGAAGAAATTACTGATTGTTGGGGCCGGCTCGGTATTCCAGACCCTATTCCGGTTGCCGATGGTTTACTTGCCGCCACCGCCTTGGTCCATGACCTGACTTTAGTTACCCGCGATACCCGTGATGTAGAACGCTCTGGGGCGTGTTTGCTCAATCCGTTCTCTTAAATTTGCCACGAACGGAAATCCCCGTAATGCCCTTACTCAGCATCGACCACCTCTCCATCGCCTTCGGCGCCGAAAAGCTGCTGGACGACGCCAGCTTTCAACTCGATGCCGGCGAGCGAGTCTGCTTGATCGGCCGCAACGGCACCGGCAAAACCACCTTGCTACGGCTGCTGGCCGACGAACTGCACCCCGACGGCGGCGAGATCTGGCGTCAGCCCGGTTTGCGCGTCGCCACTTTGGCGCAGGAACTGCCCGCCGACACCACGGCTACCGTGTTCGAGATCGTCGCTGGCGGACTGGAAGGACTGGGGGCGCTGCTGGCCGAATATCACGAAGCCGCGCTGCGGCTGGCTCAAGACCATGCACCGCAACAGATGCGGCGGATGGAACAGTTGCAACACGAATTGGAAGCGCGCGACGGCTGGCGCTGGCAACAGCGGGTCGAAACCGTCATCAGCCGCCTGCAACTGCCCGCCGATACCCCGTTGGCGGAACTGTCGGGCGGCTGGCGGCGGCGGGTGTTGCTGGGCCGGGCGTTGGTCCGCGATCCCGACGTGCTGTTGCTGGACGAGCCGACCAACCATCTCGATCTGGAAACGATTCGATGGTTGGAAGACGAACTGCTGGAATTTCGCGGCGGTCTGCTGTTCGTTACCCACGACCGCGCCTTGTTGCAACGACTGGCGACCCGCTTGCTGGAACTGGATCGGGGCGCGCTGACCTCCTGGCCAGGCGACTATGCCGCGTTCCTGGAAAAGAAAGCCGCCCTGCTGGAGGTTGAAGCCCGCCACAACGCCAAGTTTGACAAGAACCTGGCTCAGGAAGAAGCGTGGATTCGCCA
>JAVMKH010000237.1:0-8735 GCA_031732935.1 Candidatus Contendibacter sp.
CGCCGAATCGCCGCCGACCTTCTTTTCCTGATAGGCCTGGCCGCTCCAGGCGAAAGAGTAGCCTTCCTTCAAGACCTCGCGGGCCACGGCTTCCATGGTGGCCAGCGCCTGGCCGGAGCTAAAGCCTGGCGCCGCCCCGCCCGTCACCTTGGCGGCGGGGAAGGTGTTGAAGCGGGTAATCAGGCTCGGCGCGCTGGTGTATTCCAGCTTGGTCACCGCCGACAGTGGCACCATGCCGCCGCTGTTGGAACGCACGTAAACCTGCTTGATGTCGTCCGGGCGGGAACGGTATTCCGGCGCCGCCTGCACGATCACCTGCCACACTTGACTGAGGTAGTTGAACTGGCTGACGTACATCGAGCCAAACAGCGCTTGCAGCGTGCCGAACACGGTGCTGACCGGCACCCCCAAGGTCCGGGCCTGTTCGCGATCCAGCGTCACATATAATTGCTGCGAAGCCGGATTGAGCGTGGCGGTCAGGCCACTCAGTTCCGGACGCTGGCGGGCCTTGGCGATGAAATCCTGGGTCACTTTCGCCAGTTGCTTGATATCGCCGCTGCCGCGACTCTGAATCCAGAATTCGAAGCCGCCGGTGGTGCCGAGGCCGGGAATCGACGGCGGGTTGAACACTAGGGCGATAGCCTCGCCAATCTTGGAGAATTGGCCCATCACCTCGCGGATGACGTTGGGCGCGCTCAATTTCGGATCCTTGCGCTCCTCATAATCCTTGAAGGACACGAACAGGGTGGTGTCAGTGGTTTTTTGCTGCGAATCCAGCAGGCTGTAGCCATTGACCGCGACCACGCTGCTCACCGCCGGATTGGCGCGGAAAATATCGCTCATCTGGCTGGCCACCGCTTCGGTACGGTCCAGACTGGCGCCATCGGGCATGATGCCCACCCCAAACACGTAACCCTGATCCTCATCGGGCACGAAGCTGGTCGGCACCTTTTCAAACAGGCCGTAAATCGCCACCAACATCACCGCGAACAGCGCCAAACCCAACAGAATGCGCTTGACCAGGAACCGCACGCCATCGGTATAGCGATGCGTGAACCACTCAAATCCGCGATTGAAGGGACCGAAGAAGAAACGGTAAAGCAAGTCGGTGCGCTGGTCGCCGTGTTCGCCCGGCTTGAGCAGCAACGCCGCCAGCGCCGGACTCAAAGTCAATGCCACCAGGCCGGAAATCGCCACCGAAATCGCGATGGTGATCGCGAACTGCTTGTACAACTGCCCGGTCATGCCACCCAGGAACCCGACCGGAATGAACACCGCGCCCAGCACCAGCACCACGGCGATGACCGGTCCGGTGACTTCCTCCATCGCCCGATGCGCGGCTTCCTTGGGCGAGAGGTGAAATTCGGCCATGTTGCGCTCGACGTTTTCCACCACCACGATGGCGTCATCGACCACGATACCGATACAGAGTACCATGCCAAACAAGGTGAGCATGTTGATCGAGAAGCCCAGCAGGTACATGCCGCTGAAAGTGGCGATCACCGACACGATCACCGCGATGATGGGGATGACAGTGGCCCGCCAG
Source organism: Candidatus Contendibacter sp. (assembly GCA_031732935.1). Classification (GTDB taxonomy): domain Bacteria; phylum Pseudomonadota; class Gammaproteobacteria; order Competibacterales; family Competibacteraceae; genus Contendibacter. The sequence goes on from JAVMKH010000237.1 coordinate 1,547, forward strand.
CTTTGCAGGAAGAGGTAGACCACCAGGATGACCAGCACGATGGCTTCCATCAGGGTTTTCACCACTTCGTCGATCGAGGCCTGGACGAACTTGGTGGTATCCAGGGCGATGTCGTAGTCGATGCCGGCCGGGAAGCTCTTCTTCAGTTCCTCCAGCGTTGCCCGCACCTGCTTGGACACGGCCAGGGCGTTGGCCCCCGCCTGCTGGTACACCGCGAGGGCGGTGCCGACCTTGCCGTTGAAGCGGCTGCGCAGGTTGTAGCTCTGCATTCCCAGGGTGACATAGCCGATGTCCTTGAGCCGCAACACGCCGGCGCCGGTGGTGCTGGCGCGCAGGATGATGTTCTCGAACTCTTCCGGCGTACTCAGCCGACCTTGGGTGGAGACCGGGAAGGTCAGCTCCACCGGGCCGTTGGTGGGCGCCTGGCCGATCTGGCCGATGGCGAACTGCTGGTTCTGGCTTTGGATGGCCTGAATCACTTCGTCGGTGGTCAGACCCAGCTCGCTCATCCGGTCCGGTTTCAGCCAGATCCGCATGGCGTAGTTAGGCACGCCGAAGATGCTGGCCTGATTGGCGCCCGGAATACGTTGCAGGGCGTTGAGCACGTACAGATAGGTGTAGTTGCCGACGAAGGTCTCGTCGCGGCTCCCGTCCGGGGAATAGAGCGCGATTACCAGCAGGAAGGTGGACGATTTGGTCTGGACCTGCACGCCCTGTTTGGACACCTCCTCCGGCAACTGCGGCAAGGCCAGGCTCACCTGATTCTGCACGTTCACCTGGGCGATGTCGGGATTGGTGCCGATGTCGAAAAAGACGTTGAGGGTCATATTGCCGGTCGAGGAGCTGGACGAGTACATGTACATCAGATTATCCACGCTGTTGACCTGCTGCTCGATCGGCGCCGCCACGCTTTGTGAAACTACGTCAGCGCTGGCGCCGGGATAGGTGGCGCTGACCGTGACCTGCACCGGGGTGATTTCGGGAAACTGGGCGATGGGCAGCACGCCCATCGCCGACAGCCCGGCCAGGGTCAGGATGATGGAAATAACCGCGGCGAAAACCGGGCGGTCGATAAAGAAATGGGAGATCATCGGGCGCCCTCGTCAGGGTTTGAGTGGGGTAGCGCTCGGAACTTTCGCGGGCTCGGGCGCGGGCTCGGGCGCGGCGGTCGGTTTGATCTGCACCGGCGCGCCCGGTTGCAGGCGCACCGCGCCGTCCACCACCACCCGGTCGCCGGCTTCCAGCCCGGAGTTGATGATCCACTGATCGCCGTACCAGTCGCCGACCTGAACCGGCTTGGGCACGGCGGTGTTATCCGGGCCAACCACGAACACGAACTTGCCGCTCGGCCCTTGCATCACCGCGACCTGTGGCACCATGATCGCGTTGGGCCGGAATGCGCCCTTGAGTTGCACCCGCACAAACTGGCCAGGACTAAGCTGGTTGTCCGGGTTGGGCACGACGGCACGGATGTTGAAGGTACCGGTTTGGGCATTGACCACTGGATCCACGAAAGTGATCTGGCCTTTCTGCGGATAGGCGACTCCGTCAGCCAGAATCAATTCCACCTCCAATTTGCTTAATCCGGGTTTGTTCAACTGTCCTTTTTCTTGTTGTTGGCGGATTTTCAGGACTTCGTTTTCTCCGACTCCGAAGTTGACCCACATCGGGTCGATCTGCACGACGGTGGTGAGCTGGCTGCCGGTGCCGCCCGCTCGGATCAGGGCGCCCTCGCGGTAATTGGAGCTGCTGGACAGGCCGGTGAGTGGCGAGCGGATGGTGGTGTAGCCCAGATTCAGTCGTGCCTGTTCGACGTTGGCCTTGGCCGCCTGGACCTGGGCCTCGGAGGCCAGCACGTTGGCGGTGGAGTTATCCAAGTCCTGCTGGCTGACCGCGTTTTGCTTGGCCAATGGCTTGACCCGCGCCAGGGTCTGTTGCGCCCGGGTCAATAGCGCTTCCTGCTGGGCCAGGTTGGCCTTGGCGCTATCCAGCGAAGTCTGGAAAGGCTTGGGATCGAGCTGGAACAGCAACTGACCCTCTTTGACCAGGCTGCCTTCCGTATAAGCAATCTTGTCGAGATAGCCCTCGACCCGGGCGTTGATATCCACCTGTCGGGAACTGGCGGTCTTGCCGGTAAACTCAAAGGTAGCCGGGGTATTCTCCGGTTTGATCTCGACGATGGAGACGGGAGTGGGGAGGCGGGCCGCCGCTGGCGTTTGCGCCAGAGCGAGAGTCGGCCCAACGCTCAGCAGAACCGCCAGCAATATTTCGACGCTGGGTCGAAACTGGACTCGAAACACAGGCCTACCAACAGGGTGCAAATCTCGCACGGGACGGACTCCCACTGGTGAGTGTGGAATTGGAGGACAACTTGGAGGACAACCTTGAAGTCGGAAAATTTTTGAAGACGCTTATTTGAAGAGGATTATACTACTCGCCTGATAACGCCGTGATATTCCAAACCTCATGGATAGACTGGATTACCCATTAATAAAGTATAGCCGGTTCCTCCCGCTTGACCCGATCACTCCGAAACACCGGCTTCAAGTTTCATCAACCCGTCATTAAGGAAAAACACCATGAAAAAACAACAGGCTTTGTTAATTTCCGTGCTGGGTTGCGCGCTAACAGCCCCGGTCTGGGCAGCGGAAGCGCCCAAGGCGGCGGAAGCGCCCAAGGCTAGCGAGGAACTTCGGGCGGTGCTCAAGCAACACCACGACGCCTTGAACAAGCAGGACATCAAAGCCTTGATGGCGCTTTACGCCGACACGCCCAACGTGGCGTTGATGGGCACCGGCCAAGGTGAATTTTGGAAAGGCAAGGCGGCGATCGAAGAAACCTACAAGCACTTTTTCGAGACTTTCAAGGCCGGTTCGCTGCACCATGAGTGTCCGGAGATTTCCGGGGCCGAGGAAGGCAACGGTGCTTGGTTGATGGCTTCCTGCATCATGAAGGATACCGACCCTGCCGGACAACCCCGCGAGTTTGGGCTCAATGTCTCGGCGGTACTGAAAAAGGAGAAGGCCGGCTGGCGTGTCCAAGCCTTGCATACTTCCAATATAACCGAAGAGGGTGGTCCACCTCCGGAAGGTGCGGCCCCGACGACGGTCCCCGCGCCCGCCGCAGCGCCAGCCGCTGCTCCGAAGAAGGCCCAGTAAGCGGAGAACAGCCATGACCGATCAACATGAGATGGCGCATCCCGAGTCGACCGACGTTCCGATAGCCGAGGAACGGCGGCGATTTCTACGCGGGCTGGGCAAATGGTCGCAAGCCGTCATCGGCGGCGTGCTGGTGGGCGGCGCGTTGACCGAGTCCGATCCCGCCCATGCCTGGGCCGCCGCCCGCGGCTATGGCGGTTCCGCCGCCGTCGGCGCGCGGGGCGGCTGGGCTAACCGCTACGGCGGCGGCGGCTGGGCCAACCGGGCCGGTGGCGGTGGTGGCTGGATCAACGGCGGCGGCGGCTATCGGTACGGCGCTGGTGGCTGGATCAACGGCGGTGGCGGTAGCGCGGGCTGGGTCAATCGCTACGGTGGCGGTGGCGCGGGCTGGATCAACCGCTATTGAAATCCTTTTTTCCATTCACCGCCAGGCCGCGCGACGCGATTTTCAGCAAGCCGCGCGGCTTGTTTTTTTGACGGCGGCGTTGAAATCAGGGAGTCTTCATGACGATTTCGTCGCATCGGATAGCGGATCGGGTTCATCAGATCACCCTGAGCGGACTGCTGACCTGGACCGAGTTCCAATCGTTCCTCAACCAGGTCGAGGCGAGAAACGTCTTTGCGTCCGGCAAGGTCAGGGTATTGATCCATCTGGAAAACTTTTCTGGATGGGGTCCCAGCGTTCAGTGGGGCGACGTCAGTTTCTTCTTCAGGCACGACCACGACATCGAAAGAATCGCGGTGGTGTGCGAGCCACGCTGGCGAGACGAAATGCAGGTGTTTCTGTTCGCCGATTACCGGCAAGCGGAAGCCCGGTTCTTCGCCGAGACCGACCTGGAATCGGCGTGCGCCTGGCTGATGGGTTGAGGGATTACCACTCGCCAGCGGATGGTCGCTCATTTCATGCTCTCTCGCAGTTCCACTAAGGCCTGATCGAAGGCATCGACCCGGATTAGGCCCAAGCGTGGGAATTCAAGGTCAAGAATGACGTAAACCGCCACCGCCATGACGGCGGCGAAGCCCAACATGTGGAGCCAGTTGCGCGATTTGCCGCCGGCCATGCCATAACCGGCCAGCAACGCGCTGGCCAGCGCCAACCCGAACAGCATCACGAAAATGGCCACCGGTGGATGGGTTTTAGTCGCCATGATCCGGGTGGTGGTAATGTCGATCATTTCGTTCAACGCCGGCAACAACAACATGGTCGCGGCGGGCGGTGCCCCCTCCACGCGGCCTGCCGCGACCCCCTGGGACCAGATCTCCCCCTGTAACCGGTTGGCCTTGTTCAATTCCGCCCGAACCGCTTCCAAGTCCGGTATCTTGCGATAAACATCCAGCCGCGCATCCACGTAACGCCGGAACAAGTCTCGCAGTGGTGGTTGCGCGCTGGCCGGTAGCAGATCGACTCGCAGATAAGCGGTGCCGATGGCATTGGTTTCCTCAACGATCAAGGCCCGCCGGGTATCGAAACGCGCGGCCGCGCCGGAAAAGGTGAAGGCGATAAGCAACCCCAACAGGGCGAAGACCGCGCCTTCGATCGTGCCAGTGCCCGCCCGCGCGCCTTCGGGATCGTTCGCCAGTCGTCGTACCCCAAACCGCCGGCCGATTTCCAGCAGGAGCAGCATTCCCAACAGCAGGCCAAGAGCGAGCGATAAAGCCGCAAGTGCATTCATGGTGAATTTCCGGTGGATGTAAATAAACTCGGTTTGGGCCTTTCCGCGCGACACGTACTTGGCCCAGCGGGTGGCACAGGTATTGGGCAGCGCCAGTTACGAGGCGGATGCGCGCCGCACCGCCATCGCCGGGGCGGGTCTCAATTCGATTTGTTCTTGCCCACGGTAGAGTTTGTGATCTTGGTGGCCGCCAGACCCGGTGGAGTTTTCTGCCAGGGATAGCCTTTTCGCCCCAACTGGTAGCCGTAGTCGAACAGAGCACGCATGTAGGCGGTATCGAAATCCTCCTTGTGCTCGGCGTTGAAGTCCGCGCCGATGTACGCCAGGTTGTAGTCCAGATTATCTTGTTGCGCGGTCAGATAAATCCGGTACAGATCCCCCAATCCCTGGGTTTGAATCAGCGACGAGACGGCGCGACCGGCGATGGTAAGGGTACTGCGTTCCACCGAGGCCCAGTCCGGGTCCAGCCGGGCATTGCGGATGATGTAGGCGCTTCGCGCTCGGGGAAGGACCTTCACACCCTGTTGGCGAATGAGGTCAAACATGCGTGGTGGGTAAAGAAACACCTGCGCTTGGGCACCGCCATCCACATGCATTTCCTGGTAGGGCTTGCCGTTTACCTCCACGTCGATCATGACCGGGGGAAACGCGCCGGGAATCGCCGCCGAGGCCAGCATGATCTTGCGGAACAAGTCCAGAGCCTTGGGATTATCGCGGGCGGCCATGGCAATCTCGCCCATGTTCCAGATCACTGGGCGGCGTGCGTCCAGATCGGTGGTGCCGACCAACAGCAAACGCCCCTTTTCCTGGTATTCCCTGGCGATCCGCGCCAGAAACTCGGCGTTGACGTGGCGGGAAATCAGTTCAAAAAGCGGGCTGTTGTCGGCCATGCCATCGCTAGTGAGCGCCGCCAGCAAACTGCGCGGCAGGAGAACGCTTCGAGGACCGATGGTGGTGTACACCTCGCGCAGCGTCTTGTCCTCGTCCGGTCCCAGGAAGGCGAACGGCGCGATCAAGGCGCCGGTGCTGACGCCGGTGACGCCCTTGAATTCGGGACGGGTTCCGGTCTCCGTCCAACCGACCAGCAGGCCGGCGCCGAACGCCCCGTCGTCGCCCCCGCCCGAAACGGCCAGGAAACTGACCGGCGGCAGCGGCCCCTGATGTCCGATGCGGGCTAGATAAGCTTTTTCGCGTTGAGCCGAAGCGATGGCGTCCCGGACGAACGGTTCGAGATCGGTCTGGACCCAGTACCGGGCGTTGGGGATACCGGGAATTACCGCCTGGGTGGTGTCCTGGGCGGGCACGGCGGCCAGGCGTGGCGGCGTGGCGCAACCCTGGAGCAGGAACAGCAAGGCGGCCAAGGATAGGAGAGTCGTCCAGATTGAGGAGAACTGGCGCATGAGAAAGGGTTCCTGGTGGGTCGTTCCGATTGCATTTTCATGACTAACATATTAATACTTCTTAAAAAGATGATTATAAATCAATCGATGGGAATTCGCGGATTTTTCGACTAGGGCATCCAGGTTTGCGTGGTGAGGCGGTGTCGGATACCACACTTGATACACCGAATAATGCTCGACGCATCCCCATGACGTATCTCGCCCTTCCCACGGCTGCCCTCGACCGGCGCCGCTACTAAACTTTGTGTAACCGTTCAATCTCCCCTTTGCGAAAGGGGGGTAGCGTGATTTTCGATCACGACGCCGGGCCGGAATCCTCCCACACCAGCGGATCGCGCCCGCCCAACCGCTGTTCCGCCGCCGCGACCGCCCGCGCGAGAATGGCTTCCGCGTTCTGTTCGAACTGCTCCCAGACTTCGGCCGGATTTTTCTGCCGGACCTGTTCCAGCCAGGGTCGATAACGCTTGATTGCGTTCTGTTCCTGGATGGCCACCGCCAATTGCTGGTGCAGCAGCGCCGCCGCCAGCGCCGCCTCCATGTCCTGCGCGTTCCCCAGCAACGAGATTTGCAGTTCCAGGTTGATCAACTGTCCGAAGCGGTCGTCGATGGTGCGACCGATTTGCCGCGACCGTTCGGCGAGCGCCAGCGCCTGATCGGCACGGCCCGCCGTGGCCGCGGTGCGGGCCAGATAGCCGAACGCGGCCTGGGCGCCCAGGCCGTTCCGAATCTCCTGGAAAGCCGCGAGCACGTCCAGAAACCGACCGAACGCGGCCGCCGGCTCGTTACGGGCCAGCAACAACAGCCCCAGACTTTGCAGGCAGTTGGCTTCGCCCAGGCGGTCCTGGATGGCGCGGTAGAGGGGCAGGGCCGCCTGGTAGTGCCGGTCGGCGGCGGCCAGGTCGGCCTGCCGCAGCGCCAGATCGCCCAGCGCTTTCTGGCAGTTGGCTTCGCCCAGGCG
>JAVMKH010000238.1:0-8695 GCA_031732935.1 Candidatus Contendibacter sp.
GAAATGCAGCGGTACGTGGACCCGCAGCTTGCGGTCGGCGCTGACCCGCAGGAAGTCGACGTGCAGGATGGTCGGCTTGAAGGGGTGGCGCTGCAAGTCGCGCAGCACGGCGCTTTCGACCTCGTCGCCCAGCTTCAGGGTCAGGATATGGGAATAAATGGCTTCGTTCTGCAACTGGTTGGTAAACTCCAGGTGCTCCAGTGTCAGCGCCCGCGGCTCCCGACCTCCACCGTACAGGATGGCGGGCACCTTGCCGGCGCGGCGCAGGCGGCGGCTCGCACCTTTCCCTAGATCATCGCGCGGCTCGGCGTTCAGTTCAAACATCGCACTCATGGCTTCAACTCCAAACGGTGAAAATAAAAACACGACGCGCCCGCGACCAGGCGCGTCGCTCGGTAAAATCCCATGAAAACCCTTCTTGCCCTCCTTAAGCTTCCCTCCCGCTGACAAAAAAGAGATTTTGCGCCAGCGTTCAGGCAAACAGCGAGCTGACCGATTCCTCGATATGGATGCGCCGCATGGTCTCGGCCAGCAAACCGGCCACGTCGATCTGGCGAATGGTCGGGCAAGCTTCCGCTTCGGGTCGCAGCGGAATGGTATCGGTCACCACCAGTTCGTCCAGCACCGACTCGCTGATGTTCCGTACCGCCGGCCCGGACAGCACGGCGTGGGTGCAGTAGGCGCGCACCGAGGCGGCGCCCTGCTCCTTCAGCGCCTGGGCGGCCAGACAGAGCGTGCCGGCGGTGTCCACCATGTCGTCCACCACGATGCAATGCTGGCCTTCCACGTCACCGATCACGTGCATGACCTTGGTTTGATTGGGTGCGGGCCGACGCTTGTCGATGATCGCCAAGTCGGCGTCGTCGAGCCGTTTGGCCAGGGCGCGCGCGCGCACCACGCCGCCCACGTCCGGCGACACCACCATCATCTCGCCGAAGTTCTGGGCGCGGATGTCGTTCAGCATGATCGCGGTGGCGTAGATGTTGTCCACCGGAATATCGAAGAAACCCTGAATCTGGTCGGCGTGCAAGTCCACCGTCAGTACTCGGTCTACCCCGACGCTGGTGATCATGTTGGCGACCACCTTGGCGGAAATCGGTACCCGCGCCGAACGAGGGCGGCGATCCTGGCGCGAATAGCCGAAGTAGGGAATGACCGCCGTGACCCGCACCGCCGAGGAACGCCGCAGCGCGTCGGCAATCACCAGCAGTTCCATGATGTTATCGTTGGTCGGATAGCAGGTCGGCTGAACGATGAACACATCGCGGCCGCGGACGTTCTCCATCAGTTCGACCATGACCTCGCCATCGCTGAACCGATCGACGACGGCTTGGCCGAGGGGCAGTTGCAGGTGGCTGGCGATTTCGTTGGCGAGACGCGGATGGGCATTGCCCGCGAATACCATCATGCGACCTTCATACACGACCCATTCCCCCGCTGTCGGTCTGCTTGGCGCTGCTGGGTAAGATGGCTGGGCCGCCAGGATTCGAACCTGGGAATGCCGGAACCAAAATCCGGTGCCTTACCACTTGGCCACGGCCCAAGAAACTTGGAAGTGTGTTAGACGGATGCGGTTTACCGCCCGGTCAGATATTCATGCAGCGGCGAGCGGTTACGACCGCGCGCCCCGAAACCGGACCAGCCGGTGGGCAACTGGGCCAGCACCCGCTCGGCGCCGGAAGCGTCCGGGAAGGCGGCAAACACGCATGCGCCGGTCCCCGTCAGCCGCGCCGGGCCGAATTGCGCCAGCCACCTCGCGGCGGTGGCCACTTCGGGATAGCGGCGGTAAACCACCGCCTCGCAATCGTTGCCACCCACGCCCGCCACGAAGTCGGTAATTGTGATGGGCGGGGAATTTCTTGTCAAATCCGGGTCGGCGAACACCGCGCCGGTGACGACGGGGTGGGCGGGGACCAGCACCACGAACCAGGGTTCGGCCAAATCCACTGGCGTCAGCCGTTCGCCCACGCCCTCGGCCCAGGCCGCTCGGCCATGGACGAATACCGGCACGTCGGCGCCCAAGGTCAGACCCAGTTCGGCCAGCTCCGCCAGGGTCAATCCGGTACGCCATAGGTGGTTGAGCGCCACGAGGGTCGTGGCGGCGTCGGAGCTGCCTCCGCCCAGTCCACCTCCCATCGGCAAACGCTTGGCGATGCGAATGGTCGCGCCCTGGCGAACGCCAGCGGCTGCTTGCAGCAGGCGAGCGGCGCGCACGGTTAAGTCGGCATCCGCCGGCACGCCGGAAATTTTGCCGTCGCGGGCGATGACGCCATCGGCGCGTGGGGTAAACCACAGCCAGTCGCCGTGATTTAGGAACTGAAACACGGTCTGTAGCAGGTGATAGCCATCCGGCCGCCGACCGACGATGCGCAGCATGAGATTGAGCTTGGCGGGCGCGGGCCAGGCGGCGGGATCGGGGTTTACAGCGTCCATTGTTCGATGACCAGCTTGACGCTCAGATCCTGCCGCCGGGCGATGATGCGCTCGGGCAGATCCAAGTTGAGCCTGGAAGTTGGAGTGTAAGCGGGATACTCGATGACCCAGCCCTGCTGTTCCAACCGGGTCAGGCGACCGCTGGCGTCCGTTTGCAGCACGGGTGGCGATCCAGGTTCGGGCAAGCCCCGCGCCCAGTAGCGCAAGCCATTCACCGGCAGGCGCACTCCCAGCGCTTGTTCAAGCAGATCGTCGGCGTCGGGCGCGGTCCAGTTCCGACCGTCCTGCGTCTGAATGCGTACCCACGCTCCGTCGCTTTCGACGACGACTCGCCCCTGGCCGAGCGGACCGCTCAAATCAATGTGATAGCCGGAATCTTGCTGTGACCATTGGAAACTGGCGTGCCAGCCGTCCTGACCGCTGACGACGCCAATTCGCCCATCGGCCCGCCAGGTGGTCAGATGCGCCAGAGTGGCTTGCCGAGCAGTCCAAGCGCCTTGAGCGGTGGACGGGATTGAGGAGGGTGTCGCGCAACCAAACAGTAGCGCGGTCAGCGCGGCGGCGAGCAGCGCAAAGCGGAGCGGAGGGCGTGGATTCACGGCGGACGAACGATGGCTACTCGCCCAATTTTTCCTTGAGCTTGAGCAGGTGTGGATCGTCCGGCGTTTTCCGCAACGCGTCCCGCCAGATCTTTTTGGCCTCCTCGCGCTGGCCCGCCGCCCACAGCACCTCGATCAGATGCGCGGCGATCTCGGCGTCGGGATTGGCCTGATAGGCCCGGCGCAGATACTCCAGTGCCTTGGCATGGTCACCCAGTCGATATTGCACCCAGCCCATGCTATCGAGCACGGCGGCATCGTCGGGTAACAGCGCCAGCGCCTGCTCGATATAGCCTAGCGCCTCCGGATAACGAGTGGTGCGGTCGGCCAGGGTGTAGCCCAAGGCATTGAGGGCTTGACCGTTCTTGGGGTCGGCGGCGAGGATGGCGCGCAGGTCCTGCTCCAGCACATCCAGCCGGTCCAGCTTCTCGGCCGCCAGCGCCCGCGCATAGAGCAACTCCTTGTCGTTGGGATGCACCTTCAACCCCCGCTCCAAGGTATCAAACGCTTCCTGATAGCGGTTGGCCTCGCGCAACGCCTCGGCCTCGGCCATGTAGAGGGTGATGCTGTTCTGCGGCTGGTCGCGCCGCAGCGTTTCGAAATGCTGAGCGAGCGCGACGGTTTCGCCCGCCTTGGCCAGCATGATGCCCTTACGCAACTGGGCGGTCAGGTAGCGCTCCTCGCCGGACACCCGGCTGTACCACTCGTTGGCCTTGGCGTAATTGCCGCGCTGTTCCTCGATCCGGCCCAGTTCAAAATAGGTATCCGCCAGCCGGATATTGCGCTTGATCAGTTCCAGAAAATAACTCTCGGCAAGGTCGAACTGACGGGTTTCAGCCGCCAACACCCCCAGGGCGTAGATGGAATCGGTGTCCTTGGGATTCTGGTTGAGAAGGGTAGCGAATTCGCGGCGGGCCTTGTCCAGTTGCCCAGCGTCCACCAGCAGACGGGCGTAATTCATGCGCAGATTGCGGTCGCGCGGCAGGATGGCGACCGCCTTGGCCAGTCCCGCCAATGCCGCGGTACGATCACCCTGGTCCATCAGCAGGCGGGTGCGCAATAGATAGGCCAGAACCAGCTTGGGATCGGCTGCCAGCGCTCGGTCCAGACTGGCCAGCGCCAGCGCCCGATCGCCGGCGGCGGCGGCCAGCATCGCCTGGTAATACTGGGCGAACGCCGAACGTGGATAACGGTCGCCGAACCGCCGCATCACCCGCAGGGCCGCTTGCTTGTCGTCCACCTGACTGAGGAGCGAGGCCACGGTGGCGAAGCCCTGCTGCTGGTCCTTCTTGCCGGCGGCCTGCCGCACCGATTCCAGGTAAGGAGCGGCCTCGTCCACCCGGTCGTTGCGCAGCAGCGCCAGCGCCAGCGCCTGACGGGCCGGGTCGCTGGCCGGGGCCAGGGCGTGCCAGCGGCGCGCCAATTCCAGGACGGCGGCGTTGTCCTTCATCAACAGCGCCAGCATCGTCGCCCGTTCGGCCACCTGGGAATCGTCGCTGGTGACTGCCAGCTTGCGGTAATGGTCCAGCGCCATGTCCAACTGGTCGCGCTTGCCGGCCAGTTCCGCCGCCAGCACCTCGTACATCAACTCGGCGCGGGGGCTGGGCCGCATGACGGACCGGATCGGAAACTCCAACTCGACCGGCGCCTGCGCGTCCACCACGGTGGCGCAACCGCTCAACAACAGGCCACTAAAACCCAATGCCTTCAAAAGTCTATTCATTGCCAGCGTGCGTCAGGGTCCGGCGGCTGGAAAAGCCGCGCGCAACGATAAGGAGAGCAAGGATCGAGGCGTCGGTTTTCGTCGCGCGGCGCGAGCGGTCGGGCCCGCGGAACCATTGCCCGTTCACAGTATAATCCAATGGCGGTATGACCTTGCCATTCGCCGGTTTTATCCCGCAGAATGAGTTTAATTTTCCGGCCTTATCCGACCACGCTCCATGCTGCTTCTGGCTCTTGGCCTCAATCACCGGACCGCTCCCGTCGGCGTGCGCGAACGGGTGGCGTTCGCGCCCGACCGGGTGGGGACGGCCCTGCGAGATTTGCTCGACCGTGGCGGCGCCCACGAAGCGGCCATTCTGTCGACCTGCAACCGCACCGAATTGTATTGTGGCCTGAACGACCGGGATGGTGGCCAGGTGGTGGAATGGCTGGGTGATTATCACCTATTGCCGACGGTGGATTTACAACCCTATCTGTACCGGTATGCTGACCGGCAAGCAGTGCGCCATATTCTGCGGGTTGCCTCCGGACTGGACTCGCTGGTGCTAGGCGAGCCGCAGATTCTCGGTCAGGTCAAGGCCGCCTATCAAACCGCCAACGGCGCCGGAACCCTGGGCACCCGGCTGGAGCGGTTGTTCCAGCATACCTTCGCGGTGGCCAAGCAGGTGCGCACCGACACCCGCATCGGCGCCAGCCCGGTGTCGGTGGCGTTCGCGGCGGTGGGTTTGGCCAAGCAGATTTTCGCCGATCTGCCCAAGCGCGCCGCGTTGCTGATCGGGGCCGGCGACACCATCGAACTGGTCGCCCGCCACCTGCATGAAAACGGCGTGGGCCGGCTGATCGTCGCCAATCGCACCTTGGAGCGGGCGCACGCCCTGGTCGCGCCGTTCGGTGGTTACGCCATCGCCTTGGACGAAATCCCTGCCCACCTGGGCGAGGCCGACATGGTGATCGCCGCCACCGCCAGCCCCGGTCTGATGCTGGACGCGGCGCGGGTCCAATCCTGCCTGAAACAGCGTCGTCGCCGACCGATGTTCATGGTGGATCTGGCGGTGCCGCGCGATATCGACCCGGCGGTCGCCGGCCTGGACGACGTGTACCTGTACACGGTGGACGATCTCAAGGACATCATCCAGGAGAACCTGCGTTCCCGAAAAGCCGCCGCCGAGCAGGCCGAGGAGATCATCGATCATCAGGCCGAGCACTTCATGGGCTGGTTGCGCGCCCAGGACAGCGTCGCTAGCATCCTTGCCCTGCGCCAGCAGGCCGAGGCGATTCGCGACGAGGCACTGGCCCGTGCCCGGCGCCAACTGGCCCAAGGCAAGAATCCCGCCGAAGTGCTGGATCTTCTGGCTAACCTGTTGACCAACAAGCTCATTCATTCGCCCTGCGCCGGCCTGCGCGAGGCCGCTGCCCAAGGCGACGCCGAAATGTTGAATCTGATCAATAATCTATACCGCCTGAACGGCGAAAATTCCCGCCGATGAATCCCTCCATGCTGGTCAAGTTGGAGCAACTGGCCTCTCGGCGCGAGGAGGTCGGCGCGCTCCTGGCCGAACCTGAAATCATCGGCGACAGCGACCGCTTCCGCGCCCTGTCGGTGGAATACGCGCAACTGGAGCCGGTGGCGCTCGGGTTTTTGGCCTATCGCCGGGTGCTGGACGATCTGGACGCCGCCCGCGAGATGAGCCGGGACAGCGACCCCGATTTGCGCGCCCTGGCCCAGGACGAAGTGTCGCAAGCCGAAGCCCGCCGCGCCGAGCAGGAACGGGGGCTGCAACTCTTGCTGTTGCCGCGCGACCCGCATGACGCCGGCAATGTGTTCCTGGAAATCCGCGCCGGCACCGGCGGCGACGAGGCGGCGCTGTTCGCCGGCGATCTGTTGCGCATGTATGGCCGCTATGCCGAGTTGCGCGGCTGGCAGTGGGAAATCCTCAGCGAAAGTCCCGGCGAGCACGGCGGTTATAAGGAAGTGATCACCCGCGTCATCGGTCAGGGCGCGTATTCGCGGCTGAAATTCGAATCCGGGGCGCACCGGGTGCAGCGAGTGCCGGTCACCGAGGCGCAGGGCCGCATCCATACCTCGGCCGCCACTGTGGCGATCCTGCCGGAACTGGCGGAAGTGGAACAGATCGAGATCAATCCCAGCGACTTGCGCATCGATACCTATCGCGCTTCCGGAGCCGGCGGTCAACACGTCAACAAGACCGACTCGGCCATCCGCATCACTCATCTGCCCAGCGGCATCGTGGTGGAATGTCAGGACGAACGCTCCCAGCACAAAAACCGGGCGCGGGCAATGTCCCTGCTGCAAGCGAAACTGCTAGCGGGGGAACGGGAGCGGCAGCAAACCGCCCAAGCCCAGACCCGGAAACTGCTGGTGGGCAGCGGCGACCGCTCCGAACGCATCCGCACCTACAACTTTCCGCAGGGACGGGTGACCGATCACCGCATTAACCTCACGCTCTACAAGCTCGGCGACATCCTGGCCGGGAATCTCGATCCCATCATCGACCCGCTGATCCAGGAATATCAGGCCGACCAGTTGGCGGCCCTGGCCGAGTGAGCGCCGCCGCCCTCCGCGAACTGCTTGCCCACGCCACCCGGCGCCTGATCGAAATCAGCGCCAGTCCACGCCTCGACGCCGAAATCCTGCTGGCGGCGGCGCTGGAACAGCCGCGAGGTTATTTGCACGCCTGGCCGGAACGGACGCCAACACTGGAACAGGCCGCTCGTTTTGCCGCCTGGCTGGACCGCCGGCGCGCGGGCGAACCCGTGGCCTACATCCTCGGTCGACGGGAGTTCTGGTCGCTGGACCTGGAAGTCACCCCGGACACGCTGATCCCCCGCCCGGAAACCGAGCTGTTAGTGGAGCTGGCGCTGGCGCGATTGCCGAAGGACCGGCCGGTGACCGTCGCCGACCTTGGGACGGGCAGCGGCGCGATTGCCCTGGCGCTGGCGGTGGAGCAGCCGATGGCGCGGATCGTCGCCATCGATCGAAGTCCGGCGGCGTTGGTGGTCGCCCGACGCAACGCCCAGCGGCTGGAGATTCGCAACGTGGAATTTCGCGAAGGCGACTGGTGCGCGCCGCTGGATAACGAACGGTTCGACCTGATCGTCGCCAACCCGCCGTATGTCGCGGCCGCCGATCCCCGCTGGCGACAAGGCGAATTGCGATTCGAACCACCGGCGGCGCTGGTGGCGGGCGACGATGGATTGTCCGCCCTGCGCGCTATCGTCGCCCAAGCTCCGAATCATCTGAAACCGGGCGGCTGGGTGCTGCTGGAACACGGTTACGATCAGGGCGAGGCAGTTCCGGCGCTGTTGCGGGAACGCGGCTTCGACGCGGTAAGCGATCATCGGGACGCGGCGGGCCTGAGCCGGACCAGCGGCGGGTGCTGGCCATCCTGACCCCATCAGACCATTGAAGGGGCGTTTTTCCGCAATGGCTCCCGATCGATTGGTTGAGTTGATCGACCCGGACGAGAGCCACTTGCTGGAATTCAAGGACGAATCGGCCTGCCCGGAATCGTTGGCGCGGGAGATGGTGGCTTTTGCCAATACGCCTGATCATGCGCCGAGAGATCGACGAGGCTTCAGTAACGCTTCGGCAGAGCCGGCCGTTGTTGAGCGGTCGGGATATCCGCGCCTTGTTGAACCATATTCTTACCCCGGCCGGATACGACTTTGGAGGAGATTTTGCGCCAGATGAAAGTCCGCCACCGCAAACGTCAGGCCACCATCGATTCCGTCTATCGCAAACAACGACTTAACGACTAGTGACAGGTGTTCTGGCAAAGTAGAATTAAAATCCCATCACAGTCCAACCTAACCTATCACCCAGCCTGTAATGACCACCTTCCTCGACGAACTCAATCGGCGACGCACCTTCGCCATCATCTCCCACCCCGACGCCGGCAAGACCACCCTGACCGAAAAAC
>JAVMKH010000239.1:0-29390 GCA_031732935.1 Candidatus Contendibacter sp.
TCGAAGATCGGCACGTTCAGCGACGCGCTCATGGCCGAAGCGAAGCAGCAGGGCTGGGTCGTTATCAGCATGAAGAACGACTGGAAGCGGATCTTTGCCTTTGAGCCATAAGACGCTGATTTCGGCACTACGTCCGCCTGTACACCGACGCTCGTTCCCCAGACCGACATCGTCGGCAAGATTTCGCTTGCATCCACATCCGCTTAGCGGATGCCTTTGTTCTATTGGATCTAGAATTTTGTGTCCACTTTAACTATAAGGAGCAATTTAGGATGATGAAAAATATTCGCAAGACGACCGGTTTCGTCGTGTTAGCCGCTACGCTTCTGGCAGGAGGGCTGGCACTGGCGGCGGACGCCAAGAAGCCGTCAGGAACCGTCTCGATTGACGAGACGCAATTCGCCCTCATTCTGGGCGGAACTCGTGGCGGCGGCACGCTAGCGTTTCATGGCAAACAATATCCTTTCAAGGTTAGCGGCATAACTGCGGGCGCCAACGTGGGTATTTCAAAGATGAGTGCCTCTGGTGAAGTGTATGACTTGGAGGATATCTCGAAATTCCCCGGCACCTATACCAGGCTGGACGTAAGTATTACGTTAGGTGGCGGCGTAGGTGGGTTGCGACTCAAAAATGAAAATGGCGTGATCATGCGTCTGGAGTCGCGAACCAAAGGGCTGCAACTGAATGTGGGATCCTCCAGTGGTATTACGGTCACGATGGAGTAATCTCATTACGTACGAGGTAGGAACCGCCAGTTATAACGCAACTGGCGGTTCCTATATATGATGTGTCTTTGGCATTCTATTTGATTAACTTATGCGCGGATATCAACGAAAAGAGTCGTTGCGCAAATACGTAGAGTGGCTGATTCGTGAAACCCTCATCTCTTTAAATGACGTTCCTTCCACGCGTGAGTTGGTCATCTGATTTTTTCTCCATCTCTATAGCTCAACTACGTTGACATTCCGAATTACGGCACCTACTGCGAGTAAGGATGAACCGGGCAGTGGGAAGTGGTCGTCTGGTTTTGCAAATGTGTTGTTTAACGCAAGTTCACCTCGGTTTCAATACGGCTACCTGCTGACTTGGCAGGCGAGTTTTGCCGGTGACGATAATAGAGAAGACGTGAATATCTTGGCATTGCAGCCATTTGCCTTTTATCAGCTAGGCGGTGGCACCTACCTTCGCACCGCACCAATCTGGGCATATAACCTGAAAACCAACGCTTACAGCGTGTCGCTGGGTGTCGGTATTGGCCAAGTCATAAAAAAGGGCAAAACCGTTTATAATGTTTTTGTAGAACCTCAGTTTTCCGTTGCAGACGATGAACTAGGGCAACCGCAGTGGCAAATCTTCTTTGGCTTTAACATGCAGTTCCTAAACTGATTTGGAGAAGGACAAAACCTTTCTCGCCAACCGCTCCAAGTGCTAACGTAGCGTATTGTTGGAACGTTCTAAGTGGGTTGGTTTTGCCGCTGCCGTTACTGCGCAAACAGTGCTATTTGAAAAGGGTCGTTTGCGCGTAGGAGAGTCTAGGCGCCATGGTGAACACTACTTCTCGACTTCCGCAAGGCTTGTGGCCTTCTCTTAGCCGGCATTGGCTCCTCATTGCGACCATGATCGGAACGGTCGTTGCTCTAGTTAGCATGTGGCACCCAGGAGTAGTGGTCGCGTACTTTCGTCATCATGCTTCCCCGTTCGAGAAATTCACCCTGGTTTTGTTTCTGGTTCTGCTGCTACCGCCGCTGTTCGAGCGGCTGCGGCTACCGGGGGTGGTGGGACTGTTGCTCGGCGGTGTGCTGGTGGGTCCCTACGCCTCTGCCATCGTCCCGCCAGACGCACCGGCTGTTGAGCTGTTCGCGAGCGTTGGCCGGGTTTTTCTGATGTTTATCGCGGGGCTCGAAATCGACATGCAGGTCTTCAACGCGACCCGGCAACGATCGATGGGGTTTGGCGCCATAACCTTTGCCTTACCGCTACTTGGCGGCATCCTCGTTGCGCTGTCCTTCGGTTTTGGATGGGTCGCAGCCTTGCTGATCGGATCGCTAATCGCGTCGCACACGCTATTAGGTTTTCCGATCATCAATAAATTGGGTCTTGGCAAGAGTGAGCCGGTGGCGGTGACAGTGGGCGCAACGATCTTCACCGACATCGCTTCGCTGCTCGTCCTCGCCGTCTGTATCTCGATTCACAAAGGAGGCTTTTCGCTGCTGGGTCTCGGTACCCAGTTAGCCGAGTTGGCCGTGTTTGCGGTCATCATCTTGCAGGGACTACCGCTGCTCGGGCGCGCTTATTTTCGCCATTATCACAAGAATGAACAGGCACTGTTTGTCTTTACTTTCCTCATCGTGATGGCCGCGGCTGCAGGCGCGCATTTCATCGATCTTGAGGACATCGTCGGCGCTTTCCTCGCTGGCATCGCCGTCAACCGTCTGCTCGAACGTTCGCCAGTTCGCGATAAGGTGATCACGATAGGTGAAGGTCTATTTGTTCCCCTGTTTTTCCTAGCCATCGGTGTCCGTCTCAACCTACCGGTATTTGGGGCAACTCTGCTGAATAGCCTCTGGTTCGTCGTTGCGATTGCTACTGCTTTGTTTGTTGGCAAGTTTCTGGCTGCCACAGCAACGCGTTGGTTCTACGGTTACGATTGGCCAGCGACCCTAACCATGTGGTCCTTGTCGTTGCCACAGGTGGCGGCAACGCTGGCAGCGGCGATAGCGGCCTACGATGCAGTGAACGCCGAAGGTGACCGGCTGATCACCGAGTCGGTGCTCAATGCCGTGATCGTGCTGATGGTGCTGACTGCGATTCTGGGACCGGTGCTGACCGAACACTTCGGTCGGCGAATGATTTCAGAGGAGAAGAGTGATGCAACGCATTGATCAATTGCTGGCTGCCCTGGGTTTTGCCTGCTGCCTGCTTGGCACGCCTGCCGTCGGTGTAGCCGAAGACGTAGCTGCGGTGCGGGACGCGCTGCGAAAAATGCGCAACGAAACGCTGGACCAGCTCTACAAGGAGGCTCCCCGTGCCAGGACGCAAGTGCGCAGCGCGGCGGGTTATGGTGTGTTCGGCGCGGCGGGCGTGCATATCCTGTTTGTCGGTGGCAGCGGTGGCCGGGGTGTGGTACGCGACAACCTGAACGGTCGCGACACCTACATGAGAATGGGCGCGGTGGCTGGGGGGCTCGGTATTGGTTTCGAAGACACTCGCACGGTATTGATTTTTAAGAAGCGAGCCGTCCTAAAAGAGTTTCTCGATAAAGGCTGGACCTTTGGCGGCGAAACAGCGGCGACCGCCACTGCGGAAGGTAGGGGCAGCGAGGTCGGCGAGATCGAATCGCCACAGGGAATCACGATCTATCAGCTTACAAAGACTGGCCTGATGGTCAAAGGCAGTGTGCAAGGCATCAAGTACTGGAAGGATGAGCAGATCAACTGAGTGTTGGATCGCGGGTGGTGTTCCTGACGTGGATATGGATAGCAATAAAATGCTTTCTTGTAGTTGCCTTGATCGCGGCTTTGTTCGACTTGGCTGGGTCGCCGGTCATGGCGGCCGATAACCCGCCGCCGGAAGCGGATGGTGCCCAGGCGCTATACGACGAGGCGAAGCAGCAGGGCTGGACGATCATCAGCATGAAGAACGACTGGAAGCGGATTTTCGCGTTCGAGCCCTAACGCTAAATAGGTGGGACGAAGCGAGCCACGGAAGGCAACGCACCTTGAGACGAAGCGATGAAGCTGACTTTGCTTCAATACGCTTTCAACACGTGAGGCGGATTTTGAACTCACTGATACAGCAACACTTGCAAGCGATTGTCACCGTGCTTTCGCTGGTGAATCCACTGATGTGTGGAACCCTATTCGCGAGCATCGAAGGCGGACAATCCCGCAATACCCAGCTTACCGACGCGGCAAAGGCGGTGTTGGTGGTACTGGTCATTCTCGTGCTAGCGGCACTCTTCGGAACCCAAGTTCTGCACCTGTTCGGCGTGTCCTTGAATGCCTTTTCCCTAGCCGGCGGCGGCGTGTTGTCCTGGATCGGATTTTCCATGTTGAGTGGCAACCCAACCCTGGACAAACCCTCAAGCCATAACGGCACAACAGACAAAAGGTCGCTCACCCCACTGATTCTCTTTGCCGCCAGTCCCGGCACGATGACTGGGGTTATCACCTTGGCCGCCGCCCATGGCCCGCTCGAATTTCCGGTCACCGCGCTGATGGCCATCGTCGTGGCGGTGCTGGTCATGGGGATGGTGCTCCTGCTCGTTGCCTGCGGGGGCGGTTTCTCAAACGGCGGTGGCTTTGTCCGAGATACCGCGACCCGTTTCATGGGCTTGATTGTGATCGCGATGGGTATTCAGTTTGCGCTTTCGGGCCTGCGCGCCTTCATGCTGGGCAACGCATGATGCTCGCTCCAACCGACCCGAGGCGGCTCGTACAACAACGGCCTGATCCAGGCCCTTCGTCAACTACAACTTCCCGGACGGCTTCTACCTCACCAGCACGCCCATCCTGACGCCGCGTTCGGCAACTCGGACGGCGACCAACAGATGCTGGCGTGGACGCAAGCCGACGGCGGCGCGCGGCTGATGATGCTGGTGCATCACGATGACGCCGAGCGCGAATGGGCCTACGGCGCGGAGTCGAGAATCGGCACATTCAGCGACGCGCTCATGGCCGAAGCGAAGCAACAGGGCTGAGTCGTCATCAGCATGAAAAACGACTGGAAGCGGATCTTTGCGTTCGATAGATAATTGGTGACCTGCCCAAGACAGTAGAAAGGCAACCCCCATGAACGACCGGCCATTCCACAAGGCGCTGGACTGGCCGGGGAGGTAACTTAGTTATAGGCTGTGAAGAACAGCCTTGAGGTCAAGCCGCGCGGGCGCGGGCGCGGGTCAAGGGCAAGGCTAGTGCCCAGGCGGTCAGGAAGGTCAATGCAACGCCGATCAATCCGGCCAAACCGGTGGACAACCCTTCGGCGGCGATGCCGGCGACCTGATAGTCCGCCAGAGGAGTCACGAACAGCGGCGCGGCCTCGTGCAGCACTTGGTAGTGCGCCATGACCGCCTCCAAACCATCCGGCAACGGCGAGGCGAACGGGCTCAGGCACAACGCGATCAGCAGGGCCGCCAGGGCAGGTACGGCAAAGTCGCGGGAAGCGGAGACCGCGCCGACCGTCGCCGGTTGCTTGAACAGCGCCAACGCCGCGCAGGCGATCAGCGCCTCGCCCACCCCGATCAGCGCGTGAACGCCCAGCATCGCCGGTACGACCTGTGCCAGCGGCAGCACGCCGGCCAGCGCCAGCTCAATCGCGCAGGCCAAGGCCGCCAGCATCACCGAGATCCAACTGGCCAGGCCGGTGGCGATCCAAACTCGACTTCCACTGGCGGGTAGTCTCTTCAACAATTCCAGTCGCAGCAAGCCGCCCAGACCAGCGCCCAGCACCGCCATGTTCAACACGTTGGCCCCGAGCACGGTCAGGCCGCCGTCGGCGAACACCAGCGCCTGGATCGTCACCACCAGCGCCAGCGCCAGCACGCCAAACGGTATGCCCAACAGCGCGCTGGCCAGGATACCACCGAGCAGGTGACCCGAGGTGCCGCCGCTGATCGGGAAATTCATCATTTGGGCGGCGAAGATGAAAGCGGTGATCGCCGCGAAGCGCAATGGCCGCGGTTTTTCCGCCGACCGATGCGCCGCCAACGCCGCGCCCGCCAGACACAGACCACTGACGACAGCGGTCACCGGGCAAATACTGCCATCAAGTAAATTTTGTGGGATGTGCATGAACCAATTCCTTATATGAAAGATCAGGGAGATTTCAGCATAGTTCAAGAACATCGCGCTCGCACCCTTGGTTTTGTGAAATACCGCGCGGCGCGCGCCGTCGCGAGCGACGGCGCCGCCGACCCGATTGCAAATTAAGGGACCCGTGCCAAAATAGAGCCGAAATCAGGTGGCGGGAGGAAAATATGGCTAAGGACATCAGTAAGGTATTCAATCAAGCAGTTGACAAGTTCCGTGCCCAACAGGCGCAAACCCAGGTCCGCCAGGACGACGGGTCCATCGCGCTGGAGCGGGATTTCGAGACGGTCAAAGCGCAAGTGCGCAAGCTCAAGCCCCAGATTGAAACCCATCCTCGGGTGAATCATTTCTGGATCTTCAGCGACAAGATCATCATTGATTTCCACGCTGGCCCGAATCAGCCTCATGCCCAGTTGATCATCCGGCTCTTTTACGCCGGCAACAATCGCGTCAAACGGGGCATGTACGGCTATCTGCCCGATGGTTACGAAATGCCATTGGCTGACGTGGACGAAGCCGTGGAGTTTATCGCCACCCAGTGTGGCAAGCTGCTGGCCTGAGCGGGTAGGCTGGCCAACCCGCCAATGGTTTCGGTCGCGGACGATTGGCGCCATGGCCTGGCCGAAAGGCGCTTTTCAACCAACCTACGTTGCCGCTTGGGCGGGGTAGCGTCCATGGTCAGGTTCCCGCGTCCCGGCGTGGGAACCTCGCCCCAGACGGCGCCTCGCTCTAAAACCCGCTCAATCCGGCGCGGCCAGAATCATATTGGACGCTTTCTCGCCGATGACAATGGTCGGCGCGTTGGTGTTGCCGCCCACCAGGGTCGGCATGATCGAAGCGTCCGCGACTCGCAACCCCGTCAGACCATGCACCCGCAGTTGATCGTCCACCACCGCCATGGGATCGTGGCCCATCTTGCAGGTGCCGACCGGGTGATAAATGGTTTCGGCCCGGCGGCGAATGAACTCCCGTAGCTCGTCATCGCTTTGCGCCACCGCGCCGGGGAACAGCTCCTCGCCGCGATAACCGTCGAACGCCGGCGCCGCCAGAATGCGTCGGCAGGTTTTCACCCCGGCTAGCAGGGTTTCCAGATCGTCCGGATGGTCAAGATAATTGGGCTGGAGCAACGGCGGAGCCGACGGATCGGCGCTTTTCAGGCTCAGATGGCCGCGACTCTTGGGCCGTAGGTCGCAGACATGCAGCGAATAGCCGTAACCGTGCCAGAGACGCCGGCCGTGATCGTCGAGAATGGTCGCGGTCAGGTGGTATTGCAAATTGGGCAGCGGCAACGCGGGGTCGGATTTGACGAAGCCGCCGGCCTCGGCCAAGTTGCTGGTCAGGAAGCCGTGTCGGTGGCGGTGGTAGTCGACGATCCCCTGAATCAGGCGGGGCAGGAACGGCAGCGCGAAGCCGTAGGAGGCCCGCCGGCGTTCGCGGTGGGCGACGATCACGTCCAGATGATCCTGCAAGTTCCGGCCGACCCCCGGCAAGTCGTGCACCAGGGGAATCCCGTGTTTGGCCAACTCGGCGCGCGGCCCAACCCCGGACAGCAACAACAGTTGCGGCGAGTTGATCGCCCCACCGGACAGGACGACTTCCCGCCGCGCCTTCAGTTCCACCGTCCGACCGTCCCGGTCGCGATAGGCCACGCCGATTGCCCGCCGACCCTCGAACAGCACTCGGCTGGCCAGGGCGCGGGTGATCACGGTCAGGTTCGGGCGCACGCGCGCCGGATGCAGATAGGCCCGGGCGCTGCTACACCGCTGGCCGTCCTTCTGGGTCAACTGGTAGAACCCGACCCCTTCCTGTTCGGCGCCGTTGAAATCGTCGCTGAGCGGATAACCGACCTCGCCGGCGGCGCGGACGAACACTGCGCTGATCTCGCCGCGCTGGCGCGGGTCGGCGACATTGAGCGGCCCGCCGACGCCGTGATATTCCGACGGGCCGCGTTCCTGATTCTGCGCCTGCTTGAACAACGGCAGCAGATCCGCGTAGCTCCAGCCCCGGTTGCCCAGTTCCGCCCAATGGTCGTAATCCCAGCGATGGCCGCGGGTGTAGACCATGGCGTTGCTGGAGCTGCTGCCGCCCAGAGTCTTGCCGCGCGGCCAGAACAGCCGGCGGTTGTATAGATGTGGCTGTGGCTCGGTTTGATAGCGCCAGTTCAGCGTCTTGCTGCGCATCATGAAGAAGATGCCGACCGGGATATGAATCCACGGGCTGGTATCCTCGGGACCCGCCTCCAAAAGACAAACCTTGCGGTTCGGGTCGGCGGACAGCCGGTTGGCCAGCACGCAGCCGGCCGAACCCGCGCCCACGATGATGGTGTCGTACATGGCTCCCAATCCTCAGGGTCCGGCGCCGGGCCGGACGGTTGCTCGCGGGGCGACGGAAGTCGCGGATGGCCAAGCCTAATCACTTCGTGGAAGGTGGGCTTGTCGAAAATGGCAGCGACTTGTTGAAACTGGCTAGCACCGCGCGAGCGCATTACACTTTCATGACCGTTCTTGACTGGAATCGCGTCGGGAGATTGCCCCAACCCGGCTTGCCCCGTCCGCGCTCCGGCCCCGTTCTACCACCAGAAGGGCAAGACCTTGAACAGGTTGTATGTTTGGCAAAATCGCGGTCTTTTTATCGGCCGCCTGCCGGATATTTCCGAACACCGGCTCGGGTCGGCGGCGCTCTGCCTGGGCATCGATAAATCGTTCCGATTTTTAGAGAGCGAAGGCAATGTTTGGCAAGAGTGTCGGAGCGTGCTGGTTCCACCCGGTTGTCTCAATGAACTTCAGATTGGCGGCGCGATCATGGCGATCCTGCTCATCGAGCCGGAAAGCCCCGACTATCTGGTGATCCAGGACGCCATGCTTGATGGCGAGTGGCAATGCCTGTACCGCCTCGCGCACGAAGCCGAGGCGCTGGCGGCGCTGGGTGAGATTTGGGAACGCCAACCCGACGCCGCCACGACGCACGAGTTGCTCAACCGCCTGATCCCATCGCCCGCTTCCGGGGAGCGTCAGCACCCGCTGGATCATCGGATTCAGCGGGTGATTCGGTTGATGAAGGAAGATTTGACACACAGCTACTCGATGATCGAGCTGGCCGAGTACGTAAATCTGTCGCCGACCCGGCTGGTGCATCTGTTCAAGGAAGAGGTGGGTGTGCCGATCCGGCGCTTTCGGCAGTGGCATCGGATGCGGGTGGTGGCGGCGTTGGTCGCCAAGGGTGACACCCTCACCGACGCGGCGCTGGGCGCGGGGTTCGCCGACTCCTCCCACTTCAGCCGGGCGTTTCGCAACATGTTCGGCATCACGCCCTCGTCGGTGTTTGGTCGCGCGGCCAACGTCCAGATCGTGATCGCCTGACGTTGGCTCCAATGCTCGCGCTGATCGACAGTCACACCCATTTCGACGATGCCAGTTTCGACGCTGACCGCGATGCCACCTATCGGCGGGCCTGGGCCGCCGGTGTGGAGGGGCAGGTGCTGGCAGCGGTCAGCGCTCGGCTCTGGCCAAAGCTCAAGGCGGTCGCGGCCAGCTATCCGGGACTGTATCCCTGCTATGGCTTGCATCCCGCCTATCTGGCCGAGCACCGCCCGGAGCATCTTGACCAACTGGCCGACTGGCTGACGCGGGAACGGCCGACCGCCATCGGCGAGTGCGGGCTGGATGGCTATCTGCCGGATCTCGACCCCGATCTCCAGGCGGAGTACTTCGCCGGCCAGTTGCGCCTGGCCCGCCGCCATGACCTGCCGGTTGTCATCCATGCCCGCTACGCGGTGGATCAGGTGATCAAGCTGGTGCGGCGATTCGCCGGCGTACGCGGCATGGTGCACAGCTTCTCCGGCAGCGAGGATCAGGCCCGGCGGCTGCTGGACCTGGGAATTTTGCTCAGCTTCGGTGGGCCGCTGACCTATCCCCGGGCGAACCGACTGCACGGTCTGATGAAGGTTCTGCCGCTGGACGGGTTTCTGCTGGAAACCGACTCCCCCGATCAGCCGCCGAACGGCCATCCCGGCGCGCGCAACGAACCGGCGTATCTAGTGGAAGTGCTGGCCTGCGTCGCCGAACTGCGCGGTGTCGACCCAGCGGAGATCGCCGCCGCCACGACCGAGAATGCCCGCCGCTTGTTCAAGCTACCCGATGCCATATCCCCAAGCCCGCACTGAAATTTTGATCGGGACCGAGGGCTTGACTCGGTTGCGGGCAGCGCATGTGCTCGTGGCCGGGCTGGGTGGCGTGGGCGGTTACGCCGCCGAGGCGTTGGGCCGGGCTGGCATCGGTCGGCTGACTCTGCTAGATCACGATGTAGTGTCGCCCTCCAACCTCAACCGGCAACTGCTGGCGTTGCATTCGACGCTGGGCCGGCCCAAGGTCGAAGTCATGGCCGAGCGCCTGCGCGACATCGATCCCGCCGTCGAATTGACCCTGATCGGCGATTTTCTCCAGCAGGACGCGGCGGAAACGCTGGTTGCCGCCGCGCCCTACGACCATGTCGCCGACTGTATCGACAGCATCGCCTGCAAAGCGGCGCTGGTGGCGGCCTGTCATCGCCGTGGCGTACCGGTGATCTCGGCGCTGGGCGCGGGAAATTGTCTGGACGTGAGCCGGGTGCGGGTGGCGCGGCTGAATCAGACCCAGGTCTGCCCGTTGGCCCGCGAGTTGCGGCGGAAGCTGCGGGAATTGGGTTCACCGCTTAACTATCCCGTGGTCTACAGCGACGAGCCGCGCCGTTCGCCCTTGCCGCATCAGCCAGTCGGCGGCGAGACGCCCGGTCGACCCCGGGCGGTGAACGGCACGATTTCCTATCTGCCGGCCCTGTTCGGGATGATGGTGGCGGGGGTGATTATTCGTCGGTTGCTGGACGAAAGCGGCGACGATTGAAGACACGAATTTCCATGAACCGGTATCTGGCGATTGCTGGAACCATGGAGATGGTTTGCACACTCGTTTCAATTTGAAACGGCGTGAAATTCATTTGTTGAATGATTAAACCCCTTGCGCTGTTTTTGACGTTGACCTTGCTATATGCCTGTTCAGGCGTACCTTACGCCGTTCAGCCGCAAGCGACGGATACCCCGCCGGCGCATCGAATCCATGTCGTGAGCCATGGATGGCATACGGGGCTGGTCGTTCCTGCTTTCGATCTGCACCAAAGCATTCCCGCCCTGGCCGAACGGTTCGGCCATCCCGCCTATTACGAGATCGGTTGGGGCGACAAGGGCTTTTACCAAGCCAAGGAGATCACGACGGGCCTTACGCTGCAAGCCATGTTCTGGTCCACGGGAGCCATTATTCACATCGTTGCCGTTCCCAACTCCCCCCACGAGTCATTTCCGCGCAGCCAGATAATGGACACTTGCGTTTCCGAAGCCGAGCTTGCCTCATTGATGACGTTCATTTCGAACAGCCTGTTTCACGATGAAGCCGGCCAAATCGTTTCCATCGCGCCAGGCATTTATGGAGACGCCCAGTTTTACGAAGGTACGGGTCGATACCATATCCTCAATACTTGTAACATCTGGACCGCGAAGGGCTTGAGCAGCGCGGGACACGATCTATCGCCCACCTTCAAATTGACCGCCGGCAGCGTCATGGACGACCTCGCCAATCATCGTAGGGAGTGTCCACAGTCCGCTCGGTCAGATTCGGTTGCTCGGTAACCATACGCCCCACACCCCAGCAGCGCCAAGGTTTCGACATGGTGGGTCTGGGGAAAGAAATCGTAGGGAATCAGCCGCTCCACCGTATAACCGGCCTCGGTCAATTCCCGGAGATCACGACTCAGCGTCCCGGCACTGCACGATAGATAGACCAACCGCTCGGGTCGGTACTCGTTGGTCGTCCAGGTCAGCACCGCCGGCTCCAAACCAGTGCGCGGCGGATTGAGGTACAGCAATCGGGTTCCCGTGGTGGGGGTCCATACCCGCAGTTGCGGAATCCGATCCGCGCACTTGCCCCGCAACACGGTCGCGGTCGGAGCGTTCAGCCCGGCGCACGCCACCGCCTCGCCGCCCAGTTCCACGCCGAGCGTTCGCGCCCCGCGCCGGGTCCAGCGCGCCAAACTGGCCCCGATGCCGCAATAAAGATCGGCTAGGCTGTCGCCCGATTCCGGCGCGAGAAAAGCCTCCGCCACGTCCAGCGCCTCGCGGTACAACGCGGGAATCAATTGCTGAAAAGCGGTCGGTCCGTATTCCAGTCCGAACGCATCCCACGAGCGCGGTTGACCCCACCGCAGGGTCCAGCCATTGCGGGCGAACAGCCGCCGCCCGGCGGCGGGGTGCAAGTGCAGCCAGAATCCCTCCAACCCGATATCCGCCAGTTTCGCCTGCCGTTCCCCGTCCAGCCAGTCCAGGTTGGGAACCCGAGGAGTCTTCAGAATCAAAGTCGCCTGCGCCCCGGCTTGAACGTAAAAAGCCAGCGGAAATAGCGTTCCTGGCGGCAGCGCCCCCCGCAACCAGTGAACCATGGCCCGCACCAAGCCGGTGTGAACGGGACAGTCGGGAATCGGAATCAATTCGTCGCGCCGCCACAGACCGAAATTCCAGCCCTCCGCCTCACTCCAGACCGCCGACAGGCAAACCTTGCCCCGATAGCCCCAGCGCGCCGCGCCCGCAACCGTCCGCATCGGAGACAACCGATCCGCCCAGGGTGCGAGCGTCCGCCGCAGCCAGTCCATTTTTTGCGCTTCGCTGGCGGCGGCGTCTAACATGCGATGGGTGCAGCCGGGACAGCGGGGTTCACAGCCGGCGGGCAGGTTCATGGCGTTCTCACGGGGCAACACGAACAAGGAGGCGGTCATGGTCAGCAGCTATCTGGTTTGCGAGTTGTGCGGTCGGTTCGGCCCGCCCGCCAGCATCTTCAGCCAAGACGGCCTGCGGCTGTGCTATCAGTGCTGGCACGAAGCGCGACAGGGCGACGAGCCGGAAGCGTCCGACGAACCCGCGCCGGCGTCCGGCGAGGCGGCCCAGCCGGCGAAAGGAACCGATACCGGGCGGGAACCGCGTTAGGGCCGTTTGTCGGCGACCAGCGCCGGATCGGGAAGCGCCGCCGGCTCGGTCGGCGAGGGCGCCGCCTTGCCCAAACCGAGTTGCGACAGCAACATCCCGGCGAACATCAGCGCGCAGCCCAGCAAGCCACGGCCGGACAGGATTTCGTTCAGCAGCAGCCAGCCACCCAGGGCCGCGAACACGGTTTCCAGGCTGAGAATGATCGCGGCGTGAGCCGGCGGGGCGTCGCGCTGGGCCACCACTTGCAGGGTGTAGGCCACCCCCACCGACAGCAGGCCGCCGTAGAGAATCGGCATCGCCCCGCCCCACAGCCCCGCCAGGGTGATCGATTCGGTCACCACCGCCACCGCCAGGCTCAGCACGGCGCAGACGACGAATTGCAGGCAGGCCAGCAGCACCGGTTCGACACGTCGTCCCGACAGCCAGCCGATCACCAGCACATGGCATGCCCAGAACAAGGCGCCGAGCAACACCAGACCATCGCCCTTGGCCAGGATCAGGTCGTCGGTCAGGGTCAGCAAATAGAGACCAGTCACCGCCAGCGCCGCGCCGGCCCAGGTACTCCAGGGGGTGCGATGCCCCCAGAGCAAGCCGAGCACTGGGACGATCACCACGTACAAGCCGGTGATGAAACCGGCCTTGCCGGCGGTGGTGTGGACGATGCCGACCTGCTGCAGCGAGGCGCCGGCGAACAGGATCAGGCCGGCCAGCAGACCGCCGCCCAGGATCGGCCGCCAGCCGCCGGGCGCGATGGGCGCGGCGGAACGCCGACCCAGCCACAGCAAGGGCAGCAACGACAGCGCGCCCAGGACGAAGCGGACGCCGTTGTAGGTGAACGGGCCGACATGGTCCATCCCGACCCGCTGGGCGACGAAGGCGAAACCCCAGATCACCGCCGCCAGCAACAACAGACCTTCCGCCTTCAGCGTTTTTGACATCAACATGTTGGGTACTTCCGGTATTTGGAAATTCCATAAATGGCATGGGACGCTATAGGGGTTGAATCCAGGAAACCCCCAGCTTCACCGGAGAGGCAGTGGCCGTTTGCCGGTGAGGGAAGCGCGTCCAGGCAACGCCGCGCCTTGAGCCGCCGAGCGCGCGACGGGGAAAACTTCACGGGTATCAATTCACTTGCTCTCGTGGGTCATGGCGCCCACTTACCCCCGGCACTCGATCTTCACCACGAAATCGCGAGCCTCGGCGGCGATGTCGGCGGTGGCGCGGGCGGCGCCCGGCAACCGACTCTGATAATCCACTCCGGCCGCTTCAAGGAAACCACGCGCCAGTGCCGCCTTGATGGCGAAATTGACGTTTTGCGGAATATCCCCGGTCATCTCATGGACGCGGACCACATTCAGCTTCGAACTGACCACCCCCACCACCGCTCCATCGCCATCCAGCAATG
Organism: Candidatus Contendibacter sp.; assembly: GCA_031732935.1. GTDB lineage: Bacteria > Pseudomonadota > Gammaproteobacteria > Competibacterales > Competibacteraceae > Contendibacter. The sequence continues at coordinate 14,216 of JAVMKH010000239.1, forward strand.
GACCACCGCTGTTGCCGGACTGGGTTGGCGCGGTGAATTGCAGGGAACGGGTGTCGTCGCCTAGACCGATCAACGAGCTGACGTTGCCCGTGGTCACCTGCGGCCCCGACCCGAGTAACCCGCCCAACGGATAGCCCACCACCATCACGGCTTCACCCAATCGCGCCTGCGGCCCGTCGCGAAACACCGCCACGCCGGCCAGGGGCGCGGCGGCCCGCAACAGCGCTAGATCGTTGGTCGGATCGGCGAACACTGGTTCCAGACCGCACCGCTGGCGCGGCGAACGGGCCCAAATTTCCCGCGCGCCCTCGATGACGTGGTGATTGGTCAGCACATAGCCATCCGAATGGATGCAAAACCCGGTGCCGCTGAAGGTGGTTTCCCCGGCCGGCCCTGCTCCGCCCCGCGCACCTGGACCCGCGACGGGCGGCTCCGGTGCCGGCAGGCCGAAATGCGCCGCCAGCGCCGCCAGGCCCGCCGCGAACCCCTGCCCCACCGCTCGGAATTTCCATTGCCCCTGGTGCCGGTACAGTTCCGCCAGGATCATCGCGGTTTCGCCGCGACCGGTCGGTGGCAGCGGAAACACCAGCAACGAGGCGTCGGCGGCGTCCGTCACCCAGGCGCGAATCGTGGCGAATACCCCGAAGGTGGTGCCCGGCGGCGTCCCCGGCCGGACCGTCAGCACCAGGGCGATGCGGGCGACCGGCGCTGGCACGGCGTCCAGATCGATCTCGAACCCGCCCATTGGATCGGCGAACGCCACCGCGCCGTCGCGGGAGCGCGGCTGGTCGGCGCTGATCAGGTCGGCGAGATCCCGCGCCCGCCCATCGGCGGCCAGCAACACCGCGCCGATCTGGGTCCGGGCGACGAAATCCTCGCGTGGCTCGCCCGCCACGCCGATTTTCACGCGCCCGCCGCCGAGGGGACGGTTCTGTCCAGGCTGAAGTTCCTGCATGACTTCGTTACCTCACGTCATCCCAGTTCAAGCGCATTCGCTCACGGGCAACAACTCGGAAAAGTCGTGAATCGCCGGGAATTCGCCCGGCGGCTTGGGCGGATCGGCGGAATCCGGCCGCAACACCGAGACCAGATGCGCGATTCCGTAGGTCCGCGCCGCGCGCAGAATAGCCAGATGATCATCCACCAGCAGGGTCGTGGCGGGATCGAACAGCTCCCGCTCGCGCAGCCGTGGCCAGAATTCCGGCTGCTCCTTGACCAGGCCAAGATCGTGGGCGCAGACAATGGCGTCGAAATGACCGGCCAGCCGGGTTTTCTCCATCTTCAGGGCCAGGCTGTGGCGATGCGCGTTGGTGACCAGCACGACCCGCTTGTCGGCGGCACGCAGCGCGTCCAGAAATTCCAGCACATGCGGATGCACCGCGATCAGATGCTCGATTTCGCGCTTGAGGGTGACGATGTCCAGCGCCAGTTCCCGGGTCCAGTAATCCAGGCAATACCAGGCCAGCGTGCCTTCCACCGCCCGGGTGCGAGCCGCCACCTCGGCGCGAGCCTGGGCGAGCGGCAGGCCGTGGCGCTGGGCGTAACGCGCCGGCACCAATTCTCGCCAGAACTGATTGTCGAACCGCAAATCCAGCAAGGTCCCGTCCATGTCGAGCAGGACGGTGCGAATCAGCGGCCAGGGCAACCGCGGGGTCATGGTCGGAAACTCCACCACATAAACGGTGTGGGGTTGGATTGTTGTAGAATTAAAGCAGATCGCGCCGTATTCGCTTATCCATCGATCCTTGAGGTTTTTCGCGTCATGCTCACCATTCCCGACAACGCCCTAGCCGCCCTGATGGAGCCGGTTCAGGCCATCGCCCGGGAAGCGGGGCATCGTATTCTGGATGTTTACGCCAACGGTTTCAGTGTGACCGAAAAAGCCGACCAAAGTCCGGTCACCGAGGCCGACCTGGCCGCTCACGGCTGCATCCTGCGGGGCCTGGCGCAATTGACGCCCGGCATCCCGATCCTGTCCGAGGAAGCGGCCGATGTCGGTTTCGCCGAGCGCAGCCACTGGGAATGGCTGTGGCTGGTGGACCCGCTCGATGGCACCCGCGAGTTTATCCAGCGCAGCGACCAGTTTTCCATCAACATCGCCCTGATTCACCGCCACGAGGCAGTGCTGGGGCTGATTCTGCCGCCGGTCGATGGAACCTGCTACTACGCCTGGCGCGGCGGTGGCGCCTTCAGGCAACCCGCCAGCGAGGCGCCCCAGCGCATCCGGGTCGCGCGGGTCTGCCATTACCCGGTGCGCGTGGTTAGCAGTCAGGGTTCGTATCGTACCCGGCGCTTGCAGGATTATCTCAGCCTGCTCGGTCCGCACCGGCATATCGCCCTCGGTTGCGCCCTGAAGTCCTGCCTGATCGCCGAGGGCCGCGCCGATCTTTACCCACGTTTCGGCCCCACCGGCGAATGGGATACCGCCGCCGCCCAGATCCTGTTGGAGGAAGCGGGCGGCTATCTGACCGATACCCAACTGCGGCCGCTGCGCTACAACGCCCGGCCGGTGTTGATCAATCCGGATTTCTTCGCCTTCGGCGATCCCACCCGCGACTGGGCGGGGTATCTACCGCCCCCACCCCATCCGCGCGGGCGGCCGTTGTTCCTGCCCAGCCATTAGCATTCCACGCCGTCGAGTTCCGCCATGCCTTACGAACGCTATCGTCGCGACTTGCAACGGGAAGGTTTCCGGCACGATCCCGCCCAGGAACGCGCCATCCAGCATTTGCAAAAAATTTACGAACAACTACTGATCCAGCCCGAGTCAGCCCCCAGCAAGAAGCCAGGACTGTTCACCCGTCTGGTCGGACGCGACCCACCCTCCGCCACGACTCGGGGTCCCGCCGTGCGCGGGTTGTATCTGTGGGGCGGCGTGGGACGCGGCAAGACCTATCTGGTGGATACCTTCTTCGACGCCTTGCCGCTGGAGCGCAAGCAGCGCATCCACTTCCACAGTTTCATGCGGTCGGTGCACGCCGAATTGAAGCAACTGCATCACCAGCAGGAACCGCTGCGGGTGGTCGCCCGTCACTTTGCCGAAAAGGCGCGGGTGATCTGCCTGGATGAATTCTTCGTGTCCGACATCACCGACGCCATGCTGTTGTACGGTCTGCTGAAGGAACTGTTCGCCCGCGGCGTCACCCTGATCACCACCTCCAACATCGAACCGGACGGCCTGTACAAGGACGGTCTGCAACGGGCCCGATTCCTGCCCGCCATCGAGTTGCTCAAGCAACATCTGGACGTGCTGAGCGTGGACGGCGGCGTGGACTACCGGTTGCGCTATCTGGAAAAGGCCGAAATCTATCACTATCCGTTGGACGAGCGGGCCGACCAGATTTTGGCGGACGCCTTTACCCACATCGCGCCGGAGCCGGGCCATCGCGGCGGCGACGTGGAAATCGAGGGCCGATTCATCCCCACCCTGCGCGAGGCGGATGGCATCGTCTGGTTCAATTTCCGGGCAATCTGCGACGGGCCGCGCGGCACCGCCGACTATATCGAAATCGCCCGTTGCTATCACACCGTGCTGATTTCCAACGTGCCGGCGATGGACTGGCAGATGGAAAATCAGGCGCGACGCTTCGTCAATCTGGTGGACGAATTTTACGACAGGGGTGTCAAGCTGATCCTGTCCGCCGCCGCGCCGGTGCTGGAGCTTTACACCGGCGAGAAGCTGAGGTTCGAGTTTCAGCGCACTGTCAGCCGCTTGCAGGAGATGCAGTCACACGAATACCTGGAACGGCCGCACTTGCCGTAGGCGTCAACCCACCACCCGCACCGACATCCCGGCCAGAAACCCCGCGATATTCTCCGCCAGTTGCCCGACCAGGCGCTGGCGCGATTCGCGGCTGCCCCAGGCACAGTGCGGGGTGACGATCAGATTGGGGATATCGGGCGCCAGCAGCGGATTGCCGTGCACCGGCGGCTCCAGGCTCAACACATCCACGCCCGCCCCGCCCAGCGCGCCCCGGCGCAACGCGTCGGCCAGTAAGGCTTCGTCCACCAGTCCGCCCCGGGCGGTGTTGATCAGGATGGCGTCGCGCCGCATCAACGCCAACTCCCAGGCGCCGATCAGGCCACGGGTCGCCGGCGTCAGCGGGCAATGCAGGCTGAGCACGTCCACCTGCGGCAACAACGCCGGCAGCGGCGTCCGATCCGCTAAGGTCTCCACCGTGCCGGGCCGTTGGGCGACCAGCACCCGCATCCCGAACGCCTCGGCCACGCGCGCCACGCCCCGGCCCAGTTCGCCATAACCGACGATGCCCAAGGTCTTGTCGGCCAATTCGTGGATGGGGAAATCCAGCAGGCAGAACTGGCCAGCCCGTTGCCAGCGGCCATCGCGCGCCGCTCGTTGGTACTCCGGCCAGCGGGTGCATAGGGCCAGCAGCAGCGCGAATACGTGTTGGACTACCGCCGACGTGCCATAGCCCCGGCAATTGCAGACAGTGATGCCCCGCGCCGCCGCCGCGTCCAGATCCACGTTATTGACGCCGGTGGCGGCGATGACAATCAGCCGCAGACGCGGCGCCCGCTGGATCGTGGTGGCGTCCAAAACGACCTTGTTGCTGATCACCACCTCGGCGGGTTCGATTCGTCCGGCCACCTCGGCGGGCGCGGTGGCGGGGTAATGGCGCCAGTTCGGCAACACGCGATCAAGATCGCCGAAATCAAGATCGCCGCAATCCAGCGAGTCGCGGTCGAGAAAGACACCCAGCATGGCGAGGAAACCTCCGATGAGCACCCGTACCTATTATAGGTGCAACGCCCGGCGTTCGGCTCGGTTCAAACCGGCGCGGTGAGAGTCCCGCCGAGGGCGGGCAACCTAAATAATCGTGCCCATTATCCAGCTTGCGGTTGCTGTTTCCATCAATCTTTTCCGGCGGAGGTGGTTGAATCGAGAATTTGTTGCGATTCCGACCGTGGCTTCGGACCGTCCGCGTCCGCTGCAAGTCGATGATCACTCAACACCAACGGCTCGCTCGCATCGTCGGAAGGGCCCTGAGACGAATAGAGCGCGACCAACCGGGCGATCAGCAGGGTCACATAGAACAGGCCGACCATGGATTCGGTCATCGCCAGCATCCGCGCCAGGCCCGATACCGGAACGATGTCGCCATAACCCGATGTGGCGAGCGTGGTAATGCTGAAGTACAGGCTATTGAAACCCTCCAACGAACGGCTGGCGGTGGATCCGAACGTGAAGGCGAAGGAGTCGGGAACCAGCCGTTCCACCAACAGATACGCAAAGGCCCAGAGCAAGCCCAGCAGCAGATAGGTGGCGACGCCAGCACACAGGATCTCGGCATTGACCCGAGGCGCCCGGAGGATAAAATCCAGCAGACGCAGCACGATAAATCCGATGAACACCAAGCCCGCCCCCAGGGAAACCTGGGGCGGCAGCAGATCGGGTCGCCAATAATTTACCCACTTCTCCACCAGCGTCGGCACGGCGAATCCAATCGCCCACCACAGCGTCCTTCGTCGACCACTCACGGCCAGCACCGCGGACAACAGCACCAGCGTCACCAGCACCGCCTCGATCAGGATTCCATTCCGGACACTCTGCACGAATGGTGCCGTGACATACAGCAGCACCAGCGCGACCAGAAAGTAGGCGACCGAGAAGCGGAAAACCCCGGAACTGGCGTCCCGTGCCCGCGAGGGTGTCGCCATCCGGGGTTTGAACGGAGCGGCGCGGAACATCAATCAAGGTTCTTCAGCCGAACACTGGCGAATCAGGCAGCGCTAGTTCAAATTCGAGTCTGGATAGTACTTGGCGCCGGTGATGCTGATCCCGACGATGGCGCCCTGCTCGCTAAGCTGGTACATCAGCACGCCCGGCGAGACCGACACGCCCAACTGGTTGCCCATGTTCTGGGTGGAAGTCTGCGCCGAGGCCATCACGTTGCCGCCGAATTCCCAGCCCGAGTACACGAACTGGTCAAAAGCTTGTGGCGTCTCGAAGACAAACACCAGTCGAAACCGCTGAACCCCAAAGCCATAGCCAGGTTGCAACTCGACCATCCGCATGAAGGTCTCCCGCCGGGTGGCGCGGCTGACGGCGAGTCCTTCGCCGGTCGCGCTGCCCATGAAGAGCACCTTGAAACCAAAGTTGCTGAAGACAGCGTAACCGGCCGCCTGTTGGATCTGGCGGCGCGCGGCGGGATATTGCTGGTAAAGCTGCGCGATGGTTTCATTCGCCATGGCGCGAATGTCGGCGCGCTGCTCGTCGGCCTGATAAGGGGACATGGGCGCCGTCGAACAAGCCTGTAAGCCGAGACCCAAGGCAACCATCAGCGACAACGCCATGAAGGCGCGGAATGGCGCGACCCGCGCGAACAAGCGACAAGCTCGTTGCATTTTCAACATTTTTCGATCCTCGGTATGTGGGCTGAGTTCATAGGGTAACAGGACGGAGGAACGGCGCGGCGACTTTTCCGGTTCCGATCCCTCAATTTTTGATAACTTTTGAGGTTCTCATAAAAATGATCTACATGCTTGACAAGGTGCGACACCTTTGTCGTTAATCATCCGGGATGAGCAATCGCGGCCGATTAACCGGGGACGGGAGCACCGTCCATTCAATCCAGACGCATCCCGTCAGCGAAGGCTGGCTACGGATGGGTCCGCTTGTCGCGACTCCCCGGGTGCTGCGGGAATTCGGCGTCGACCCGATGGAAATCATGGCCAGCCTCGATCTTGAGCCAGCTCTGTTCGACGATCCCGAGAACATCATCTCCTTCGCTACCATGGGTCGGTTACTGAAACGGTGCGCGGCGGAGACGCGATGTCCCCACTTCGGCCTACTGATCGGGCAGCGGATGGGGCCGGCTTGCCTGGGCCTTGTTGGCCAATTGCTCCAGCACTTGCCGGATGTCGGTTCGGCGCTGCGCGGCCTGGTTTTAAACCTGCATTTGCACGACCAGGGGGCAGTGCCCGTGTTGTCGGTCGAACAGGGCATGGCGACGCTGTGCTACGCGATTTACCAGGGGGGCGTGGAAGGCGCCGATCAGATTTACGATGGCGCCATTGCCATTACCTTCAATATCCTGCGAGCGCTGTGCGGCCCGGCCTGGCTGCCGACCGAGGTGCTGTTCTCCCACCGCCGGCCGAGCGATGTTGGGCCGTATCGCCGTTTCTTTCAGGCTCCACTCCGCTTCGACCGGGAGCAGACCGCGCTGATCTTTCCGGCAACGTGGCTCAAGCACCCCCTGCCGGACGCCGATCCCAAATCGCGCCGCCAGATCGAACAGCGAATCGCCGCGCTTGAAGATCTGAACGGCGACAACCTGACCGGTCAGTTGCGCCGCGTCTTGCGGATTCTATTGGTCACCCGCCGAACCTCCCTGGCTCAGGTCGCACAGCTTTTTTCGATACACCGCCGCACTCTGAACCGGCGCCTGGAGGAGCGAGGCGTTACCTTCCAGGCATTGGTGGATGAGGTCCGCTACGAAATCGCACGCCAGTTGTTGGAAAACACAGGCATGTCCATCTGCCAGATCGCGGCAACCCTCGATTACAGTGATCCCAGCGCATTTACTCGGGCGTTCCGGCGCTGGTCGGGAACCACGCCAGCCGCGTGGCGAACGCGGCCTTTGACGGATGGTTGACTCAGGGCTGAGTGACGACGAAAAAAAGCCCTTCCTCCGCACAGGGGGAAGGGCAGGGGTGAGTGGGCTTTTTCAACAAATCAGCCCGCGAGAGGCTATGCGAAAACGTATTTTATTTATAATCATTCAGTCCCCTTTCCCCTTGTCAAGGGGGAGAGGGCTAGGGTGAGAGGGTAAGCCTTTGAAACTGCGGCCCTCACCCCCAACCCCTCTCCCGCAAGCGGGCGAGGGGAGTGAACGGTTACTTTTATTTCATCGTGACCGTAAGACCAGTCACATTTCCAAGGTTGAGGTTCAACCCCTTGGTCCGCGAGCGCAAGTTCATGATCACGCCATTCTCGTTCTGCAAGCGCAGGCCGCCCACGCCACCGCCCACGGCCACGCTCGCTCCCAGTTGGGTGTAGGTGCCGGGGAATTTCGATACATCCTGTAGGGCGTACACTTCGCCGACCGCACTCATTCTCGAGATGCCCACATTGAGGCCGGCGCTCAGACCCCTGATCTTGAACGGATATTTCTTGCCCTTGAACGTCAGCGTTCCGCCGCCGGTGCTGCCGCCCAGAACCAGCCCGAATTGTCTTTCGGCAATCGCGACCTTGCCGACCGGTTTGTCGATGTCCGCCGCCACCGCCAAGCTGCTCAACAGCAATGACGTGGCCAGCAGAATACCGCCAGTTATTTTGCGAACGCTTTGCATCATCGGATTTCTCCATAGTACAACGTGAACAACGGGATTGACCGCCTATTGCCAAACAACGGTCGGGGAATGAAACCCGAGGCTGACATTGCTGCGATGGGCCATGACCAACTCCGGGTTGCAATGGATCGGGAGGGTTCGATTCGACGTCCTCCAAGTCGCTTTCGTTACCAGTCCGGTCAGGGCGTCTTCACACCTACCTGTCGCAGCAGCGCCCGCACCTCAGGATTGTCTGGCTCCAGCGCCGCCAGACGCTGGACATGGTCGCGCGCCGCATCTAGGTTTCCAGCATCGCGCTGAAACGCCACCAGCGCCATCAGTGTATCGCGGTCGTTGGGATATTTCGCCAGCACCGCTTCCAGCGCCTGGATGGCTAGTCCGCCCTGACCGGTCCCGTTCAGCGCTACTGCGTAAACATAGCCGTAACGGGGGTTGTCACCATCCAGCCGGGCGGCTTCCGCCAGCGCGGTCAGGGCCTCGGACACTCTGCGCTGGCGGATCAGTAACAACCCCAGCGCATGGTGCGCGGCGGCATGGTGGGAATCGCGGGCCAGCGCTTGGCGCAAGGTCTGTTCACCCTCTCCGTCCCGTCCTTGGAGCCGATACAAGTCGGCGAGATTGACCGCCGCCTGGGTGAAGGCTGGTTGCAAATCCAAGGCGGCGCGGTAAGCCGCTTCGGCCTGATCGAATTGGCCCCGATCAACATGGATCAAGCCAATGTTGAGATACGACTCCGGGCGGTCGGCATTGGTCATTTCGGCGGCGATATATTCGTCGACGCCTCGTTGGATCGCCCCCCGCTGGTTTTCGGTGAGCATTTCCCTCGGCACGGCGGCCAACCCCCGCGCCGCGTCGATCCGTACCTGTCGCACTGGATCGTCGAGCAACGGTAGCAAGTATTGCACCTTCAGTTCCGGTGGCAACCCTTCCAGCCCCCGCGTCGCCGCGCTTCGCAACAATGGATCGGGATCGGTCAGCAAGGGGCGCAGGGTTTCGAACCCGGCGGGATCAAGCCGCTCGCCCAGCAGTGCCGCTCCGGTGGCGCGGGCGATGGCTGGCTGGTCCGGCTTCTTCAGTAACGCCCGCAGTAACTCTCTTGCGCCGGCGGCATCGGTCTGACCGGCGTACAGTGCTTCGGCGAACTGCTGATGGCCGGCTGGGGGATGGTCATACCACCGCCGAACCTGCTCCGCTGCCCACTGCGCGGATTTGTCCTGGTGGCAACGCGTGCAGGCGTTGGGAACTCCCAGCTTCACCGTCAAATCCGGACGGGGAATGCGAAAACTGTGGTCGTGGCGGGGGTCCACCACCATGTAGGTCGTGGTGGGCGCGTGGCAGGCCACGCAATCCGCGCCCTTGGAATCGGCCGGGTGAAAATGGTGGCGCGGCGATTCGTACTTAGCCGCCAGATGGCATTGCAAGCAAACCTTGCTGCCCGGCGCGCGCAACTGGCCGCCATGCGGGTCGTGGCAGTCGCCGCAACTCACTCCTTTCGCCCACATCTTGCTTTGCAGGAAGGAACCGTGATTGAACACTTCGTCCTTCATCTGTCCGTCGGGGTAGTAAAGATCAGGCGTCAGCAGGGCCAGTCGGTGAGTATCCAGCAACGGTTTACCGAACGCATAATCTTCCCAGAGTTGCCCACGCCGGGAATGACAGCGGGCGCACAGCTCCAACTCGCGGCTGGCGGTTGGTGGCATGCTAGGCTGAACGCCGCCGGTGGCTGGCTGGGCATTCAACAGCACGCCAAGTTGCGGATTTAGACTGGTGGTCGCCAGTTCCAACCCTTTCATGGCCAGTGCGCGCAACTGAAACCGCAGGCCGCGCCGTTCGTCGAGGTCAATGGCCAGCCCTTTGGTGCGGCTCAGCTTTTGCCAGTCCCCTTCCTTCCTGGCCCAGGCGAGGTGATCGGCGCCGGGACCGTGGCAGGCTTCGCAAGAGACGTTGATTTCGGACCAGGTGGTGTGAAATTGCTTCAGCTTGGCGTCGTAATTCTTGCGCAGGTTGGTGGAATGGCACTCGGCGCACATGTAGTTCCAGTTTTGCTGATAGCCGGTCCAGTGCAACGGGTCCCGATAGGTAAGGTTCTGATCGGGATAAAGGTGAAACCAGCGTTGCCCACCTTGCTCCTTGGGCCGACTGTCCCAGGCGATGCCCAGCGCCTGATAGCGGCCGTCGGGGAAGCCGATCAGATATTGCTGCAAGGGGTACACGCCGAAAGTGTAGGCGATTTCATAATCCTGCAATTGCCCGTCCGACCCGTCGGTGCGGACCATGAATTTGCCGTCGCGGCGGAAGAAACTGGAGGCAATGCCGGCATGGGTGAAGGACACTTTGTTGAAGTCGCCGAGCACGGTTTGCTCGGTGGCGGGTTGCATCGCCTTCGCGTGTTGTGAACTTTGCCAGTTCCGATATTCAGCCGAATGGCACTCAGCACAGCTTTGCGCGCCGACGTAACCGCCGTTGGCTTGCGCCACTGGCGGATGAGAAGCTGGCAGCGCCACGGGCAGGGATTCCATCGGTTCGGTATCGGAGTGCGCCCAAGGGGCGAACAAAACCACGCCCCCGACCAAGAGGAGGAAGATAAAAGACCATAATGTGACGAACGGAGAAGATCGCTGAAGCGAGCGGATCATGGTTCGGGTTACCAGATACATTGTCTCATGATACTTGTCGTCCCGGTTCGATCCATCGCTACTTGGGAAACATCAACTGCACTTGCGCGCGGATCTGCCAGTTAGCGCCGTCATCCGGCGCGACCACGTTGTAGTAGGCCGATAACTGCGTGTTGATCGGCAGTTTACCGAGGTGAAAAATCTTGCCGACGCCGCCGCCCAGGGGCACGGTCCATCGCTGGTTGCTGTCGGCTTTCCAGTCGACGGTGAGGATCGGCGCGCTGGTGAGATAAAGTCCCCCCTTGAAGTTGTAGTTTAAGAAGGGCTGGATCAGGCCGTTGTTGTACGCGCCGCCCTGTTTGTCACTGGTGAGCGACCAGACATTGTTGACCAGCACGCCGTACACCCAAGGGTCGCCCTTGCCGAGGTGGAGCACCACGAATGAAGGTCCCAGTCCCCAGTTGTCGTTGCCCAGTTCCTCATTGCTGTTGGTGGGCAACTGAGCGATCGCCCCGGCGCCCCAGATCCACTCGCCCGGATTGGCCGGAGACAAAAACGCCGTGAACTGTACATCGCCGATGCCATTGGTGCGGTCGTCGCCTGGATAGAGCGACGGCATGGAAATGATGGGCAGAATGGTCCGTGTGATGATGTTCCAGTCGTCGTTCACCGAGATCGGGATCACCGGCTGGATGTTAAGGATATTTTGCGTACCCTTCTCTGGCCCGAAATTGAGATTGGTGTTGTTCTGGAACGGCACGCTGATCAGATTGCCGACTGGATTTTGCGAGAGTTTCGCTAGTTCCTCGGCGCTCATCCCGGCAAGCGCTGGGACAACCGCGCACATCATGATCACAAACCAGGTCGTGCTGGCCCAGAATGGTGTTCTCGCTTGCATCACTACGTCTCCGAAAAGAGCCTTGCCATGGCGAAGCTCATGTTCTCATATCATGGTTTCGCGAAACTCTATTGACCATGGATCTGGTCCAGCCGTGTCCGGAATTGCTGCGCCCAGCCATCGAACGCCTGCTTGGCGTAGGCCCAGGTCGAATAAGCCTTGGCGTAATCCGAAAAGCCCGTGGTGATGGCGTTGCCGACGCCTTTCGAGGTATCGACCACATATTTTCGGCCGACCTGGGTATCGGCGTACTCGGCGATCACCTGGCTGGTTTTGCTGTCGATGAATTGCGCGGCGATGCCAGTGCGGCCTAGATAAGGCGCGGACCCGACTGGTCCACCCGCCGCCGCTCCCGAGGCCACATCGGCGACCGTGGCGTAGGGCACCACCAGCGTGACCACGCTCATCTCCGGTTTGGTTGGCACCAGATCGACGATGGTAATTCGCACCCGCAGCACGCCTGGCCCAGGCTGGGTCACAACCGGGTAAGCATTGCCGAGCGCTTTCACGATGGACTGGTGAAAGTAATCGGTCAGTGCCTTCAGTTCGGTCGGATCGATGGCCTTGTACGCGGCGTCGCTGGCCAGTTGAACCTGGATGCGTTCGAGCAAAATCTGGTTGTATTGGGCCAGCTTGGCGTCGGACTCACTCCAGCGGTAGGCGCCATGGTCGTTGGGCACGGGCTGGAGCCGGTCGGGATGACTCAGAAACCCGGCATACGCCGCCGGCGTGGGTGCCTGTTCGCTGATATCGGGGCTAGTCGCACAGGCGGCAAGGAGTGTGAGCGATGCCAGGCTGGGAAAGAACAATCGGCGCATGATTCAAGATTCCATGGTTAAAAGCGGACGAAACCCAAACGTACTGTCGCTGCCGCCAGAGACGGCGAAAAAACCGACCAGCGCCAAGGATCAGGATCCAGAGCAAATCCACGGCGCGGGAGCAGTGGAACGGTGAGCGGTGCGTCGATGATCGAGGTTGCACGGCGCATGAACGTTGACTTGAGCTTTACCAGCGGAAGGTGACGCCCAGCGCGGGACCACCCATGCGCATATCCTCGATGGTCTTGTCGCCGCTCGTCGAATAGGAGAGATTGCGATACACCAGCACGAGATCGCCCCAGTCGAAGCGATAGCCAAGTCCCGCCCATCCTTGCCAAGTCCAGTTGGAGTAATTACCCGCGCCGATATCAAGATAATACGGCAGGAACCAATCGCCACCCTCGCCGAGGGCCACCGCGCCGCGTACGCCGACAATCCCATCCCACACGTTGATCTTGTCGGAGGTACTGCCCGAACGTCCGATGATCCCGTCTGGCCCGGAGAAGCTTAAATCCGTGGAGGTTTTTAGGCCCAGGTAACGGACGCCGCCGAAAACATCCAGCGTCCCGGCAGCGCTCCGCGCCGCGGTGTAACTGCCAATGCCCTCCCAGATCAGTGCCTTGATATCCGCGTTCACGTTCACGTCAATCGGCAACGATTCGTTACCCGCGGGTCCCTGCACGGTTTTGATTTTCCCTCGCTCGCTGCTGAAATCGTTGTAGACCAGATCCATCGCCAGCGCCCAGTCCCCTTTACGGGCCTCAAAGATACCCATTAGAGCGAAGTCCAGATCGCTGAGATAGCTACCCGGCTTAACCTCAACCTCAACGGTTTTACCCCCGCCCAGCGGGGTGTTGACCTGGAACGTCTGGTAGATGTTCGGGAACCAGGCATACGGCGTGAGGCTGTAATGCCACTGTCCGTCGTACATGTCCACGCCGGCGGCCGATGCCGCGCCGCCCGACGCCAGTACACCGACAACCGTCACCCACAGTCCGGCCCGCAATGGTTTCTTTCGGATCATCGTACTCCCTCCGGCTTTGGTCCAAGAGGCTGGCTCTCCCCGTGAAAGCCCGCCCCCGCTGGTGGTTACCAAGCTATTGCTTCAACTTCTGCAAGGCTTGGGCGCAACCGACTGATATCTGTTCCTTTTGCGCCATCAGGCACTCCTTGATCTTGCCACCACCCGGCGGCACATTCGGGCAGAGCCGTTCGATATCGGATTTGCAATAGGCTCGAAGCGCCTCGACTTCCTTGTCCAGTTGCGAGGGCTGCTGGGCGAAAGCTGGCATGGCGGCCGACAGGAGAAGCAACAGGGCAGTCTTGCGAACAGTCATCAGGGTACCTCCTTTAAAAGGTGGAGTGAGGAAATTGAATCGTTGCTTGAGCGACGACTCAACGGGAAATAAGTCTGGACCGGTCTGGGAGTGTCGCCTCAGTCAAAATGGAATTCATCAATTCACTTGCTGGATAGCGGGTGGCTGCCAGGTACCCTCTCCAGGTGGCAGAATCGAGGGTGGTTCCGCCTTCGGCCAGTAGAGGCGCATGACCAGATAGATCGGGCCGTTTGGAGCCGGCAGCCAGTTGGATTCCTCGTCCTTGCCCGGCGAGTCCTTCTGGATGTAAAGGGTCAGCGAACCATCGGCGTTCTTCTTCATGCCGGGCAGCATCGGCGAGTTGATCAGGTAGCGGTTGATCGGGTTCTTGATCAGGAACTGGGTCTTGCCGTCGTACATCGTTACCGACCAGAAGGCGTTGACCGGCGGGAACTGATCCTTGGCGAAGGTCAGCGTGTAGTTGTGCTTGCTGCCGTCGAGCACGTCACCGTTGGCCAGCGTCTTGGTGAGGGGATACATGGCTTCGACGGCATCGTTGCCGTAGATGCCGCCCTTGGCAGCGGCGGCCCGCTTCAGCCAGTCACCCTTGTAGAAAGCGCGGTCACCGAACAGTGAGCCGACCTTCCAGCCATTGATGTCCTTCTGCCCGGCCTCCAGGTATTTTTCGACCTTGCTGTCGCCTTCCTTCATCGCCAGCAGGATGACGGCCTTGTGCTCAAGCGAAAGGTCCTTGAAGTTGAACTTCTTGCCGGGGCCGATGCCGATGCTGGCGAGCTTGGCGCGGATCGCTTCTTCCTCGGGGCCGGCCGGCGCGAACTGCAGCGCGAAGTCCAGGTAATCGAAGAAGTTGGTCTTCACCATCTCCTTGTCGATCTTCGGGAAATCGATGGCCGGCGCCGCCGCGGGGGGCGGCTCGGCGCTCAACTCCGCCCGAACCGGCGCGGCGAGGGTCGCGCCGAGGGCGAGTAGCCCGGCGGCGAGGGCGATTTGATCGGTCGTTTTCATGGGCATTCAACGGGTCCTTCGTCTGGTTGGCAGGCCCCAAAACGGTTGGGCTCGTTCTCATTCGGGTCCGGGTAGTATTGGCACCGGTGGTGCTGACGGTGACATAAGCTCTCCCTCTCCCTATTGGGAGAGGGTTTGTTTTTTATGGCAACGGTTCGATCTCGCCCGGCCGCCAGGTCTGGTTGAACC
>JAVMKH010000239.1:29537-30306 GCA_031732935.1 Candidatus Contendibacter sp.
CTGGTAGCCGCCGAAGAACGGCAGGCGCCACGAGCTGTTCGGATAGAAGAAAGCGTCCTTGTCGCGTATCTTGAAAGCCAGGGTGCGCGCGGTGACGGCGCCGATGTTGGCGGCGTCCGCCAGGATCTTCTTCATCCGCTCGTTGGGGTTGAAGGGCTTGCCCTTTTCGATGCCGATCGAGGCAAACAGACCCAAGGTGGTCGGGTCGGAACCTTCGCTCGGCTCCTCCTGGATGACCTTGGCGAGCAGCTCCCAGAACAAGTAGTCACCCGGCGCGACGAAGTTCGCCGGGACCCCCGAGGCATTAGCGAACTTCACGGGAGCGGGATTGGCCGCATCGGCGAGGCGATAGATCTTCAGGTGCTTCTTGACCGACTCGACCCCTGGTTTGGGCGAGCCATCCACCAGGAAGGAGCGGAACGGCATCCAGGTGCCGTAGGTGCTCGGCCGCACCACGAAGTAGCCGTCCGGCACCTCACCCGTGTAGCCGGGGGGCAGGATCAGATACTTCCCACCCTCTCCTTTGTCGGCACCGGTGATGCCGATGTCGGCCACCCAGCGATACCAGAAGTCGTCGATGAGCCCCAGCACCTTGGGCGGGACCTCCACGACCAGCGGCCCCTTGTGCGTGTCGAGCCAGATGAAACTATAGACGGTATTGTCGTTTGCGGTCAGCTCCACGGTCTTGGAGTCGACCAGGGTCTCCCAAATAACGTCCGTCTGGTTGTCGGGTCCGAACTGGCGCATCGAGTCGCGCATGCCGGCCTGG
>JAVMKH010000239.1:30335-44679 GCA_031732935.1 Candidatus Contendibacter sp.
CGTAGATCTTCTCGACGGTCTCGGGCTCCGGCACGCCGTCGCGCAAGCGCAGGGCGCCGATCGAGGTTTCGAGCGTGTCCGGCGTGGCGACGCCCGGTGCGATGGGCGTGGTCATCTTGTACTTGGGACTGACCGAACCACCGGGGATGGTCAGTTTCTGGCCGGCCTCGATGGTGTCCGAGGCCAGCTTGTTCTGGCTCTTCAGCTCGGCCACCGGGACGCCGAAGCGCTCGGCGATAGCCGCCAGGTCATCGCCGGCGGCGACCACATAGCGGGCGGTAGCGGCTTCGTACCGGCCTTCCGCATGATGGCGCGGACCCTGGTCGGCGGCCAGGGCGCCGGCCAGGGTGAGACCGCCGGCCAGGGCGACGACCAGGGATAGCGTCCTGATCGGATGGAAGAGCAGCCATCTTGTGGCTCTCATTGGTTTATGTCTCCTTGGTGCTGAATGGTCTCGAGAGGTGTTGCTACTTCTTCTTCAATTCCTCTAGGGCCTTGGCGCAACCGACCGACAATTGCATTTTTTGTTGCATCAGGCACTCCTTGATCCTGCCGCCGCCCGGCGGCACGTTCGGGCAGAGCCGCTCGATGTCGGGCTTACAATAGGCGCGCAGCATCTCCAGTTCCTGGTCGAGCTGCGAGGGCTGCTGGGCGAAGGCCGGCGCGGCGGCCGAGACGAGAAGCAATAAGGCGGTCTTACGAAGGGTCATCGGGTATCTCCTCATAACGATAAATTAAGGGATGGTAACGGGGAATCGAGAGACAAGAATGGAATCCGGTCAATCTACGGGCCGCTCCCATGGCGAGAGCGGCCCGCGTGGTTTACGACCGAAACACCGTCACTTCGCGTCGGCGGCTTTCGCCATGCCTTCCTGGAGTTTCTTGATGTCCTCGGGCGACAATTGCGGGCGATCAATCTTGATCGTCAGTTTGTTGAACTTGGCAGTCAGCGGGAACGGTGGCTTATAGTCCGCATCGTTGATGCCCGTGATCGTGTCGGAGCCGATGTCAAAGCTTTCGTCCCATTGCAGGATCATGGGGATCGTTCGCTCCATCTTCTTCGTGGCAACTTCCTTGCCGTCCACCAAGAGCGTACCGGTTCCCGACCGGCCGACCCCGGCGAAGCTGTTGAACGCCATCGTGCCAAGACCGAGGCCGTCATATTTGAAGTCGTACTCCACGATGTGCCGGCCGGGCGTGAGCGCCTCCGGGGCTTCCCACTTGATTCGCTCCAGGTCTAGCAGGTTCCAACAGAACACCGGTTTGCCCTTGAGCAGATAGAAGCCCCATCCCGCAAAGCGTCCGCCGGAGGTCGCGATCATGCCCTCGGCGGCGCCTTCCGGAACGGTGATATCCGCAATGAGAGAATAGGAGGTGTCCAGTAGGTACGGCGCATCGCCCTGCGGCAACCCGGTCATGGGCCGGGTATAGACGAGCTCCTTCAGACCAGCGGTGAGGTTCGGACGCGGGGCCGCGACACGCGCTCCCACGGACGCGTCCATCGGGAAGACCTGATACTTCTTCGCTTCCTCGACAAACATTTTACGCATCTCCGTAACCTTATCTGGATGCTGCGCGGCGATGTCCACGGATTGGTTCCAGCTCTTGCTCAGGTCGTAGAGTTGGAACACCTGGTTGTTGAGCGGATCGGGGTTAGCCGCTTCGAACGCCTGCCACGGTGCGCGATTGACCTTGGTGCTCAAAAGCCAACCGTCGTGATAGAGCGCCCACTGGCCCATCATCTCAAAGTACTGCGTTTTGTGCCGCGAGGGCACCTTGGCGTTGGTAGCGTCGAACGTGTAGGCGAAGCTGGTGCCCTCGATGGGTTTCTGCTGGATGCCGTCCACGGTTTCGGGAGCGGGGATGCCGGTGACTTCGAGCAGCGTGGGCACGACGTCAATGTCGTGGACGAACTGCTCGCGCAAGCCTCCCTTGTCCTTAATGCGCGCCGGCCACTGAATCACCATGTTCTGGTTGATGCCGCCGAGCCGGGAGGCGTTTTGCTTGAACCAGTCGAACGGCGTGTCGAAAGCCCATGACCAGCCGGCTGACATGTGGTTGTAGGTCGCCTCGGTGCCCCAGACGTCGTAGAACTTCATCTGCACGTCCACCGGAGGATTCACACCGTTAAAGAATGCCACCTCGCTGAACGTACCCAGCGGACCGCCTTCCGCACTGGTGCCGTTGTCGCCGTTCTGGTAAATGATCAACGTGTTGTCGAGCTTGCCCAGGTCCTCAAACGCCTGAATCACCCGGCCGATCTCGTGGTCGTTGTAAGCCGCGTAGGCGGCGAACACCTCAACCTGCCGGATGAAAAGCTTCTTCGCCTCGGGCGTGAGCTTGTCCCACGGTGTGAGGATCTCACTGGGCCAGGGCGTCAACTGTTCGTCTTGCGGAATCACGCCGAGTTTCTTCTGATTGGCGAAGATGCGCTCGCGCAACTTCTCGTAACCGTCATCGAACAGGTGCATCGCGTGAATCTTGTCCACCCATTCTTTGGTGGGGTGGTGTGGCGCGTGCGTCGCGCCGGGCACGTAATAGATAAAGATCGGCTGGTGCGGATCGCTCTGGTGAATCCGCGTCATCCAATCAATGGCGTCGTCAGCCATCGCGGTGATGAGATTCCAGGTGCCCGGCGGCTTGCCCTCGAACGGATAGATTTGCGTGGTGTTGCGGAACAGGTTCGGCCCCCACTGGTTGGCGTCGCCGCCGACGAACCCGTAGAAGTAGTCGAAGCCCATGCCGGTCGGCCACTGGGTGAACGGCCCGACCTGGCTCGCCTGATAAGCGGGCGTGTTGTGGTCCTTGCCAAACCACGATGTCGCATAGCCATTGTCGCGCAGGATGCGGCCGATGGTCGCGTTGTCCACGCCGATGATGCTGTTGTATCCGGGGAAGCCGGTGGCCTGCTCGGCGATCACACCGAAGCCGACCGAGTGATGATTGCGCCCGGTAATCAGCGCGGCGCGCGTCGGCGAACAAAGCGCGGTGGAGAATATTCGGTTGTAGCGCAGACCGTTCTGGGCAATGCGGTCCATCGTCGGCGTCGGAATCACGCCGCCAAAAGTGCTGGGTACGCCAAAGCCGGCGTCGTCGGTCATGATCAATAGGATATTGGGCGCGCCTTTCGGCGGCACCACGCGCGGCGGCCACCAGGGCTTGGATTGCAGGGCATCTTCCTTAATCATGCCGCCGAACTTCGGGGGCGGTGGCGGGAGTTGCCTCCCGCTGATGGTTGTCGTGGCGCTGGGCGAACCCAGCACACCGGTGATCTGAGGGGCGCCTGCCGTAGCACCCTCGGTGGCGCTGGCGGCTACCACCAGTTTCTGGCCTACCTCAACCTTGTCCGAGTTGAGCTTGTTTTGTGCCTGCAATGCGGCCACGGTGACGCTGAAGCGTTCGGCGATGGCGTCCAGATCGTCACCCGCGACTACCGTATAGGTGGCGGTTGTGGTGTCGTACTGGCCTTGGGCGTGATGGCGCGGTCCCGTGTCGGCCGCCTGGGCACCGCCCAAAGCGAGACAGGCCACCAACGTCAAGGCTAAAATAATGACTTTTTTCATCGATACTGACCTCCTACGGATTGGAGCAAGACTGCTAAAACGATGACGATGCTGATGAACAACGCTCGTTGCTGGTCATCCGAATCGTCCCGTCCGGTAGCGTGGTGGTGTTTTCCTCCTTATGGCACTCAAGTTTGGAATTATCGGGGCGGGTCGGCTTGTTGGGCGTTGCCGAGGGTGTCGCATAGATCCCCTGCCCGGTGCGTCGATCCCAGGCATCCTGGTCTGCTTGATCTCGGGCTCGGCGGACTCGCGCTCTTTCCGCATCCTGCGCGGTTCGCTGACTCAGGATGGCCGCCTGCTGCGTATCACTTTGGGTCGCCGTGCTTATCATGCAGTTGGCGAAGGCCATGGTTCCCATGGTAAAGCCGAAATCAGAGCAACGCTGAGCGTTGGCCGCCTGTTGCTCTTCGGGAGAGGCGCAAGCGGATACGAGCCAGGATGCCAGGACAAGGATTACGAATCTTTCGAGCATCTTGGCCTCTTTACCATCAGCGGACGACGGGAGCCAGCGACCGAACTGGATCAAAACGGGTTCGCTACAACCGTGTAATACACACCGTTACTGCCAAAGTGCGGCTGGTAGTAGGCGTTGCCGCAGTTGTAATAGGTAATGTCGCCAGCGGAGACGCTGTTGCAACCGCCAGGTAGCGCCACCACCTCGGTGCCGATGGCGGGTCCTGAAACGTAGACAGGTTGTTGCACGACCACCGTTGGACTAGCTGCCGCCGAGCCAATAGCCGCGCCCGCCGCCAGTCCTACCGCGCCCGCCGCCGCGACCGCGCCGGCGCTGTAACCAGCGGTGCAACCCCAGCACCCGCCCGCCGCGTAAGCAGGGTGGTAGTAGGCGCCGCCGCCATAACCAGCGTGATAGGCGCCGCCGTAGTCGACATGAGTGACCCCGCCGTAACCGACATGGGTGACGCCGCCATAGCCGGCGTGATAGGCCCCGCCAAAGCCGCCGCCGCCCCAACCCGCGCCGTGCCAGGCGGTAAAGCCACCCGCGCCGGCGTGAAAGCCCCCGCCAGCATGAAAGCCGCCCCAGGCGTTCGCCCGCAGCGGCAGGAGTGCCAGCCCGGCCATTCCAAGGATCAATAGCTGTTTCCGCATGGGTGTCACCTCCAAGGGTTACTGTTTGGTCCCGCTCAGGGCGCGGAAGTCCATCGGCTTGGCGCCTTCGGGTTTGGTGAAGGTGAAGAGCTTCTCGGGAAGTTCCGGTTTCAACTTCCAGTCGTAGAACTCCACCGTGAAGCGCGGAGCGCCCCGCACGTTGCGTAGGGTACCGGCGATCAGGCAGGGCAAATCGGTCTTGGCGTCGATCCAGATTTGCCCTTCGATCTCTGGCGTGGTCAGCGCCACATGCTCGCAGCGGGCGCCGCGAATGACCGAGAACCCGGCGTAGAACGCGCTGGTGGCATCCTTCGTCAGAACCGCGTAGGGATCGCTATAGAGCACGTCCGCGAACGGCAGCAGGATGCCAGCGGTCTTGGCCGCGAACGGTACTAGTTCGTCCAGGGTCTTGGGCGCGTCCGCCGTGGCATAGAACTTGTGCGTCGGTTCGTAGGCGGTCATCTTAACGCCGTCGTAATGGAAATCGAACGGCGGGGCATCGCCACGAATTTCGGCGCTCAACTTGTTGGGCCGCTTGACCGCGACCACCGATTCGGTGAAAAAGGTCAGGAACTGGCCAGCGCCGCTTGGCGCTTCCAGGGAGCTGCGAGTGCGGACCAGAAACGCCGGGGTCGCCGCCAGCTTGGCGCTCATCTTCTTGACCAGATCAAGCGCGCCCGGCTCCAGGACTTGACCAGACGCGCCGGCCTGAGCCGGCGGTGGAGCCGAGGTGGGCGCTGGAGCCTTGTCTTGGCCAATGGCCACACTAGCGGTCAACGGGGATAGCAAGGCGAGCACTAAGGCGGCTCGCCGGATATTGGCTTGCATGGTCACCCTCCAATTTATTGGTAGCTCTTGTGTTTAACTTCGTGGTTCCCGTAGGTTTTGCATACGGTCCGGGTACGGTGAGCCGCTGTCGGATCCACACCCATGGCCATTCCGATAATGGCGCCCTCTCGGGGCTGAATTCTCAATT
This sequence comes from Candidatus Contendibacter sp., assembly GCA_031732935.1. GTDB lineage: Bacteria > Pseudomonadota > Gammaproteobacteria > Competibacterales > Competibacteraceae > Contendibacter. The sequence continues at coordinate 35,985 of JAVMKH010000239.1, forward strand.
CGGATTCTCACCCAACCAACCGCCACCACCTCCACTGGCCCCCCAAACACTCTCCATCATCGTAAAAATAGAACGTTAACGTTTAATTATTATAGTGACAGGTTTAATGTTCTTGTCATTTCGCGTCAATTCTGGTCGCGGATATGGGGCAATCCGCCATCGGCGCCGATGGAAGCCATATCTCAATCCATATCTCAATTCATGAAACCGAACCCCCGATGAAATCAAGCGATTCCTCATTCTTCACCCACGACCAACCCGCCCGTGCCGGCATCCTGCTGGCCAACCTCGGTACGCCCGACGCGCCCACACCCACCGCGGTGCGTCGCTATCTGGCCGAATTCCTGTGGGATTCGCGAGTGGTGGAACTGCCCCGGCCACTGTGGTGGCTGATTCTGCACGGGGTTATTCTGCGGGTCCGGCCGGCCCGCTCGGCGCGCAAATACCAAATCATCTGGACTCCGGACGGTTCGCCACTGCTGGCAATCAGCCAACGACAGGCGGCGGCGGTCGCGGCGACGCTGGCGGAACGCTATCCCGGTCCGATCCAAGTGGCGATCGGGATGCGCTACGGCAACCCCTCCATCGCCGCCGCGCTGGCGGAGTTGCGGACCGCCGGCGCTCGGCGATTGCTGGTGCTGCCGCTGTACCCGCAATACTCCGCCGCCACGGTTGCCTCGACCTTCGATGCGGTCGCCGCCGAACTGCGGACCTGGCGCTGGTTGCCAGAACTGCGTTTCATCACCCAGTATCACGACGACACCAGCTATCTGGACGCGTTGGCCGCCCACCTTCGCGCCGCGCGCGCCGACCCGCCCGGCGAGCGACTCTTGTTCTCCTTTCATGGTTTGCCCAAGCGAAACCTGTTGGCTGGCGATCCCTATTATTGCCAGTGTCATAAAACCGCCCGGCTGGTCGCGGAACGGCTGGGCTTGCAATCGGATCAATGGGCGGTGGCGTTCCAGTCCCGTTTCGGCCGCGCCGAATGGCTGCAACCCTATGCCAGCGCCCTGCTAGCCACCTGGGCGAAGGCCGGGATCAAAAGCGTGGACGTGGCCTGCCCCGGTTTCGCCGCCGACTGCCTGGAGACACTGGAGGAAATCGCCATCGAAAACCGTCGGGTGTTTCTGGCCGCTGGCGGCGAACGCTACCGCTATCTCCCGGCCTTGAACGATGATCCAGCCCACATCGCGACCCTGGCCACCCTCATTGGCCGCCACGCCGCCGGCTGGCCGGAATTCGCCGCCGACCATGATGCCGTCGCCCTGGCCGCCGAGCGCGCCGCCACCCGCCAGCGAGCCTCGGCCCTGGGCGCGGTGACTTGAATCCGACAATCGAAACAATTCGGGTTTTTCCGGCCTCAGCGCCTTCTATACTCACTGGAAACAGCGGTTGCTCCTCGACGGCCCAAGCTGTCTCCCGAATCCGATCCAGTGGGAATTTCATGATTCATGGTGTGTTGCTTGACCTGGAAGGCGTGCTGTATGTCGGCGGCTATCCCCTGCCCGGCGCCCGCGAGGCCTTGCTCAGCTTGCGCGCGGCCGGTATTCCGGTGCGCTTCGTGACCAACACCACCCGCCTGACCCGCGCCAACCTGGTCGGCCGATTGACGCGCATGGGGTTGGAAGTGTCGCTTCAACATCTATTTACACCGGTGGTGGCGGCTCGCCAGTACCTGATCGCCCGCGATCTGGCGCCACACTTGCTGGTCCATCCCAACATCAGGGGCGAGTTCGCCGATCTGGTCGGGCCAGCGCCTGGTGCGGTGCTGCTCGGCGACGCCGGACCCGAGTTTACCTATGAAGCACTCAACCAGTGCTTCCGGCTGCTGTTGGACGGGTTGCCGCTGCTAGCGATGGGCTCCAATCGTTATTTCCGCGATGGCGACGGCTGGAACCTGGATGTGGGACCGTTCATGGCGGCACTGGAATACGCCGCCGAACTGGAAGCGGTGGTGCTCGGCAAACCCTCGGACGATTTTTTTCAGGCCGCGGTCCACAGCCTCGACCTCCCGCCGCAGGATGTGGTGATGGTCGGCGACGACGCCGAAATGGATGTGTGCGGCGCGCTGGCGGCCGGCTTGCGCGGTGTTCTGGTGCGAACCGGTAAATACCGCCACGGCGACGAGGCCAAGGTCGAGCCGCGTGGAGGCCGAGTATTCGACGATCTGGATGCGGTGGTGGATTACATCCTCTAGGCATGGTGTCGGGTCCGAACGGATTGCGGGTAAAATCGGCGACGACGAGATTCAACCGAAGCCCTTGCTTCCGTCTCGAATTGGAGCCCTCATGCGCGTCCTGTTTCCCGACATCAAGCCCTACGCCAGCCAGCGTCTGGCCGTGGACAATCGGCATACCCTGCAGGTCGAGGAGTGCGGCATTCCGAACGGTTTGCCCGTCCTGTTTCTGCACGGCGGTCCCGGCGCTGGCTGCGAGCCGCTGCACCGGCGCTTCTTCGATCCCCAGCGCTACCGTATCGTGCTGTTCGATCAGCGCGGTTGCGGTCAGTCCAGCCCGCACGCCGAGCTACGCGACAACACCACCTGGCATCTGGTGGCGGACATCGAAAAGCTGCGCGAGCACCTGAACATCGACCGCTGGCTGGTGTTCGGTGGTTCCTGGGGGTCGACCCTGGCGCTGGCCTACGCCGAGACCCACCGGGAACGGGTGCTGGGGCTGATCCTGCGCGGCATCTTCCTGTGCCGCGATCAGGACATTCACTGGTTCTATCAGGCCGGCGCCAACCGCTTGTTCCCCGATCTGTGGGAGCACTTCTTGGCGCCGATCCCAGTGGCGGAACGGGACGATCTGATCCGAGCCTATTATCGGCGGCTGACCAGCGACAACGAGTTGGAACGGCTGCGGGCGGCCAAGGCCTGGTCGGTGTGGGAAGGCGCCACACTGACGCTGGAAAGCAATCCGACCTTGGTCGAACAGTTTGGCGAGGCCCGCCGGGCGCTAAGCCTAGCCCGCATCGAGTGCCACTACTTCATCAATCACTGTTTCATGGAACCGGATCAACTGTTGCGCGACGCGGGCCGCTTGCGCGGCATTCCCGGTGTCATCATCCATGGTCGCTACGACGTGGTCTGTCCGCTGGACAACGCCTGGGCCTTGCACCGGGCCTGGCCAGAGGCGGGATTGCGCATCGTCACCCCCGCCGGCCACGCCGCCAGCGAACCGGGCATCGTGGACGCGCTGATCACCGCGACCCAAGGCTTCGCGGATCGCCTGGCATGATCGGACTGTTGCAGCGAGTCACGGAGGCGCGGGTCGAGGTCGGCGGCGGTCCCGTCGGTGAGATCGGGCCGGGACTGTTGGTACTGGTCGGGGTGGAGCGCGGCGATGGCGAGCGCGAGGCTGACCGATTGCTGGAGCGCCTGCTGGGTTATCGGGTGTTCGCCGACGTCGAGGGTAAAATGAACTTGAACGTGCGCGAGATCGGCGGCGGGCTGCTGCTGGTCCCGCAGTTCACCCTGGCAGCCGACACCGGCAAGGGGATGCGGCCCAGCTTCACCCCGGCCGCGCCGCCAGTCGAGGGCGAACGGCTGTTCGCCTATCTGGTCGAACAAGCCCGGCGTCGGCATACGCCGGTCGCGACCGGCCGCTTCGGCGCCCACATGCGGGTCAGCCTGACCAACGACGGCCCGGTCACCTTTTGGCTGCGAACTCCGCCCAGGAACCCAGAGGATTGACGGGCCCGGCATGAACGCCGTCAGCGCCAAACCCGGTTTCGAAGGCAGCGCCCGCCGGCTTTCACCCTGACCAAGAACCGCCGAAAAAACTCGGCGTCATCACCCTTTGAACAAGCCATGAAAACCCTTGAAACCCTGCTCGAACGCACTATCCTGCTCAGCCGCTGGCTGCTGGCGCCGATCTACCTGGCGCTGATCGCCATTCTGATCCTGTTCACGGTCAAGGCCTTTCAGGAAGTCTTCCACCTGTTCGCCGTCATCACCACCGTCACCGAGGTGAACTTGGTGCTGTCGGCGCTGGCCCTGATCGACATGGCGCTGGTTGCCAACCTGCTGGTGATGGTGATTCTCAGCAGTTACGAAACCTTCGTGTCCAGTCTCGATGTGGCCGAAGGTCAGGAAAAACCGTCCTGGCTGGGCAAGATCGACGCGGCGACCATCAAGGTCAAGCTGGCGGTCGCCATCGTCGCCATTTCCTCGATTCACCTGCTCAAAGCGTTCATGACCGCCGTGCAGGGACAAGAGGATGTACCGCTGTGGAACAACCAGTTGTTCTGGCTGGTCGTCATTCATCTGACCTTCGTGGTGTCGGCGCTAGTGATGGCGGTGATCGACCGGATCGCCTTCGCCCAGCATCGGGCCCACTGAGGATCAGACGCTGTTCCGGCCCACCCAATCGCGGGCGAACTGCCAGGCCACTCGGCCGCTGCGCGACCCGCGCTGGAGCGCCCAGCGCAGCGCTTCCTCGCGCGCCGCGTGGTCCAGATCCGCCGGCCAGCCAAGCTGTTCCAGCCAGTAACCGACGATGGCCAGGTAATCATCCTGGCTGAACGGATGGAACGACAGCCACAAGCCAAAGCGCTCCGACAGCGAGATTTTTTCCTCCACCGCCTCGCCGTGATGCAGCTCGCCCTCGACGATCCGGGCATCCTGATTTTCCCGCATGTATTCGGGCAACAGGTGGCGGCGGTTGGAGGTGGCGCACAACAGCACATTGTCCGGCGCGGCGTTGATCGAACCGTCCAGCATCGCCTTGAGCGCCTTGTAGCTGGGATCGTTGGCCTCGAACGACAGGTCGTCGCAGTACAGCAGGAACCGCTCGGGCCGCTCGAACAACGGCTCGACGATGTCGGGCAGATCGATCAAGTCGTGCTTGTCCACCTCGATCAGCCGCAGGCCCCGGTCGGCGTGCTCGTTCAGCAAGGCCTTGATCAGCGAGGATTTGCCCGTGCCGCGCGCGCCCCACAACAGAACGTTGTTGCACGGCCGCCCCGCCAGGAATTGCCGCACGTTCAAATCCATGGCCGCCTTTTGCCGGTCGATCCGTTGCAGGTCGGCCAGCCGCAGCCGATGGGGATGCCGCACCGGTTGCAGATGGCCACTCGGGCCGGTTCGCCGCCAGCGAAACGCCCGATACCGGACCCAGTCCGGCGGTTCCGGCACGCTGGGCAAGGCGGTGACCAATCGTTCGAGCGCGGCGGTCAACCGCTCGGCCAGCGGTTCATCCAGCGTCAGCGCCACCGGCGCCATGCCGCTAGCGACTCATGACCAGCGCGTTGCCGGAGCCGCTCAACACGATCAGATCGGCGACGATACGGGCGCTTTCCTCCAACGCCATGTCCGGAATCGCGCTGTCCTTACCTTCCGGGATTTCGTCGCCAACCTTGAGCGGTGGCAGATCCTTGGCGACGCGGTAGCGGTTTTCACGTTCCCGTTGCCAGGTCTCGACGCGTTCCCGCTCAAGCCGACGTTGGCTTTCCAACAACGAGACCGTGGTCTTGTCCCGTTGCTGCCGGGTGAACTCAAGATCGTGCAGAAACGCCTGGTAGTCGGGATCGCCGCCGATCCGCGCCTGATGCCGTCGCGCCAGTTCGGGCGCCAGGGCCAAGATGCCGCGGTCGCCGCGATAGCGAGCGGCGGCGATTTCGTCCCAGGGCAACGCGTTCTTTTGCGCGCTTTCGCCGACCTCCTCGTCGTCCACCGCCGAGGGAATGGCGATATCCGGTCGAACACCGCGATGTTGGGTGCTGCTGCCGCTGACCCGGTAAAATTTGGCGATGGTCAGCTTCAGTTGCCCCTGTGGATCCTTGGCCCGGGTGAGCCGGTTCAGATCCACCAGGGTTTGCACCGTGCCCTTGCCAAAGGTGGGATCGCCGACAACCAAGCCGCGCCCGTAATCCTGAATGGCGCCGGCGAAGATCTCCGAGGCCGAGGCACTGGCGTGGTCCACCAGCACCGCCAGCGGTCCGTCGTAAGCCCGGCTGGGTTCGCTATCTTGTTCGACTTCCACGCCGCCGCTGGCGTCGCGCACCTGCACCACTGGCCCCTCGCCGATGAATAGCCCGGTCAGGTCCACCGCTTCTTGCAGGGAACCGCCACCGTTCTCGCGCAGATCCAGTACCAGACCGTCCACTCTGCCGTTCAGTTCACCCAGCAACCGCCGAACATCGCGGGTGGTGCTACGGTAATTGGGATCGCGGCGACGAGCGGCCTCAAAGTCGCTGTAGAAGGCGGGGATAGTGATCACCCCAATCCGCAACTCGCGGCCATCGGGACCACGCAGCGTCTTGATGTCGCTCTTGGCGGCTTGCTTCTCCAGCTTGATGGTGTCGCGCACCAGCCGGATGGTTTTTTCCGCCGCCGTTGCGCCAGCCTTGCCCGGCAGCACCTTCAAGCGCACCACCGTGCCGCGCTGACCGCGGATGCGCTCCACCACATCGTCCAATCGCCAGCCCACTACATCCAGCCAAGGTTCGTTATCGCCCTGCGCCACCGCCACGATCCGGTCGCCAGCCTTGATCTGCTGGCTGAGATCGGCGGGACCGCCCGCGACTAGCTCCACCACCGTCACCATTTCTTCCTCCATCCGCAGGACGCAGCCGATGCCCTCCAGCGACAGTCGCATCTGGATATTGAAGTTTTCGGTATTGCGCGGCGAGAAATAGGCGGTATGCGGATCGAAAGCCTGGGCGACCGCGTTCATGTACAACTGGAACACGTCGCTACTGGTGGTTTGCTGGGCCTGGCGCAGGCGGTTGTCGTAACGCTTGACCAGCAACTCGCGAGCGGCGGCCCGCTCCTTGCCGGATAGCAGCAGCGTCAGCAGTTCGTGCTTGAGCCGCCTGCGCCAGAAATCGTCCAGCTCGGCCGACGTCTTGGCCCAGGGCGCGTTCTTGCGGTTCACGTCCAGCGACTCGTTCACGTCGAAGCGGAAATCCTGCTGGAGCAAAGCCTGAATTCGGGCAGTTCGCTCCACCAGCCGGCGCAGATAGACGTTGAAGATGTCGTAGGCGGGCTGCAAATCGCCCTTTTTCAGGGCGTCGTCCAGGGTGGCGCGGTACTTTTCGAAGCCAGCGATGTCGCTGGCCAGGAAATAGGCGCGGCCGAAATCGAGATCGTCGAGATAGTTGGCCAGGATCAGCGCGGACAGCCGATCATCCAGTTTGCTCTGGCGATAATGATGCTGAGACAACAGTTCGGCGATGGTTCTGTCGAGCGTGACCTGCCGGTCGGTCGGGGTCAGGGTCGGAACGGCGACGGCGGCAATCTCCGCGCCGGTCGGTTCGACCGGTTTGGCGAAAACCCCCGTCAGGCTCAGCGCGAGAATCAGGGGAAACCAGGCCAGGGATTTCGGGATTCGAAAATTACGCATGATGGTTCTCGACGAGGATGCGCCTTGACAGGTTGCTTCAGCCTTCCTTCTCCTCAGGACAAGGCGGGGTGGACCAGCAGGATATCAGTGGCGACCGGCTGCTTGCCGTTCGGTTCGGCCAAGGTAAATTCAAAGATATGGTTGCGGGACGGCAGTTTCATCACGTTGAATCCATCCGGCAGGCTGGAGTCGTGAAAGAACGCCGTCCGGTACGGGGAGTCGGGATCGCGCGAGTCGGTCTTCCACAGATACGGCGACAGCTTGACCAGAAACCGCATGAAGCCAAAGCTCTTGTTGTCGTCGTGGTGGTAGCAGTAACCGCGTACCCGCGACCCCATCGCCCCCCAGGTCGGCGCGAAATAGTCATCGCCTCGAGTCGGCAGCAAACCCGGCACCAGGTAGCCGGACACGAACATGTCCGATTCCCGGCGCAGCTCCTCGGACACGTTGTCGAACGCCAGGGCTTCCACCCGGCAACCCTTGTTCTGCAAGGCGCGCACCACTTGCACGAAATCGCCATCCCCGGTCGCCAGCAGCACCCGGTCCAGATTCTCCGATTGCAGCAGAACGTCCACGGCCATGTCGAGGTCGGCGTTGGCCTTGCCGTAGCGGTTGCCGGCTTCGTCCTGAAACCATTTGACCCGTTTCTCGATGACTTTGTAACCCAGTTCGCGCAAGGCTGACTGGTAAGCGCGGGCCTTGTCTCGGTAGACCGCGTTGGTTTCGGCGCGTTCCTCGTCGTAAGTCAGATAAACGTTTAACCGAAGGGGTTCGGCATGATCACGACAGGCGAACTCGCGCAAGACGTCGTATTGCATGCGCTGCCCACCGTTGCGGGAAATATTGGCGGCGTCCACGTAAACGCCCACCTTGGCATGAGATTTAAGCATAACGGTCATAGTGGCTTTTCTAATATCCGGTCTAATGAGATTGTGTTTCACTCGTTAACCATCCGCGTGGATGGACTGGTTATTATGACAAAATCGCTGCCCTCATATTTCGTTTTTTAAGAAAGTCCTTTTAAAGAAAACGGGCGACTATGCGTCGCCCGTAAAACATTAGTCTAAATACTCAGGATTAGCTGTTCGCCCGCTGCTCCAAAATCTCAACGGCGGGCAGCACCTTGCCTTCGAGGAATTCCAGGAACGCGCCGCCAGCGGTGGAGATATAGGACACCTTATCGTAGATGTCGTACTTCTGAATGGCCGCGATGGTGTCGCCGCCGCCAGCCAAGGTAAATGCTTTGGTGTTGGCGATCGCCATGGCAACGATCTTGGTGCCGTCGCCGAACTGATCGAACTCGAACACGCCGACCGGGCCGTTCCACACCACGGTGCCGGCCTTCATGA
>JAVMKH010000240.1:0-9469 GCA_031732935.1 Candidatus Contendibacter sp.
GGGGAGAAAGCAAGGCGGCGGTGTGCCGGACCTTCGGGATTCCGCGCAGTACCCTTTATGATGCGCTGGGGCGGGGGGGGTTGAAGGACGGATAAGATGATATAAATTTAGGGGCATTCTAAGCCCAGCACCAGGCCGCTTGCCCTGAGCTGTCGCCGCTCGCTTCGGTTTCCAGCACGGCGGGTTAGTGCGCTTCTAGGTGCTCCGATACGATGCCACCCGTCGTGCTTTACGCCGCCGCCGGTTCGGTCGGTTCGGGTTTGACCGGTTCCGGCTTCCGCAGAAACGGGTTGATTTCGACTGCGCCTTGCGGGAAGTGGGCCACGATGCGCCGCTCGCCGCCCATCGCTTCCACCAACCGGCGCGGGGTGCTCACGTACAGGTCGGTCTGGCTCTCCATCTTGGAGAGGGCGACCTGGTTGATGCCGAGCGCGGCGGCCACCTGTTGTTGGGTCAGTTCGAGCGCCCACCGCAGCGCTTGCAACGGCATTTCGTCGATCAGCCGCCGGGTTTCCGCCGCGCTGCGCGCCTACCGTTCTTCCGGCATTGGCGCCACCAGGTCACGAAATTTTTTTGCCATCCGATCTCTCGCCCCCCGAAGGGCGGTCAGAGCAGCGCCTCCAGACCCTTGCGGTCCAGCAGGTTCAGCAGCTTGAGCGAGGGACCGCTCGGGCGCTTGTCGCCGATTTCCCACTGCCGCACCGTCGAGAGGCTGGTGTTGAGCACCGCCGCGAACACCGCTTGGCTCAGTCGGTGGCGCTGGCGCAGCGCGCGAATGTGCGCGCTGGAATACGCCGGCACCGGCGGCAGGCACAGCGCGTCGTACTCCCGCAGCCGACGCCGGTCGATCAAACCGGCCGCGTGGAGGTCGGTCGCGGTCTCGTGGACCGCCGCCAGGAGGGGGCTGGTCGCTTCAGTTCGGTGGGTCATCTGCAAATCTCCGCTAAAACGTCGTTCTCGACTTGGCGGTCGAGTTCGTCCGAAGAGAGCTTCAACAGATCCGTGGCGAGGGCCTGCAACGCTTCCAGCTCTTTCGCGCTCACGTTGGCCCGGACGCTCTTCTCGAAGCCGAACACGAAGAACCAGCGATCGCCTCGGTTGGTCGCCACCAGGGTCCGGGCGCTGCCGCTCTTGCCCCGGCCGGGCAGCGCGACCCGCTTCTTGAACACGCCCCCGCCCAGATCGGCGTCGATCAGGCCGCGCTCCATTTCGGAGACCGCCCGGCACAGCGCGGCGTCGTCCAGGTCGGTCTTGCGCAGCCAGCGGGCGAAAAAGCGGGTCTTGAACACTCGTCTCATTAGCAGCGAACTATATCACCGAGTGTATCTTTTAGCCACTGCCCATTCGATCCCGGCGCGCTCCTAACCACAGTGCCCCACGGCTTGAAACAGCGGACGCGAGCGGGCATCCAGCGAAGACAGTCGATGCGCGGCAGGCCGTGGCGACGGCCCTCCACCGTGACGCTGAGCCAGACGTTGGGCGGGATGGATCGGGATGCGAAGAAACGGGGCAGCCGCTCGGCGCGCTGGGTGAGCAACCGCTCCTTGAATCGTGTCCGCCACCGCCGATAATGAAGGAGCGTTCCTGCGCATGACCCTCCTCACAGGGAAAGACATCCAGAGCAATCCCTGGGGCGTGTCGTCAATGGGGGCTTGCGCACTCACTCCGATCTCGGGTCCTTGGATCCGTCCATGGCATCGAGATCCAGCACCAAGAAACAGCCCTTTGGCGGTAGTACCCGTGGACGATTCTGGACCCGGGAGGCCGGTTGGGGATCAGCGAGCCGTAACATCCACCGATTGAATTCGACGTAGGGGGCCTGGGCGTGGATCCGCTCCACCCATTCCTGTTCGCGGCCGGGGTACAAGGTCCACAGCACAATGAGGGCTGCGGTCGGTGATCGGCGCTGTCCGAGCCGGCAGTTGATCAGCACCGTTTCGTCGTCTTTGAGCGACCGGATCACCTCGATGTCTTCGGGCTTGGCGGCGAAGCGGAGATTCGTCCGGGTCGGGGTATCGATATCGGCAAAGTTCAGCACCCGGTGGTGCGAGCGCCGCATGTAGCCCGGCGTTTCGGGGATGGCCGAGATCGAGAGCAACCGGTCGGGATGAAACCGTTCCACCAAATGGGGAACCTGCTGAAGACAAGAGACGATCAAGGTTTTCATTGCCACGCCGTCCTCCCCGGATGGGGTTATTCCAAGTGGTGGACGGTGACTCCGGAGTGCATGGCGAGGTATTCCGCAATCTGAAGCCGATGGCAGTCCGCAACGTGCTTCTCCGCGCAGAGTAAGCAAATCGGTCCCGGGATGCCGTGGAGCCGTTCGGTCAACAAGCCACCCGCCGCGGCCAGCAACTGCTGATAACGGGGCTGCCAGTCGGGGAAATCGAGAAACACATTGCCCAACTCGACGAGCGAACGATAACCGATCCCCACCGCCGCGAGCCAACTCTCGATCCCTTTATCCGCGGTCTTCGCCTTGACCCAAAGACCCATGCTGGCCCGGTCGGGACGCAGACGAACATCAACGACAGTGCGCACCGCGTTGGCCTTCAGCAGGGACAGGAAATCCTCCTTTCCCCGACCGCCGTAACCGATAGTAAAGACGTTCATCCCTTCCTCCCGTTTTCGAACCAGCGAGCACCGACTGACTGAAGTCGCGCCGGGCGGATCTTTCGCGTGCGTCTCTCCATCGTCCACCCGCAGGGTTTCGTCGGATCTTACTAAAAAACGGTGGATGACCTTGTTTAAATAATCGATGGGGAGTGCATGACCGCTATGGGGTACTAACCATTGGTGCTAGTTTAATTCACAGGTTGAACTCCGCGATGGACAGCGGAATGAAACCATCGGGACCGGGATTCAAGCCGTGCCATTGAATCAGTAAATTGAAGGCGGTGACGGTGAACGCCAAGCGGGCCAAGACGTAGTCCATCACGCGATGACCGATCTTCTTGAAATGACTGATCAGGGTCAGCATCGAAAACACGGTTTCGATCAGCATCCGGTCGTTCCAAACGCCGCGCGGGCAGAGTTTCAAGTTGGGTGGATCACCCTCATGAGCGTGGAAACCGGTATCGGCCAGGATGATCATGCGGTCCTCGAATCCCTGGATCAGGGGCTGAAACCAAGTATCGTGGGCGTGGGCCGATGCCCCCAGCCAACCGACGACTTCACCCCATTGATTGATCAACAGACAGAGCTTGCAGCCGACGATCCACCGATGATTAGAGAGTCCCTTGCCGCCGATCTGGGCCGGGCTACGCCCTTCACGAATCGGATGGATCAATTCAATGCCATAGCTGTCCACCACCCCCATCAGTGTGGGCGGCGCCAGGAACAGCAGGGTCCACTGCCGATGGGCCTTAAACTGACGGAACAACCGGGTCCGCTCGGGCAGGTGAGGAAACAACGGTTGGTAATCCCGCGTCAGCCAGCGATAAAAGGCGCGGTTGCCGACCCCCTTGAGGGCGTGCAACACGCCCAGCGTCACTACCTCGCTGGGCCACAGGGTGGCTTGGGGATGCTTGGGCAAGGACTGCATCCGATCATCGATCCGGCAAAACAGGTCGGTGATAAAGTCGATGGTGGTCATGACCGCTCTCCTTTGATTATCAGCTTGGAGTGTACCTGTAAGCTGACATGGGGACGATCATGGCCGCTTCAACCCAAGCCTAAAAAACTAGCACCAATGGTTACTACATGAACCTGGGCGCCCGGAATAAAGGCTCCAATTCTTCTCGCTAGATCTGGATCGCATCCATCATCCGCTTCCCCAGTGTGTATTTCCAAACCCTGAGGTACCGGGAATTGGTGTTCTTCGGCCAGCTTGAGCAACTTGTCTGCTCGTGGTGGACGCGAGAGGTACAATTTTCCCCTGGCCGCACCCAGCACGGGTGAGATCAGGAGGATATGGCCTGGGAATGCCTCCAAGTCCGCTAACGCTTGCAGGAGCAAATACCCTCCATAGGAATAACCCACCAATTTCGCCCCTTCATGCCAAAACCAGGATCGCAGATCGTTTTGGATGATCTGAATTTGTTCGGCAAAATTCAGGGTGGAAAAGGGGGGAAAAATTTCTCTTCCCCAGACGTCAAAACCCAGGGAAGCGATTGTTTCCCCCAGATCCTGTAAGCGATTACCGCGTCCTGGCAGCAAGTAAACCGTGTGTTCCATCATGCCCCTCTCCATCGGATCAACCATCCGCTTCACCTTCTTTCACCGGTGAGGCGGCGCAGAGACGTCGCGGAACGGCCCAAGAAAGCGTGGGTCCGGTAACCTGTCGGCGATGGTGAGGACGCCAATCGGTCACATCGATGGCGGCGGATCATACGAATCATGGCTGTGGCTGCTATCACGACTGCTGATCAAAGCCGCGTCGGTGTGATGGCGCTGATCCTGCGCCATGGTTTGCGGGCCTTCTCCCGCCTCCTCCACCGGTCTGGCGTGAGTCGCTGAAGGCGAAGGACTCCCTCGGCCCAGCCAGCCCAGGAACTTGAACAAAAGAACAATAAAAAGAACCATCAGGCCCAGGACAAAGACGGTTTCTATAGACATCACACTTTCCTCAAATCAGACGGTGCGCAGTCCGCGTATTTTCACGATACCGATGGCGATGAAGGGAACGATCAGACCGATCAGGAGGACGGCGATCATCAGCGTCCCCAGTTCGGCGTATTCCCCACGGGATACCACGAACCGTTCGTTCAAATGCTTGGTGCCCAGTTGCGACGCCGACAGCGCCAGGTTGGTAAAGGACGCCATGACCGCGAAGAAGGTGGCTTTCAGGTGGCTGGGGGCGGAATTGGCGATCCACGCCAGCATCGGCACCATCGACACCTGACCGAGCGGCGATTCGAGCGCAGTATTGGCGATGGCGATAAAGCGGGCGTCCACCACCCCGCCAGTCATGGCCGCCGTCCAGTGGTGCAGGCCGTAGAACAGGCCGATGCCCGGTAACGCCAGGACAGTCGTGGCCAGCACCAGGAAAACGACGATCCGGACGATCGATTGCTCGGCCATGAAGCGCCGGAACAGGAACAGACCGGCCAAGGTGAGAGTACTGGTCACCAGGTCTAATTGAGCCAAGAAGGCCGGGTCAAAGCCCAGATCATCGATCATCCACCAGCTCGCGCCGGCGCCCAGCCCCGGCATGGCGCGGAAGGTGAAAATGACGATGGCAGTGCCGAGCAGGGTGCGGGCGGCGTCCAGGGACAGTTCGCGGAGCAGTTTGCTCATCATGAAGACGATGATGGCGAACGAGCCGGCGAAGATCATCTCTTGCCCGTAGCGGAAGCCGGACAGACCGATGCCAATGGTCAGGGCGATAAATAGCGCGCTCCCGCCGAGAATCCACGGGTTGGGCGTGGTCACTTCTTCCGGTTCGTGGAGCAGGCGGTCGATGGCGTGGTGGCTGTGACCCAGGGTGGCCAGGCGCCGGGCTTCGCGCCGCTTGAGCAAGCTGGCGAGCACCACACCGCTGACCGAGAGCAGCGGAATGATCAGCGCCAGTTCGTACAGGCGCAGGTAAAGAGCGACCTTGGCGCTTTCCGCCAGCGCCTCGACGCCCTGGAACAGGACGACGTTAGCGATGGACACCAGGATGCCGCCGCCGATGATGGCCACCCGCCCCAGCATCTGCATGGTGGTATGCAGGCGGCGGAGCGTGGCTGCATCGATCGGTTGACCAGCGTCATCCAAACGCGGCACGGCCTCGACCGTCATCGCGTCGGCGACGGCGTCTTGCATCACATAGCCGACCGGAGCCAGCAAGGCCGACAGCACGTACCAGGCGGACGTGGGCATGACCGCCCCCATCGCCTCGGGCTGGCCGATCAGGCCGATCATGATCGCCAGGCTGGCGGCGATCAGCGCGGCGCCGAGGTAGACCAGGCCGGCCTTGTGCCGCCAGAGCAGGTCCACCAGGTGGCCGATGGGCATTTTCAGCGCCCAGGGGATCATCACCCAGAAGCCCAGCGCGGCCAGAAAGGCGGCCGACAGGTCCAGGTAATCCTTGACGAAAAAGGTGCCGACGATGCCGGTCAGGCCCGATACGCCGGCGGCGCAGTACACCATCAGCGGCGGCAGGTAGGACAGCCGCAGGTCGCGGCCCAGTTGCCAAACCGTCCGGTCGAACCAATGCCATAATCGCGAAACCACGTCCATCATCACCTCCGGGAAACAGGGATTTTTCCAGCGATCCAAACCGGTTTACCGCAGCCCCCTACACGGACGGCGCTGGTTAAGCCATCACCCGCGGCGGTGATCGCCTTTCAAAAACGCGCCGCACCCCGGCCTCAACCGGTGGGCCATAGGGCGATCCAGTATTTCGTGGAGGAATCCCGTCGGGTTTCCGCGACCCATGGCGCGAACCCACACTCGTCGAGCAACACCTCCACTTCTTCCTGAAGTTCCAGAGCGTTATGAGTTTCTAATATGAGCAACCCGCCCGGAACCAACAGGTCGTGAAAGCGAAGGAGCGAGCGGCGCCAGTTGGCCTTGGTCGCGCAGCGCAGGCTGTTGCGGCAGCAGATCACCCCGAACGAGGGCAGGTCGGCGGTCAGCCAGTCGCCGACCCGGTACGCCACCGGCCCACCAGGGGGTTGGCCCGGTGGCGGCCGGGGTATCTGATAATAGATCGGGTAGGTATATAACGCCTCCTCGGTTGGCTGGTGGTGTGACCCGATCTCGACGGCCTGGGGGCATAGATCAATCGCCGTCACCTGAAACCCCCAGAATGCCAGGAGGTGAGGGATGAGTGCGATGCCGCAGCCGGCGTCGAGGAGCGTCTGCGGCGACGAAAGGGGCAGTTCCCCGGCTGCGGTGAGCATCCAGACGAGAAGACTGACATCGCCATGAATCGTCTGGTCGCGCTCCCAGGGATCGGCTTCGGCCAGCAGTTCCCGATACTGATTCGCCCAATAGGCGGGATCGTTCCAGTCCGCAGTCGGCTCAGCGCCCCAAGGAGAGCCTTCAAAAGTGTCGTGGGGTTCCATGGCTTATGCCCGGTTACGCCACCAGAACCGGCGCCAGCGCCGCGCCGCTGGCCGCGCCAGCAATTCCCGGACCCGGCGCAGCCAGTCGGCCAGCCGTTTTCGCCCTTCTTCCGATCGATCACCCTCCAGCCAGGCGATGAGGTCTCGCCCTTCCGTCACCAGCGCGGCGGCCAGATCGCCGAGGGCTTCAAGCTTCACCAGCCCCTTGTGCATCTCGACGATCAGTGCGGCGGGGTCTGGCGTCGGGGCGATCAACAACGCCTCCAGCCGGTCCAACCAGGGCCACTCGGGCGTTGGCGGTGGCACCGGTGGGTCGGACGAAGAAGATCCGCTTGACCACTCATCGGGCGCGTCGGCCTCGGCGGCCAGCGCTGGAGCGGGGCGCCGCAGAAAAGCAGGTATGTCAAGCAGGTCCTCCAGGCTCAAATCGGCGCGGCTCGCGATCTCGAAGTCAGCGTCCGCACACACTCCCCGGGATGCCGACGCGAAGGAGGGCGCCGCCCGAACCCCCAGCGGTATCGCCCAGCCGGACGGCGGTTCCACCACCTGGATCTCCTGGCGTCGTTCGCCGCCGGGATTGACCACTTCGGCGCGATCCACCGCGACGAAGGCGGTGAAGCGGCACAGCACCCCGTAGCGCAGCGAGAACGCGGTGATGGCATCGCTCAGACCCGGTTCGTGGTGGCCGGCGGCGAAGCGGTGTTCCAGATCGAGCACCCGCGCCCGCGCCCAGAGCGTGCGCATTGCGGAGTCGCAGGTCTCGACCGGCGTCAACGTCTGCCGGAAGAGCTGGCCCTCTGCGGTGCGTCCAGTCACGGTGACGCGGGTGGGGACGGGACCGGCGAACCGCCCGCCCAGCCGCAGCGGGACGCCGGGGAACAAATCGACCGCATCGGGCGCCAGGTCTTCCACCGCCGGCTCCAGCCGAACGTCGGTCAGCAGCGGCGCGCCCAGCCGGCGATGCACGGCGCGCAGCACCTCATCCAGCCGATCCTCGGATTCGACCAACTCGCTGTGTCCGCCGCCGTAGCTCGCCAGCCGCTCCAGCAACGAGGCGTTGACCGCCCGGTCGATGCCGACCGCGAAGATCCGACAGTGTCGCGCGTGCTGTTGCACTTGGCGCAGCAGTTGATCCTCGTTGCCCACCTGGCCGTCGGTCACGAACAGCAGAATCCGCTCGCGGCCGGCGTCCGGCGGATCGGGGAAATACTGGAGGGCGCGAGTCAGCGCCGGGGCGATTGCGGTGCCGCCGCGCGCCTCGACCCGCGCCAGAAACTCCACCGCCCGGAAGCGGGCGCGGTCGGTGGCGGGCACCAGTTGCCCGGCGCTGGGCGCCGGTTCCTCAAGCTCGTTATCGAACAGGATCAAACCGAAGCGATCCCGTTCGGTCAGGGTGTCGATCAGCCGGACCGCCGCGCGCCGGGCCGCCGCTATTTTCCAGCCGCCCATCGAGCCGGAACGGTCCAGCAGCGCCACCACGTCGCGAGGCCGGAGCGAGGCCGGAAGCGTCGCGGGCGGCACCACGGTCAACAGGCCGGTGACCGCGCCGTCCGGGTCCCGGTAGACGCTGAGGCCGCTGCAAATGGCTTCCTCGCCGACCCGGAAGCGCAGAATGACATCCCGGTCCAGCCGTTCGGCGCCGGGGGTGAGTTCGATCACCGGCAAGCCGGCCGGGGTCTGGCTCAATTGCAGGACGTGCAGGCTGCTCCGTAAGTCGTCGAGCGGCAAGCCCGCCGGGTCCAGTTCTATGCGAAAGGTCAGATGAACCGGGTTGGGTTGCCCCGGCAGTAACACCGGCGGCGTGATGCGGCTGGCGTCGGGCACGGCGTCGGTATCGGGTGCTGTGCCCAGGCCGACGGGGGGACCCTCCAGCGGAATGCCGGGGATGTAGCGCGGCGCCACCACCAGCGGGAAGCGGAAAGTGGCCTCGCCGTCGGTCACCGCCAGTGGGCCGACCAGTTCCAGCTCCACGCCGACCGCCTCGCCGGGCGGGATGTTGCCCGCGCGCACCGTGAACACTTCGGGCCGCTCTTCCTCGGCGATGGCGGCCCGGCGACCTTCGCGGAGAGCTCGATCATATTCGGCCCGCGCCGCGCCCCGTTCCTTCAACACCCCGTCGATCACCCGTTCCCCGACGTGCAGTTGGAACCGGGTCACCCCGGCCCGCGCCGGCAAAGGGAAGATATAGGTGGCTTCCAGCGGTTCGGCATGCACGTTGATGAAGGTTTGGGTCACCGTCAGCCGATACAACAGGCCGGTAATCCGGCCGTCCACCGCCAGTCGTTGCAGCGGTAACCCGCCGCGCGCGGTTTGCAGGCAGCCGAACCCGGATTCCTCGTCCCCGTCGTGGGCTGGGTCCGCGTCGTCTATCATCGTGATGTGGTCAAGCGTCATTGTTCTTCTCCCGTTTCACCGATTATGGGGTCTGCTCACGAAACGGAAAAAACTGTACGTTAAGCGCCAAGGTGTCAGGT
>JAVMKH010000240.1:9484-44559 GCA_031732935.1 Candidatus Contendibacter sp.
ATTGACTCTAACCTGACGCATTTTCGGCCTCTAGCTGACGCCCAGTTAAGGTGTACCTCAGTCGGACAGCCGTCGCCGCCCCGCCGGGCCGCTGCGGCGGAATGAGAAGAAATAATATGTAAAACGTAATACGTTTTAACGGCTCGCGCGTCGCGAGAGAGACTGGCCGAGTTCGAGCGGGATGGAATCGTGGAACGCACGAAAGCGGGTCTGGCCTCGGTGCGGGCGTGAGGCCGGAAAGATGGGCGGCCCTACACCATGGCGACAGCGAAACTGCGCACGGCCCAGGCAGCGATGGGCCAACCGGAAACCCGCGTCGGCGCGCTGTGCCGGGAGCTGGGCGTCACCCGCCAGACCCTCTACCGCCACGTCGGCCCGAAGGGCGAGCTGCGGCCGGACGGCGAGAAGCGGCTGGCGCTCAAACGCCGGGCCGAATCGGTTTGACCGTGACCGGCAAGGCATCCGGGTCTTTGACGTTGACCGGGATCGGCGGCAGCCACTTCAGCCGCCGCTCGCTCCCACTGGGCCAAATAGAAGCCGGCGAGGCAACGGCTGAACACGTCAATCGCTACCGTGAGCCAGGGTCGCCCGATCGGTAGGCGATCGATCGGATCGACGATGATCACATCCACGGGGGTATGGTCGATCTGGACCCAATCCAGGGGTCCGGCGGCGGGTGGGGTGGCGCCGTCGATCGGCTAGGCTTCCGGGTGCGACTCACCCCGTCGACCGCGTTCGGCCAGCGACAACGCGTTCAGCCGGCGGCGGATCGTGCTCTCCGAGGAAGGATGGAGTCCCTGTTGAAGGGACCGCTGACGAATCGCCCGCACCACTTCGGCGGCGAGCCGTTTCTGGGACGTGAGGTAAAGTTCCTCAATCAGGCCGCGCATCAAGTCTTCGCGCACCCCGGCCAGACGCCGCCGCCCGCGCCCGCCACCGGAGCGACCCACCCGCAGGGCGGTCAGCGCACCGTCAGCGGCGCGCAATCGCTGGATCAGCCGATACGTGTGCCGCTCGGATAGTCCCAATTCCGCCGCCGCTGCACTCGCCTGATCGCGTGGGCAATGCGCCAGTTCGGCCAAGGGGCGCAGGACCCGGGCGCGACGGGTGTGCTTCGTTCCAGTCCGGCTCGGCGATCTGAGAGAGGTCGGTCATGGTGCGCCCGTTCGCAGGAGGCGGACATCGACTTCGAAGATTTGCAACGTGCTGACTTCGCCTTTGAATTATTAACCCGGCAATCAAATACCCGATATTATGCCGCATACAGAACGGCTGAATGATTGAAATAGGCTTTCACCCGTTCCGGTGTTTCGGCTCGGACTCGTCCGGATTGAGTTCAGGGGAATACGGTGGTAAATAAAACACTTCAATTTTCGATTTCCTCTCCTCCAACCAAGCGGTGACAACTTTGGCATGATGGGCTTTGAGGTTATCGAGAATAAGAAAGACCTTTTGGCCGCTATCCGCAATCAACTTTTCCATAAAATCGATCATCAGATCTCGATTCATGGCCTGCTCAAGGAACGCAAAGCGCACCAACCCCTGATTACTGATGGCTGAGACCATCGTCAGGCCATGGTGCTGGGCTGGCGTCGTTAACACCGGGGTCTGGCCCACTGGCGCATACCCACGCAGCCACTGACCGTCCTCCGCCACCGCCGTCTCATCGCCCCAGTAGATGATCGCGTGTTCGACCTTGGCCCGGCGCGCGATCTGGGGATAGGTCTCCTTCAACCACGTCTTGATTTTTATCGGGTTTTGTTCCAGCGCCCGGTTGAGGGGCCGTTGCGGCGTCCAACCCCAGCGCAGCAAATATTCCCCCACCGTACGAATCGGCATCGTCATGCTAAATTCCGCTTGGATCAGTTCCTTGACCGCCCGGCGGTTCCACAAGGCAAATCCCAAACTCAACTGGGCGGGAGGGTTACCCAGAATCAGCGTCCGTAATCGTCCTTCCTGTGCCAGGGTCAAGGTGCGTCCCGATAAATACCGACGGCCACGCGTCTTGGACTTCAAGCCGGACTCCCCTTCGGTACTAAACCGCTTAGACCAGATCAAAACTGTACTCACATGGACACCGACAACTCGGGCAATTTGATTCCAAGGCAGTTGTAATTCTTCTCGGATTCGCATCGTTTGGCGACGCATTTCATCGAGCGCATCACGGGGTAATTTACGGGCATCAATTTTTTTCATACTTATTATTATACCATAGTCGGGTATTTAATTGCCTGGTTAATAAGTTGCCATCGACTTTGAAAGTTTAGTCCAAGCCGATCAAAGGAGTAAGCGGGTTCTGCTGACACTGACTTTGAAAAATGACAAATGGCTTAGGTAATTAAGAATTTTTCGACAGCCTCTTACAGCGGCGCTCAATGCTTGGAACGCCACAAGCCATGTGACGTAGCGCCACAAACCATGTGACGCCTTACACCTCCGCCATCCGCCAATGGGAAATTATCGATTGACGCCCGCCTTCAGAAAGAGACGGTCAACTTCAAGGCGTGTGATCTGCAAGGCAATATTCTGGTAATGAGTCCGTTCGATCATCTCGGCGAGTAAATCCACGTTTCCGCTGAAGTCGAGAATAAAACTTGCCAGATCCCCGCTAAAGCCTTTCAGGGTCGCTTTCTTGACGCCAAGAAGCTTGGCAAACCGACTGCGCAATAATTGCGCCTGGCGGTAGTCGGCATTAGCAACAATCACTTCGATGGGATGACCATTGTTGGCCTCATCCTGCCAGCGGGTCAAGGTGCTTTTCAAGAAATCCGGGAACAAGGTTGCAGCCGCTTTTGTATAGGCGGCTTTCAGCGCAGCTGTGTCATTAAGTCCGGCTCCGTTGCCCATGCTTGAACGGGTCGCAATCAGGCGGTTATTGTTGCTCCAATGAGCAGTCGCTTCGACGGTAGCAATGGCGCCATGCATGGAGTTGAGTTCGGATTGATTTCGAATGCGCCCGGTCAGGCGCACGATAATATCCGCTTGAGATGGATCGCTTTGAATGACTTGAAAACCTTTTTCGGCCAGGATTTGCTTGAAAAACTGGGTCGACTGCGAATCGACCAACCCCTCGTCGTCGCCTTGAACGAGGACAACAGGGTTACCCACTGCTTGCAGGATAATACCCAAGGCGGTCAAATCATCCAATACAGGTTTGGTCATGACCGTCACTTGCACTGTGATAATCAACAACTCATCGTTCACGCTTTCTTTTAGAACCTGATAATTCTTCACATAGCCTTGCGTCTTGCTATATACACCGCGCTCGATGGATTCATAATTACGGGTATAACTCTCGGCGTTGATGTAACTACCCAGCAGTTGAGTGAGCGCGGCGCTAAAAGCTTCCCGCAAGGCGTGCTGGCGAGCTTGTGGTAGGTTATTTTCAACCAGAATGGCTTCGCCGGACACAGTAATCGTCATGGGCTGATCATCGGCCATGACTGGTCCGGCCCAGGAGAACCCCATCAGCAACAGGCAAAGTCCAGCTAACCCAGAATGAGCGGTTTTCATTATTCGTTCTCCAGCAGATGAAATGTGCTTAGCTGATCAACTTGTCGCTCGAAAATTTTCAATTGATTTTCGTAGTGCGCGGCCCGTTCGGTCGATTCCAGGTGTCGGTGAATGGTTGCCACAGCCCGTAATGCTTCCTTGAAATAGGGGCCTTCCTGAACAGCGCGCTCCAGCAGGGGCAGGGCGGTTTCAAGTTTTCCAATCTCCATCCAAGCAAGACCCACAAAGTGGCGGGCCTCGCGACCTACTGCTTTATCGGAAACCAAACTATTGAGTTGGTTGATAAGGTCGGCGTAACGGTGTAACCCCATCAGCGCACGCCCCAATCCGAGCCGAGCCTGTGCGTTATTGGGTTCGTCCTGAATCAGTTGTCGGAAGATGAATTCAGCCTCGGCAAATCGCTTCAGTGCTATCAAGGTTTGGGCAATATTAAATCGTACCATGCTTTTTTCTATTCCACTGGTTGCCAATAATTCGTTGTAGATAGTTAATGATTTTTCATATTGCCCCAATTGAAACAGAGTGTTCGCTTGCCAAAAATTGGTATCAGCGCTGGCTTCTTTGACCTGCGAGAAGGAATCGAAGGCTTCAGCATATAGTTTAAGCCGATACTGAGCCTTGCCTTTCAATAAGAAGGTTTGAGGATCCAGGAGGCCCAGCCTGATTGCTTTATCCAGTTCTTCCAAAGCAGGCTTGGGTAGGTTGACCGATAAATATTCCTCACCCAACAGGGCATGTTCACAGCCAGTAGTGGCCCAGCGCAGGTCAAACTGGAGCAGTTCTTGACGGCCTTCGTCAATCAGCCAGATGTGGTCTTCATGCCGGGCCAGGCGGGTTGGTCGGCGCAACAGATTTTGGTAGCTGTCAAGTTGGTATTGAATCTCCAGATCGGAAGATAGTGACAGCAATTTTTTTTCTTCCGAATTTAAAATCAATAAATTACCCTCTTTTTCCACATCAAGATCAGTGATGCCGGTATACATTCCCATGGCGAAAACCCGGCGAACCGCCACGGTTCCATTTTTATACTTTACCAGTTCGCGGCCACTGGCTTGCAAGCAGAAAGCAGTCGCTTGACTCACTCCTACGCATTGTAAGGCATCAGCATCCAGTTGTTGAGAAAAAATCTTGCCTTTAACCACCATCCATAGTTTTCGTTCCGCCTTGTCCCATATCGCGATGCCATCGCTAAAATAGTTTATAGCTGCAAGCGTTACCCATGGCTGTTCCGGGTTTTCATAAGTTTGCAGGAGTTCGCCATTTCGATCAATCACCTGAACTCGATGTAACGTTTTATCTGTTATCCATAAATGGTCCTGCCCACCTATTACGATGTTTTCCGGGAAGAACCGTAATGGTAAGCTGTTGTGGCGTGGCTCAATGTCAGAAAATCGCTGGGTTACCCTATCCAGCATCCACAGTTTCGACCGTGATGCGCTGCTGATGTAAACATCCTCTTTGGAAGAAACGGCAATATCCAGATTGGCTCCAAAATTCCTGATGTCATAATGTCGTTTCAAGTCGAGATAAGGAGTTTTTAGGCTTTCTTCGTCAATAGCCCAAGTTGTTTGGATCATCAACGTCCAACTGGCTCCAATCAAGAAAATAATTTTTAAAAAAATAGTACTCATACTTTTTCGCTTGATGCGGCCCTTATGACACTTCCCCTCTTCTGATATGGATACAAGGGGAAACCATTGCGCAACCATTCACTCCCTTTCCCACCTGTCGGCGGAGGGAGTGAATGGTTAGTATCCTCTTGTAAATTTTGTTTTGATCTCTCGCCCATTATTGAGCGAGGGATGTGCAAAGTTATAGGGATAGTTTCATTTCGGCCACATCCAGCAGGCAACAGGATAAGTTTTGCTAAAGTCTCCTACGCGATACTTACCGTTGCCATCTTTTTTCAAAGACAGTCGATGATTCGCATCGGCAGAGGAATTGTTGAAGTTCTGCTCGATAACTTCAACATAATCGCTTCCCACCGCACGAACTATGGCGCAGTGGCCATAGTTACCTCCATTCGAGCAGATAACGTTACCCGGCTGAGGTTTATCGCTGGTTTTACCATTGTCGGACTTTTTCAGCCCTTTTTCGGATGCCTTGGTACAATAGGTATTTGCGTTTCCGCCAGCGATTTTCTTATTAAATATGGCCTTAAAATATCGTGCCACATACTCGACACATTGCCACTTATAACCAGTAGTATACCCTGGATAGGGATTGGCCTGTTCGGAGAAATAATCAGATTTGCAATTACTATAAACTGGAACGCCATTATACGATCCAGTTGTGGCTCCAAATCGATATCTGTTGTCTTGACATGAAGAAGGAGGGCTGGCTGCGGCCGTGGGTTGCCTCGTTGCTTGAATTGACCTTTGTCCTGAATTGGTGTTTGGAATATCGGCAGGGACAAAACCGAGCATCTGTTCAAGAAGGCTTGGCCCATTCTCGGCTGCGATCCGATATAGAACGAGCCGGCTTTCTGAATCTTCCACCAGTAAATTCTGCATCAGGTTTTCATACTCGGAAGTTTTAAAAGTCAGAGCGGGTTTTCCCTCCAAGGTAGTGACATCCTGCACGGTTTCACTGAGATAGTGAACGGGCAAGGTGGTGTCCGAATTAAAATTGTTGTCAAACCATGCTCTATTTCCTGCATGGTTTTGTATGTGATAAATATCGTAGGGCATTTCATCGGTGTCTGTTATGCCGCTCCGATGATCGACCATGTTGCCTAAAAGCATTGCGGTATCCGAAGATTCCTCGATGGGTTGAGAATCCTCCATGGATTGACTAAACGCCGAACCGCTCAAACACAAATTGAGCACCAGAACGCTGGACATTAGAAGCTGGTTAGATTTCATGGCTATCACTCCAAAAGTAGTTGATCACTGCTGGGATCGCCGGAGCGTGCGGGCCGACTTTTTACGTGACACCTGCTCCGTGCTTATCCAGGCCATGGGCGGGAAAATTTGAAATCCTGGTAAAGCCCGGTCGAGATGGCTCTATGCCTGGTGGCGCCAACCTCGATTCGGATCAACCAGTATCGAGACCCAGACCGGTAATATGTATATTTTTAATACGTTTTTCTTTAAAAGCATGACCTTCACGAGCACAATTTACGACCCCTCGCCTCCAGTCTTGTATAAATTTTAATCATTGATTTTCCAAGAAAATCTAATAAGTTTAAATCGATCGGCCAAAAGCTGACCGGGAGCCGGTTCCGCCGCCATGCGGATCGAAGACTTGGTTTGTGGAGCGGGCTTGCCTGCGGACTTACCATTTTTTAAGGATTTCCCGCCCATGTTTGGGTCAAGAGGAGCCGTGATGATACCGTAAGCCTCGATTCCTACATTTATAATATTTTTCATGGAGTTATGTTTAATGAACATGTCCAGGCCTGTTTTGCCACTCACACTGACCAGTCTGCTTTTGCTGAGCACTGCCCAAGCGCAGGATAGCGGCGTCGGTCATCTGTCGGTGCGGAAGGAAGCTGGGGAACCGGTGGTGCAGACCGTCAGCACTCTCGAAAACGAGATGATTGGCCGCATCGACTGGGATAATAAGACCGTCTACGCGGTGGGCGACGGCGTACCGCCGACGGATGCGGTCAATCCCGCCCAGGCCCGGGTGCGCGCCAAGCGGGCGGCGATTGACGAAGCCATGGCTCGCCTGCTGGAAACCGTCAAGGAAGTGAAGGTGGACGCCGAGTCCACCACCCGCAATTTCATCAACGAGAACCGCACCGTGCAAACACGGGTGTCGGGGCTGATCAAGAACGCAACGGTCGCGGAACTGCGTCAAGCCAGCGACGGCAGCTATCAGATCATGATGTCGATGCCGATGACCGGATCGGAGGGACTCACCGCCTCGCTGCTCCCTACCCAGATGATCAGGGTTCAGCAGGCCAAGACCGTGACCCACGTAACCCATATCCCTCTCAATCCGCCGCAGACCTCGGCGCCCAGCGTTCCACCGGCTGGTCAGTCAACCGCCGCGCGCGCGCAGGCCACGCCCGGCGTTCCCTCAAACGAAGCGCCGGCCACTCTCGCACCAGCGCCGACGATTTACACCGGGTTGATCGTGGACGCGCGAGGACTCAATCCCAGTCCCGCCGCGTTCCCCAAACTGATTTCCCAGGCCGGAGACGTACTGTACGACCTGACGATTGTCGACCCCAACGCCGCCACCGAGCGGGGAATGTGTGATTACAAGAAATCGCTGGATGTTGCCCGCCAACTGCCGCGCACCGGCAAAAATCCCCTGGTGGTGAAAGCGGTGGCTACCAGCGGAACCAATCAAACTGACTTGGTTCTGGACGACGAAACCGCGAAACAAGTGAAATCGGCCGAGACTGGCGCGGGCTTCCTGCGCAATGCTCAGGTGATTGTGGTGGTTGATTGAGCGCCAACAACATCCTATGCAACTTTTTAAAAATCCAGTGAACTTTATCCGAACAGCAACCCGCCTCCAGGGAGAAAGAAATGCTTTATACGACTTATACGACGAGCATCCAATCAACGCGCCGCTCTTATATCTGGCCGGCATTCTGTGCTGTTAGCCTATTGGCCAGCAGCTTGAGCGGCGGACTGGCCAACGCCCAGACAACTTACGACATCGACTGCCAGCCGGGCAAAGTGTGCCGGGAAAAGAGCACCTTGCTGCCCTTGCGCGCCCTGCCTCGGCCGTTCTCCAACCTGTACAAATCGAAGGAGGCCAAGGACGACAACGTGTTGGCCGCCAATGTCAAGGCGTTTTTCCCCGTTTACGTATTTGATCGCCAGGAAATGGATTACGCTGATCCGGCAAACCCCAAGGGCTGGTATCAGGTGGGCTCCACGACCAGCCAGCCGCTGGGCTGGATGCAGGCCAAGGACGTGATGGAATGGCGGCAGGCTCTCGTGGTGTCCTACACTCATCCCGGCGTGGGTGATGAGGCCCGCAAACCCGTCTTGATGTTCGATACCAAACAGGCGCTGGAAACGCTGGTCGGCACCTCGGATCGGCCAGCACAGGCGAACAAACTCTACGAACAAATCAAGAACCAACAGAAACCCGCGCAAGTGATCTCGGTCGAACCTCGCCAATTTATTGATATTGAAAATAAATTTTATATTTTGCCGGTGCTGGGTTTCAAAGTGGAGAATCGCTTTGACGATGAGACCCGGCTCCTGCAAATCGCCGCTGCCGTACCCCAGCAGCGATCCAGTCCGGGGAATGAAACCACTTTGGAAAATATGGAGTTCAAAAAGCAATCCGCAACGGGTGAAGTGAAGGCAGAAGGCGAGGTCGCGAAGAGCCTAACTGCGGATATCGTATTCGTCATGGATCTAACGAAATCCATGGGACCATTTGTTGAACTGACGAAAAAAGCCATCATTTCTCTGACTCGCAGGCTAATCGAAACACCACAGGTGAGCAAGGCCGTCAAGTTTGGCATTGTCGGTTACCGTGACAGTATAAAGATCATACCCGACTTGGAATTCACTAAACGGAATTTTACGCCTGCCTTGCTGGAGGGTACCGAGTTTATCGAATTGGTGGACCGGGAGGTCAAGGAAACTAAGGTCGATAGCAAGGATTATTCGGAAGAGGTGTATGCGGGTATCAAGGAGGCATTGGATTCGACTAAATGGCGTGGTGGGTTACGGTTCTTGGTGTTGGTGGGCGATGCCAGCGCCCACGATCCGGGCCATCCGCAAAACACGACCGGGCTAGATGCCTTAGGTATACGGCGGCTTGCGGATGAAGCCAATGCTTATATCTTTGCCATTCATTTGCAAAGTGAGAAATTCAGCGCGGATTGGCCGGCTACCGAAAAACAGTTTGGTCAAATCGCCGCCAACAAAGGAGTTGATAAACCGACCTTGGCCTCGGTGAATGTTGCGAAACCTGAAGAATTCGAAAGTCTACCGAACCTCTTTGCTAGCATGATGGCAGGTGTAATCACCGGAGCCCAAAAAACTGGCAGTGTCGATCCGAACTTCAATGTCACCTCAACCAGTGGCCGAGCCAGTACACCGGCGCCGGCAACGGCAGGTGAAACTGGCGGCAGCGAGACGGCTTCTCCCCAGGTAGGGACCAGTCAGGCCGCTCCAGGCGGCGAACTAGGCGAGACCGCCGCCCAGACGGTCACAGTTGGCAAGTTGGGTGAGACTGCCGTCAACATCCCGTTGCCAGCGCCAGTTCCAGCCAGCGTGATCCAGAGTCTCCAGAACGTGATTGGGTCGGCTCTGGTGGACTATCTCGGTGGGGTGAGCGGTGCCAAGCCGCCGCGCGACGTCACTTTCTGGGCCATGGATCGCGATCTGGTCGATCCCAAGAAAAAATCTCTTGAAGTGCGGTTGCTTATCAACCGGGAGGATTTGAGCAGTTTGATTCTTGCCTTGGAACGGGTGACCGACGCCCTGGCGACCGCCGAACTCACCCAGATGAAGTTCTTCGAATCGCTGCAAGCCATCCTGGGGGAAGCGGCCAAAGGTCAGGACATCAACTTCGAAAAAGCCAAGAAACTGGCCGAATCGAACCTGTTGCCGAAATGGATCGAAAGCTTGCCTTACAAGAGCACCATTCTGGAGATGAGCGACGACAGTTTCGAGGCCATGACACCTGCCCAGCGTTCCGAACTTGAAAAGGATCTGAAGGGTAAGTTGCAGTATTACAAGAATATCAGCGAAAAAGTGGAGGCCTGGAAGCCGCTGAGCGAGCAGGATCAGGACGCGAACGCCAACAAGGTCTATCCCCTGGCGCTGGATGTCTTGCCGTAAGGAAGCCGGCGATGATGCCGATGGCTGAGGATCGGGACGCGATGAACTCCGGGAACGGGCTGGTCGCCCCCATTCTGCGGCTGGTCAACCTGCGCAAGACGCGGGAACAGAGCGAGGTCCGCTTCGAACTGCACGTTCCCGCCTTCCACCTGCACGCCGGCCAGTTCGTGGCGGTGGTCGGCGAGAGTGGCTGCGGCAAGAGCACCCTGCTCGACCTGCTGGCGCTGGTGTTGAAACCCACTCACTGCAAGACCTTCTGGCTGGCGGGGGGAGGCGGGGCCGGGCGGGGCGTCGACGTCTGGCAACTGTGGAACGCCGGTGCGGAACACAAGCTGGCCGAAATCCGCCGCCGCGATTTGGGCTACGTGCTCCAGACCGGCGGGCTGCTGCCGTTCCTGTCGGTCGCGGAAAACATCCACTTGCCCCTGCGCATTCTAGGTATTCCCATCGACCACGCGGAGATCGACGACTTGGCCGAGTGCATCGACATTCGGGCCGTGCTCGGAAAAAAGCCCCAGCACCTGTCCGGCGGCCAGCGGCAACGGGCGGCGATCCTGCGCGCGCTGGTCCACAACCCACGCCTGATCCTGGCCGACGAACCCACGGCGGCGGTGGACAAGAACCGTGCTCGCGCCATCGTTCAGGACTTCAAGCGCCTGGCCTGCGATCAGGGCGCCACCATCGTCATGGTGACCCACGATTACCAGTTGGTGCGGGACTTGGCGGATGTGACCTACACCTTCGACGTGACGCCGATCTCCGCCACCGGCATTCAGTCCGTCTGCCGGTTGCGGGGGAAGGGAATCGAATGAACGCGCCGGCGCAACCTTATCACGCCAACGCCAAACGCCGCGGCGGCATGATGCGCTTTCTAGCCCTGGCCGATCTGTGGCACGAATGGCCGCTGAACCTCTGCCTGATTCTGGCGCTGGCCGCCGTGCTGGCCCCCTTGCTCCTGCTGCTGGGGCTGAAAAACGGCGTGGTCGACGTAATGCGCCAGCGTCTGGTGCAAGACCCGGTCTACCGCGAACTCAAGCCGCAGGAAAGCCTGAATCTCAGCCCGGCCTGGTTCGAGACCCTGGCGGCCCGGCCCGAGGTCGCCTTCGTCATTCCGACCATTTTGCGCGGCTCGTCCGTCATCCGGGTCGGCAAACCGGACAGCGAGCAAGCCGTGTCCATGGACCTGTTGCCCACCGGCCCCGGCGACGTACTGCTGCTGGAGAACGGCGGCGTCATTCCCCAGAACGGGGAGGTGGTGCTGTCGGCGGATGCCGCCGCCAAGCTGGGAACGCGGGCCGGCGATCCCCTGCGGGCGCGGATCACCCGCAGCCGCGCCGGCCGGATGGAGACCGCCACCGCTGATTTCAAGGTCGGCAGCGTGCTGTCGCCCCGGGCCGACGCCCAACAGCGGGTTTACGCCCCACTGTCGTTCACGACCGATGTGGAAATCTACCGCGAGGGCCGCGCCGTGCCGGGCCGGAATTGGCCGGGCGGCCTGGCCACGCCCTATTTCAGTTTCGACGGCGCGTTCGTGGTTGCGCCCGAGGGCCTGGACACCCTGGTCACCAGCGGTCTGGTGATCGGCACCGGCTTCGGCGCCGTGGAGCCGGTTGCGCCAGCCGAGTTCACCCGGCGCACCGGACTGAGCGTGGCCGACGATGCCCAGGTTTACGACGTGCGCGTGTTGCGGGAACCGGTGCAATGGGCGTCGCTGCAAGCCGTGCGGGACAAGTTGCGCGGGCGCGAGGTCGCCGTCATGCCCTACGTGAAGGAGACGACGCTGACCCTGGAGCTGGCTGGGGGAACGCCGTTCACCGTCGCCGTGGTGGGCTTGTCGCCCTCGCCCCAAGACCGGCAGCTACTGCGCATCCCCGAACTGCCGTGGGGACCGTTGAAGGCGGAGACGCCCTTTGCCGAGTACGCGCAACTCCTGTTACCCGCCGCGATGCCACCACCGGCCGAACCGACGGTGACAGCCACCCTAACCGGCGTTCCCCGCCCCGTGTGCTTCCCGTTGCGGCTCGCCGGTCCGAGCTTCAACGACCACGCCGTGGCCCCGCTGGAACTGCTGGCGACGCTGCGCACCGCCGCCCTGCGCGAGGTGCACTATTCCGCCGAGCAAAACAGTCTGTTGCTGGCGCGCGCCGGCTACAGCGGATTTCGCCTGTACGCGCGCGGCATCGACGACGTGGCCGAATTGCACCGCGGCCTGCGCGACCAGGGCATCGAGACCCTGGCCAAGGTGCAGGACATCGAACGCATCCGCCTGCTGGATCAGGCTCTGACCCGGTTGTTCTGGCTGGTGGCGGTGGTGGGCATCGTCGGCGGCATCGCGGCGCTGGTGGCCAGCCTGTACGCGGCGGTGGAGCGCAAGCAGCGCGACATCGCCATGATGCGGTTGCTGGGTCTGTCGCGCTTCGCGGTGTCGCGCTTCCCCGTCTATCAGAGTGCGGCCATCGCGGCGCTGGCGGCGGGCTTGGCTATTCTCGGTTTTTATACCCTGGCGGCGGTCATCAACACCGTGTTCGCCGCCGGGTTGGGACTGGGCGCGCGGATCTGTCAGTTGCCGGTGGGCACGCTGGTCCAAACGCTCTTGGTGACGGTGGCGGCGGCGGTGGGCAGTTCGCTGTTCGCCGCCTGGCGGACCACGTTGATCGAACCGGCGGAGGCGATCCGTGTTGAATAAATGGCGATGGTTGATGGTGGGAGGGTTGGCCTTGACCCTGACGGGCGCCGCGCTTGCCTGTCCCGGCGGGCAAGACGGCGGCGACAACCGCTTCGATCCGTGTCCCGTGCCAGGCGATTTCGCGCTGCCCATGCCGGCTGGCCTGAAACTGGTGTTTCGCGAGGTCAAGGTCCCTGGTCGGGCCTTTTGGGGCGACAGTCGCCGTATTGTACAGACCGGCGACCCCCGGGGCGGTCCTTTTCAGGGCCAGCGCAAGAGCATGGTCGGCGGCGCTTTCCTGTCCGCCGGCTCCAACGACTGGAACTACTACCTTGGCAAGTACGAAGTCTCCAAGGCGCAGTTCGCCGCCGTTCTCGGCCGGGGTGATTTGGCGCGGGGCATTCAGCGGCTGATCGAACTCTCCGGCGATCCCGACGACAAGAAACTGGCGAGCCTCACCGGCGACGACCTGAATCGGGCGCTGGCTTGGCCGGTGGCCTGGGTCAGTTGGTTCGCGATCCAGGAATTTATCAACACCTATAACTTATGGTGTTTGAACGACTTTGCCTGCAAGCAAGTCGTGCCCATGCTCAAGGCCGAGGACGAGAAGGAAGGAGCGCCGGGATTCGTCCGCCTGCCGACCGAGACGGAGTGGGAATACGCCGCCCGGGGTGGCTTGACAGCGGTGGACGCCGGGCGGTTTGACGAGGAATTGCCGGTCAGTCGCACCGACTTGCCGAAGTACGGGTTCGTCCAGCCGGAAGCCAAGTCCAAAACCCGGCGCATCGGCTCGCTGGAACCGACCGAGGGCGGTTTTTACGACCTGTTTGGCAACGTCCAGGAATTGACCGCCGAGTGGTTTCAGGCCGATATGGGGCAGGGCAAGTCCGGCGCACTGACGGCCCGGGGCGGCAGTATTTACAACACCAAGGACAACATCCGTTCCGCCTACCGCAGCGAAATACCGCTTTATCAGAGCAAGGGCGAAAAGATGGAGGAAGGGCGCAACCCCTCCACCGGGTTTCGCCTGGTGTTGGTCGCCCCGGTGCTTCCCACGCAGAAGTACATCAGCCAGCTTGAGAAGGACTACGAGACCTATGTGAACTCCCTGCGCGGCCAAACGCCGGTGGGGGAGACCGCCGTCAACAGCGCGGTGCAAGCGGGGAGCACGATGGCCGATCTGGTCAAGAATCTGTCGGCGTTGACCGGCATGGCGCCCACGACCGATCCCCAACAGGTGCTCCAACAGTTCAAGGCCTTAAAGGCCGGGCTGGAAAAGACGACGACGGAGCTGAAAAACACGGTAGTGAAGCTGGATCTGGGCAACCAGCAGATCTGCGACGGCTACGTCAAGCACGCGATTATCTTCAGCAACCTGCTGGTGCGATCCTACCGGGACCGGGTGCAGAAACTGAAACTGAGCGAGGCGCTGTCCCGGAATCAGAATCTCAGCGCCCAGGATCAACAGACCATCGCGCGTTTGCAAGCTGCCGCGAGCCACGAAGAGAAACAGATGGCGTTTTATTTCAAGAAATACACCGATGAAATGGCCCGGCTGGCGGAATGCGGCGACCGGCTGGCGCAGCGCAGCCTGGAGAATTTCCGGGCCGAAATCGGGCGGGGCAATGTTTCGACCGCCGAGCAGGAGTCTTTCAGTTTGTTCGCCGAGCAATGGTCGCGGTTCCATGGGCGGCGAGCGATAGCGCCGGAATGGCGCGAGCAGATTATCAAGGCATTTGAGGATAAGAAGCTGTTGATGCAACTCTAGGATGACCAACCGGCCGGACTTTCGTACCCGTGACGCTGAGGAGAGGTTGAAAACCGGTGGGTTGATGACACGAACAAGTGAATGATTGGGGAGAATACGACGATGTTGAAGGTTCGCCCGTTCGGGCAGTTGATCGGTTGGGCGTTGCTGATGGGGGTTATCGTTGTTTCCGGATGCGCCACCCCACCGGGTTCGGGTTCGGGTGCGCGCGAGAATACCGTTTACGTCGTGCAAAAAGGAGATGACCTTGGGAAAATCTCGCAAAAAATGACGGGCACCAAGGATAATGTGCGGGCTATTGCTGAACACAATAACATCAAGAATATAAATAAACTTCAACCCGGGCAGAAATTAACCATACCGGCTCATTTGAACATGGCGGGTACAAGTAGCCCGTCAGGCACGGGATCGAGCGGTTCTTTGTCAAGCTCCACTAGTTCGGCGACCATCACCGAAGGGCTCGTAACTGGAGCTGCGGCGGGCGTCGCCATCGGAATAGCGGCATGCGGAGAAGAGAAGGGCGTCGAGTGCGCGCTTTTGGGTGGAGTTCTCGGAGCTATTCTCGGTACAGCGGCCGGAATTTTTGTGGACACGAAACAGAGTGAATACGCTTCGACTGAAGATTACTACGATGCACAAATTAAGGAAGCGACCAAGTTAAACCAGGCCTTGGCCCGACATAACCAGAATCTACGTAATAGCATCCAGGCGGATCGACGCCAGATGGATAGCTTGATCGCTCAATACCAATCCGGCAGAGCAAACAAGAGTCAATTGACGACGCTGCGAGATGATATTAATAAGAAGCGTGACTCGAACAAGAATAACTTGGATGATCTTCAAAAAGAACTTGGAAAGCAACAGGATCTGTTGGCTAAGATGGAGCAAGATAAAAGCCGGAAAGCTGATTTGTTAAGAAAGCAGATTAAAAAAACCCAAGATGAAACCACTGCTCTACGCAGGAGCGTCGATGAAATGACAAATCTGAGCGCAAAAGTGGGCGGGTACCTTTGATGATATGGATATGAAAAACCAGATGACTTCTTGAGGAGGAAATACCGATGACTTACCCATGCATCCTGAAACAGGGTCTGATTGGAACTGCTGTGGTTCTGTTGCTGAGCGCCTGCGCGAACGATCCGTCCGCGTGCGACCCCCGAAAGGGAGGCTTCATTGCCGGGCTGTCCGCCATGGGTTCCGGCTGCTACGAGAAGCGGATCGAAGAAAAACAGGACAAACTATCATCGGCCCAGTCATTGACCGAGCGTTTGCAAGGTGAACAAAAATCGCTCAGACATCAGAAAGGGAGTACCGCCAGACAAAAGAGTCAAACTCAAGGGCAAGCTTCTCGTACCACTGGAAGCCAATCCTCCGCTAGGAAGAAGTCGCAACAAGGAGATTCCGAAGAGATCAAGCAGTTGGAG
Organism: Candidatus Contendibacter sp.; assembly: GCA_031732935.1. GTDB lineage: Bacteria > Pseudomonadota > Gammaproteobacteria > Competibacterales > Competibacteraceae > Contendibacter. The sequence continues at coordinate 25,622 of JAVMKH010000240.1, forward strand.
CGAGAGCTTAAAAAAGCCACCGAGGAACGAGATCGAATGACGAGGGATGTGTCTGAATCGGTGGTGCATTGATTTTATGTAACTGTTCACTCCCCTCGCCCGATTGTGGGAGAGAGGTTGGGGGTGAGGGTTTCGGTTTCAATGGCTTACCCCCTCACCCTAGCCCGGTCTCCACGGAAACCGTCGAAGAACCAAAGTGTTTGGAGATAGCCATGAAAGAAAATACAGCGATGAATATGGTCCGTTTTTCGGTAATCTTGTCGGCAATTTTCTTACTGATGATTAATTCTGTGGGGATGGTGGCGGCCGAGGTTGATAAAGCTGATTCTGCTGTTCAGCCAATCATAGATAATTTAGCAAAAAATGAGAATGCCAAGGTAACAATGGAAGAGATTCATTTTCACAATATCTTGGGTAGAAGCTTTCTCGTTATCTTACCTGAAATTGATATGGAAGGTAATTTTATCCGTGGCGCCAGTGGTAATGGCGATATTCTCGTTTATATGAAAAAGGGTTCAAATTATATTCTTGCAGGCAAGTTGGATGGTAATAGCTATGAACTTAAGGAAATGAGAGGAAAAGTGGGTCTGATTAAAAGATCCCATGCAAGCGGGGAATGGGCGCCACCCACCGCTTATGAACTTATGGGTGATAATTTTGTGGAGTCTGACAAATACGAAGTATCAAAGAGAAACAATACGAATTGGTTTGACGTCAATGCCCGGATATCACTACTCTATGACCTCAGCGACGAAGTCACGATCAAGACGATTTTGGAAAGAGCCTTGGAGGAGGGAAAAAAGAAATCAGGCCACTATGGTTATATTTCGGTCCATATTTATCAGAACGACAAACTTGCTGTTGAATTCGAGGGCATTGGTGAAAATAATCTGGACACGACTGAAAAGGTTATTACCGCTTCCAAGATTGATAATATTGCAAAACGTAATCAAGAACAGATTATTTTGGAACTTAAAAAGGGAAATGTTAGTGCTGTTCGAAGTATGATTGAGAATGGGACTAATGTTGATACAAGAGATGAAGAAGGAATTAAAGGAGATACGGGTCCTGGCCCTACTTTACTAATGCTAATGGCCTGTGGGAAAGTTTGTGGTATTAATTTGAAACAGGAGGAACAAATAGCTTTACTGAAAATTTTATTAGATAATGGGGCTGATGTAAATGCTCGAACCCATTGGGGTGAAACAGTTCTAACTTATGCTGTTGCGGGTGAGGGGCACGATATAAAAACGGAGGAAGAAACAAAAGGCGGTGCTTCACGCTTACCGATTGTCAAGATGATTCTTGATCGCGGAGCAAAAACAAACGTAGGTTCAGCCTACGAACATATAACGAACGGCGATGCGTGTTTAACGCGGGCTGCTATACACGGTTATTATCAAATAATAGGTTTATTGTTTCAGTACGGGGCTCATGAAGGTTTGGATCAGGCTTATAAATTTGCCAAGGGGCAGAACCATACTCAAACCGCAAAGCTGATCCAGGATAAATTTTGGAGCAATTTCAAGTCTAACTGTTTAACCAATAGTGGATTTTCCAAATCCTTGATGATTGGCGATCCCGTTGATACTGAAAATTATGCTATTTCAATTGTTCAGGGAAAGCGGACTACCTCAGATTCTGATATAAATACCACGATTTGTATTTTTGACAAAATGAATGAAAAGACGGAATTTGCCGAACCGAGCGCGTTCAAGGAGTTTCCATTTGCTTTAGATGCTTTAGCTAAAAGTAAAGATAAACAATTACAGCAGGAGACTCAAAAATCAATCTGCAATGCTGCACAGCAATTATTATCTACTGAACCCTATTTAGATCAAAGCAAGAAGTTTAATTGTCTGTTAGACAATAAATTTAATAAATTCTTGATGGTTGGAGAACCTGCTAATACAGAAAACTATAGTGTTTTTTTAATCCAAGGGAAGCGGTTCAAAACGGATACTAATCTTAGTACCGCTATCTGTATTTATGATAAAAGACGTGAAAATATTAAATTTTTAGAGCCTAATGCATTTACAACATATCCTTTTGCTTGGGCTGAATTATCTCGAAACGATGATGATACACGAATCGATCCTAATAAATCCAATTGCAATGAGGCACGGCAACTATTAAATAACTATATGAATAGCAACAAATTAACACGCATTGAAGCTAAAAAATTGATCCAAGACAAATTGAATGAAGAGAAACATCATCATACCGACTTACTCCCTTCGTCATATTCTAAAGATTACAACCCAAATATTCCAAAAGATGAGCTATGTTATGGAACACTACTTGTTAGTAAAGATGCAATAAAAAATCTTGCTCAAGAAGGCTATTTAAAAACCAGTATTTCGGGATACGGCTCTTTTTTTGGTGTTCCTCAAGTTTCTTGCAATTATACTTTAACTGATAAAGCAAAACCTTATGTTTCTTCGATTGATGCCGTCTCTAAAGATATTTATATCATAGTTAGTAAAAAAAATATCGTTAGCGTTGATGGAATTACTAAACGATCCGATACGGAAAGCATGGTAGAATACAGTTACACTTTTGAGCAAACCCCGATAGGAAAGGCGTTCCTAACAAATGAATCTGATCTGGGAATCATCAAAAAAGGAAGAGCACATTTTGTTCTATTTGATGACGGCTGGAAGGTTGAATCGCCCTTAAGATGAATATCACCAACCATTCCTACCTATTGCTGGTGGTGATAACTAATTATGTGCGGACCTTCAGTTCCTACCGAATTTTCCTCTCCTCCCTACCCACTATTCGCTGCCACCGCCATGCTTTGATCGCTTGGAGTGGCTCAAACCGAATTTCCACGCTGGAGTGTGGGAACGAGAATAACCGAGAAAACGAGGATAAAGGGTGTTTCATAACAACAGTCTATGAAATACCCAATTGCTTTTTAATATGATTTGCCAAATGCTCATCAATATCCGTATGTCTTGGTACAGGTTGCTTTTGGCCGGTGGCCGGATTGAGATAAACGTCATGACGTCCACCGTGCCGATATAGAACGCAACCTGCGGCCAATAAAATACGAATCAGTTCATTACGCTTCATAGATCAATTCCTTGATCTGGTAACGCTCTGGTACATCATCCAGTACTATGCATCGATAGGCATCGATGAGATTTTCCTCAAGCTCTTCAAGGGTCTCTCCTTGAGTCATTACCTCCGGATATTCAAGCAATTTGCCCAACCAAAAGTGTTCGCTTTTCCAGTAGATCATTGTCAATTTATGACTCATCGGAATTAACCTCGATTTAGTGTCTTGATGATCAATGGGTTTCCACCACCCTACCTTAATCGCCTCCACCAGGCATTTTCTTGGCGTTCGGTCTCACTCAACAAAGCCGGCATCACGGCATGATCGGGTTCCTCTGGCGCGGGCACAATCGTCCTCTCAGTATACCAAATTAAATCAAATGGTTATAATGATCTAGCGAGGCGAAACCCCAAGAGGCTGGCGCGAGCGGCCGGGTCGGCCCCGTAACGGGCGGCGGAACGCACCCCTGCGGGAGCATCGGTCCAAGCGCCGCCCCGCAACGCCAGGGGGCCGATTATATCTTTTTTATGACATTTTGCCTCCGCGCCGTCGTACTCCTCGCCAAAAGCCGAGCAGGTCCATTCCCACACGTTGCCCATCGTGTCGTACAGCCCCCACGGATTGGGCTTGAATGAACCCACCGGCAGGGTCTTTTGGCGGTCGACGCCCGTTTTCGCCCCGCAGTCCGGCGAACCGTAGCCATAGCCAAGGTAATTGGCTTGATCAGTATGCACGCAGCGGCCCGCCCAAAAAGGCGTCGTCGTTCCCGCCCGCGCCGCGTATTCCCATTCCGCTTCTGTCGGGAGACGGTATTGTTTACCCGTCTGTTTCGAGAGCCATTCAGTGTAGGTCACCGCCTTGTTCCAATCCACATTGATGACCGGCCGCCGGCCCCGGCCCCAGCCTTCGTCACTGGGTTTCTCCCGCCCCGTCGCCGCACAGAATCGGTCATATTCCTCAAACGTCACTTCGTATTGGCCCATGGCAAAACTGGCGACCCGCACGCGGTGCTGACGCTCGTTGGAGTCACGCTGCGGCTCGTTCGGGGGCGAGCCCATCTGGAAATCCCCCGCTGGAATCACCACCATCGCCGGTCCTCGCGTCCCGTCGCTCAGCGTGTCCCGGAACACCTGACCGGGTTGCCGACGACTGTCCGCCGGCGGCGCTTCCTTCGGAACCGGCGGCCGGAAGGGGGATGGTCCGCTGGCGCTGGCCACCGGGGTAGGCGGCTGAGACGACGGGGTCGATGCCGGCGACACGAAGAAAAAATCCCCCATCAACGAAGATGATTCCCACGGCACCTGTCGATTGCTGGTGGCTTTGGCGACCTGAATTCGCACCTGCTTGAACAACTGCTCGACCCCCAACCCCGGCGTGCGCATCGCTTGCAGCAGCCCTGCGGTGTAGGGGCTGTTGCGGCCCGCGCCGTCCGCCGCCACCGTCCCCGGCGCGGTGGCGTAGGCGACGATGCTCCCGGTCGGCGCGTCCATCCGCGCCAACCCCTTGGTTTCGCTCCGATACCAGCTCCGATAGGGGTTGTTACGGCAGGCGTCCAATACCACGATGTTCAACCCGTTGCCGGCCTGCTCCATATTGCGCAGTATCCGCCCGGCGTTGACCGCTTCGTACTCCACATCGGCCTCGCTGTTGATGGCGGCACTTACCGGGATCAGGTAGTTTTCGCCCTTCACCTGCGCGCCGTGCCCAGAGTAGTAAAACAGCCCGACCCCGCCCCGCTCCTTGAGCCGGCGGGCAAAGTCGCTCACCGCCACGTCAAATCCGCGCTTGTCCAGGTTTTCCCGCTGGACAACCTCGAAATCCATCGCCCGCAACGCCTCGGCCAAGTCCCGCGCATCGTTGACCGGATTGTTCAACGGACTGTCGCGGTAGCCGGCGTTGCCCACCACCAGCGCCGTGCGCGGCTCGGCCAGCACCACCACCGGCCACAGCAGCAATACCCACAGCCAGCGTCGCCAAGAAAATCCGGTAGTCCTGAAATCCGAATGATCCATTCGACGTTCCCCCCTTGATGATCTTTAAAAAGTTCCAAGAAACAATCGGTCTCGGTGTGGAGCGCTTCAAGGTCGTCGACCCTGCAATGCAGGGGCCGGCGATCTTTGCAAACTGACCAACTCAATGGGCGGTAAAGCTGGAAAGAGCGGAAACAGCAACATCCTCGCATCGAGACGTCCTGTGAGAGTGTTTTGCAACGACAGAGCCGCTGGCATCGCCAAGGGGGGACCGAGGCAAAGGCGCCAGTTGCCTGCCGGCGTGACCAGGGAAATCGGCTGGTATTTTCCGCCGTACTGGTTCCATCCAAGTTGGGTGATGCCCTGTTCCAAAGCAAGTTGGGTGCGATAAGGTTCTGCTCGGCAAACCAGGCGATGCGTCTGGTTGTGCTCCTCGATCAGTCGCAACAGCGCGGCGGTGTCGTGAATGTTGCCGGTATGGCTCACATCAGGAGCGATTCCCCGGCCCGCGCAATCCTGACCGGCCGGGTCCAGGATGCGCCCGACCGTCAATTGCAGCCCATCCTTGGCGGGTAGTTCGACAAGTTGTTGCGTCAGGCATTTGCCGAAGCTGGGTTGGCCCACCAGCACCGCATACCCGTAATAATGCAGGGCGCGCGCAAACACTTCCGCCGCGCTGGCCGTATTAGGGCCGATGAGAAGATAGACCGGACCGGGCGTCACCCGTTGATCGTTCCGACTTTTGAACGTCACCGTCACCTGATCGCTGGTGACGGTGGTGGCGATGGGCGCCTGCCGGGGCAGGATCAGCGAAACGCTGTCCAGCGCTTCCAGCAAGTCCCCGCCGGTGGCGTAGCGCAGATCGATCACCAGCGGTTTGTTGGCTGAGGCCAGTGGTTTCAGGGCTTGGCGAAGTAGGGAAACCGTGTAGTTTTCCGCGAAAACGTGTAACCGCAGGATGGATTGTCCTTCGATCTCGATAACCTCTACGGGTGGAACCTGAAACGGCTTAATCCGAATCGTGGCCCACACGGGCTGGGCGGTGATCAAATCCAGCGCTTCGATGCGCACGCGCGAACGGGTTTTGACCAAGGTCGCCAGGGTCGCCAAATCCGATGTAGACGCTTCCCAGCTCTCCACCCGGATCAATTTGACCGGATGGTGAATGCCGGCCCGATAGGCGGGACCGTCGAGGAACGGAACCAGAATCCACCCGTCCTTGGGGTTCCGGGTCACTAGGGCGCCAATGCCGGGTTGTCGGACGTCAACCTCATGATTTTCGCGGGCAAATTCCTGGGGGTTCAAATAACTTGAATACGGATCGAGCCTCGCTAGAAACGCCTGCAAGCGAGTCATTGAATCGGTGGGAATAGCCGCTAGCGAGGGGTGATCGATGTGTCGCTGATTGATCAATTTAGCGATGACGGTTAAATCAGAAGCAGGATCCGCCAGGGTGGCGGTGCTGAAAAGGGCGAGAAATAATGCGGAGACAACGAGACGAGTGGGCAACATGGTTTGAAGAGAGCATCAAATGGTCCAATCCTCCCTCGGTGCCTGGATGGCATTTGGAAAGAGGCGTTTAATACTTTTAAGGCTGCACTCCTGGGGCTCTAATGATTTTTCCCAATCTTTGAGCCACCAGCGGCGTTTTTGCCAGTTCCACCTCGGCGGCGGTCAAAATGTCGGCGGTTTCCACCTCCACCAGGCGCGCATTGACCGCTACCGCATTGCCTTCATCGGTGATCGTACCCAGCAACATCCCGACCGCGCCCAATAATTTTCCAACCTGTTGCGCGGAATTTAAATCGATCAAGCCTGAATAACTTAATTTTTGTTCCATTATCACTTTTTCCAACTGACTGCGTTCGACTACCTTGAGCCCTCTGTTCACCAACGCGGTAATCAATTTTTCTTGTAGACTGATGCTAAATTCAGTCAAATCATTATTATAGGTGAAAGATGCTACCACCAGGCGTCTTGTTTTCCTGTCAGCCACATAGATTTTATCGCCCGGTTTGGCGATCCTCTTCGCGTTTCCCGCCATGCGGGCAAGCGCCTTATCCCGGATCAGCTTGATAATCCTTGCCGTACCCAGGCTTTCTTCATCGGAGCCGACTCTCTCGTCATCCATCCGAGCCGGCGGTCGAGCTCGCATCAGGTCTACTTGACTCCCTTCGGTCAGACTCCCTTGCCGATCAAGCTGGATAAACAATACACCTGTTTCGCCAATCTGGATGACTTTACCCTCGCCGGAAGCGGTCAACATTTCTATCAATCGCCCCATTTCCGTGGTCTCCCGTTGTTTCAGTGACTTAGTGGAACTTAGAGCAATCTCCTGCGCCTTGCTATATTCCGGCGCCTTCTCATATTGTTGCTGCACCTCTTCGGCTTGCTGCGCCCTCTCAACAGGCGTAGTCAGTCTATTCATCAACTGTTCTACCGCATGATCCACCTCCAAAGCATCCTGGGCCGAGGCCGCACTCGCCAGCGCCAGCAGGCCGACGAACACCCAAAATCCGGCTATTCCTTTCATATTGTTCCTCACTGTTTACCCTCCTCTCCCGCCGTGTGGGCACGGTGATGGATCGCTCAGGCGCGCACCACCTGGATGCGCCGACCCTGGGGACTGGCCTGTTCGATGGCGGCCGTGCGCTCGGCCAGCGGCGGTTGTCCGGCCCGGCGGTCGAAGATCACCAGCCAGCCCGTGTCCAGACCCAGCCCGGTCAGATAACCGTCCAACTGCGTCAGCCCTTCCTTGAGTGGGTCCGGGGCGCCGTCGCGCCACACCTTGAGTTCCATGGCCAGGGTCGCCGTCCCATACCGCAGACAGAGGTCCATCCGTCCCGACCCAATGGCGTATTCGCGTTCCAGGGTCCCATCACCGTTGACGACCCGGTGTAGGAAGGCCATCAGCACCAGATGGGAGGCGATCTCGTGATAGGGCGCGCTGCCCAGCAAGGGCTGGCCATGCTGACGCCAGAAGGCCAGAAAGGCGTCCAGCAGGTTTTCAGGGTTAAGGCTGCCGTCCGCGTTCAACCAGGTCGGAGTGATCCGCGGGAGGGTATCCTGGGGACCGCTGGCCAGGGCGCGGGGCAAAACCTCGCGGTAGATGGGATTGGCGACCACCAGTCCACCCGCACCGTCGCGGCGCAGCAGCCCCAAGTCGACCAAATATTGGCGATCATCTTCCGGCATGGCATCCATAAGAGCGCCGGCCAGCATCGGCTCGATGACTCGTCGCACCCGGTCTTCGCGGAGCTTGTCAGCGAGTTGGTCCAAGTGGGTCACCCGATTAAGGATCAGCCGCTCTTTGGCCTGATCGATCAGGTCCACCGTGATCGGTCGGCTTCGATTGCGCCCCGCCGGCATCTCGAAGCAGGCCTCGTAGGCCAAGGCATTGACCAGCCAAGGTTGGCCCTGAGTCAGATGCCAGACCCGCGCCAAGGCTTCGGGCGTAAACACCTGCCCGGTCTCGGTAGTGTGTTCCTGAAGCAGGGTCGCCACCTCGTTCGGGGTGAAATCGCCCAGGCGCAACGATTTCGCCCGGATGTTGAAAGCACTGCCGCCGGTGATCATCGTGGCTCCAGCGTGGGAATGAATCCGATAATCGCGCAGATCGCGCACCCCACACAGAATCACCGTCTGCGGGAAATGGTGGGGGCGCTGCTCGTAGCCGGCCCGCAACTGGCGCAGCAACGAAATCAGCGTGTCGCCGATCAGGGCATCCACCTCGTCGAGCAGCAACACCAGCGGGCGCGGCGATTGGGCGCACCAGCGGGTGAGAAAAGCTTCCACGCCCACCAGGAGCGATGGACTTTGGAGAACCTCACGAGCCAGCGCGTCGGCGTGGCTGTCTCCCAGCCGCCAAGTGGCGCTGTTGGCTATCGCCTGCACCACGGCGGCCATGCCGGCCTCGACCCGCTCGCGCGCCGCCTGGGCGGCTTCAATATTGACGTACAACGCCTGGTAGCGGCCTTCACGATTAAGATGGTGCATCAGCGCCAGCAGGCAGGTGGTCTTGCCGGTTTGGCGCGGGGCGTGGAGCAGGAAGTATTTCTTCTGGTCGATGAGCGTTAGCACTTCGTCCAGATTCCAGCGTTGCAGGGGCGGCAGGCTGTAGTGGTCTTCAGACCGGACCGGGCCTTCGGTGTTGAAAAAACGCATGGCGTGGCTCCGGGGACAGGGACAGAATCTTGATGCGAACTTCAGTTGCTCGGATTGATTAAAGATTAAAGTTTATTTTACCTCAATCACTTTTAATGATTTTCGAATATCCCAAAGAACCAATACTGGCCCAAATAAAATAACCTCCAGGAAAAAGGTTCCGAGCAAACCAATGGCTAACTTCAATATTTCTCTATTTTGATAGAATTCATGCTGAAAGATGCCATCTGGAATGAAATAATAGGCTGCATACATCCCTGCAACTAAAAATAACCACGCTAGAAGCTCAATGATTCCCGCAAAAACAAAAACGATTAATCGTGTCATTTCCATCTCCCCTGTATCTTCTGAAATATCAGTTTCATTATAGCTTCAATCCCGCAATACTGACGGAGAAATTTCTGATACCACTACGGGAAAAATATTTGGCTGTGAAGATGAATTCCTTACCCGCCAGGCCGCCATTTCGGAAAAGAATATCGGAGATACGGGGTGCGCCAACCGGAAGATTACGGCTTCTACTATCCATTTCGGCTTCTTTAAACGGGTATTGATTTCCCTCATTATCGACAAGATACGTATTTTCCTCGGGATGGGCCAAACCTAACTCATTATCGAGCTTTGTCCTGTTCCAATATCTCAATTTCAGCAGCAACCCTTCTGGCTGTTGTGCAAACGAAACGACTTCTATTCTCACGACATCGTTTTCAAAAAACAGGGGGTTCTTATCCGCTTTTTTCCCCGTCTCCATTCCTGCTTTTGAAGAACTACCAGAACCTCCCGATTCCGTAATGGTTTTCTCCAATCCCTGAGCCACCAGCGGTGTTTTCGCCAACTCCGCTTCGGCGGCGGCCACGATGTCAGCGGTCCCTACTTCAACCAGGCGCGAATTGACCGCCACCGCATTGCCCTGATCGGTGATCGTACCCAACACGATGCCGCCCGCGCCCAGCAACTTACCAATCTGTTGCGCGGAGCTTAAATCGACCAGTCCCGAATAGCTCAACTGCTGCTCCTTCAATACCTTTTCCAACTGGCTGCGCTCGACCACCTTGATGCCTTTGTTGACCAGCGCCGTGATCAGTTTCTCCTGCAGGTTGATGCTGAATTCGGTCGGATTGTTGTTGTAGGTGAACGGCGTCACCACCAGCCGTCCCTTTTGTTCGCCGGCGGCGTAGACCTTATCGCCGGGCTGGGCGATACCCCTGGCGCCCCCGGCCATCTGCGCCAGCGCCTTGTCCTTCATCAGCCTGGTAATGGTCGCCATGCCCAAGCTTTCTTCTTCGTAGCCGACCGTCTCGTTGCCCACCCGGATCGGCGCTCCCGTGCGCTTCAATTCGACTGGACCGCCTTCCGCCAGACCCCCCTGTCGGTCAAACTGGAGAAACAACAGCCCGGTTTCCCCCACCCGGATCACCTTGCCCTCGCCCGATGTGGTCAACCGCTCGGTGAGCAGTCGCACCACATTGTCCACTTCGGAAGCGGCCCGCGCCGGCGCTACGCCCGCCAGCGCAAACAGGGTTGCAAGCATCCAATAAATCGCGGTTTTTTTCATCCTGGTTCCCCTGAAATCCACAATGCAACGCTGATCCACTATCCGACTGGCCGGAACGATCCGTCTCGCTTTTCCATGGGTGGGAAAAAGCGATGACCTGGTATTTCCTCAGTCAAGCACAATTCCGACTCGCGCCTCCGTCAGGAAACCCGACCGCGCCGCCGCCATCACCACTTCGCCCAGCCAATCCTCCAGCACCAAATCCACCCGTTCCGCGCCAATCGCCTCCGCCGCTTTGATGATAAGAGGATTGTCGCCCAAGTGTGGGTCCGCTTTCAGACCGGCCAGCGATCGGCCATAGATGCACAAGCCGCGCTTGACCAATGCGTTGGGATCGCTCACGTTCAGATCGTACACAATACGACCAGAGCGGGTGACCAGGCGCGGAAACAGGCCCGGTTTGGCCTTGATGCCCTGGGTGTCGACCACCAACCCCGTATAGCCCGGTTGTTCCAGCGTGACCGGCGGCCACCGACTGCTGGAGTCGAGTTGGGTCAACCGGCGCAGCTCCAACGGCGTCAGGGCGGCCAGCAAACCGGTTCGCCCCAACAGGGGAAAACGCGCCAACAGGTGTACGCTGCCATCGTCGCCATGCCATTCGTCGACGATTTGAACCTGATCGACCAGCGTGGTCAGTTTGCCCCGGATCGCCGGGGTCGCGTCGATAACCGCTTGCAAAGAAGTTTCGGTGTTAAACCGCATGGCGCCAAGCGTATCCCACAGGCTGAGGGTGGCGGCCCGCAACGCCAGCGCGCGCCTTTCCGGCAACGGCGGGAACGGGTGGATCGGCGGCGATTCCGCTTCGCCCAAGACATAGAGCCAGTAGTTTTGCCAATCGAGATATCCGACCGGCTCCGGCCGCCGCAAGAATGATGCAAATGCTTCCAGATCGAGGCCGTCTTCCCCTTGGGTGGTCGCCTCGGGAGCAAGCAAGCCGCTCGACGCTACATCGGCGGATGGCACGGCGGGTGTAAGTGGGCGATCAGGGGATGGATGACCCCGTTCAAGCAACAGTGCCGCCACCCGCTCCTGGGAAAGCGCCGCGCCCGCCCCATCCAGCCCATCGGCGGCGCGGGCCTGCCATGCCGTCAATTCCCGAACCGCATTGCGTTGCTGTTCCTGCTGTTGCCAAAGCGTTTCCAGCCGCGCGGCCACGGCATTCCGACTGGCGTACCGTTGTTCCAGCCAGACGCGCAAGGCTTCCAGATTGACATGGGTGACGCCGGCGAGGAACACAGGATGATCGCCTTCGCGCAAGCCGGCTTGATAACGCGCCTTGCCCTGATTCAACAAGACCGACAGGCGCGCGTAAGTCGAGGTGTTTTCCTGAAGGTCGCGCGTCAGGGCATTCAAGCCATCGCGCAACGTCGCCAGCCGCCGCTCAACTTCGATGCGGCGTTCGGCCAGTCGATCGAGAGGCTGGCCGGGAAGGCTGGCCGGGGCGGGAAGCCCAGCCAAGGCCTCGACCCGCGCCAGTAGCCCGGGTGCAAACCGATGGAGCAGGAGGTAGGAGGGAGCCAGCGCGAACAAGGCGCCAACCAGCAGTCCGACCCAGAACTGTCGTCGAGTATCCATGGGGAGCCTGATTTTTTACCAATTTTAGTGGCTTTCTTCCCCATTGTCTGAATGTGGGCGGATGCTATCGTAAAATTGCCGTAATCGTTCGCTGTTCTGGCTCCTCGCGGCGGGCTAGGGCCGGATGATGAGAGCCGGGGCACGAATCCCGGCCTTTCTGGCTGGATGACACCGGAACCACTAAGCAAGACCATGAACAATCAAGAGGAATGGCTGTATCAGGGCATCGTTGCGCGGCGGCGCCTGCTGGCTTATCTACGGCGTTTATGTGTCGTGCATCATCGCGAGGCGCTGCTGTCCCGAATTTGCGTCCCGTGCGCCGGCGACTCCTCGAGCATCGCGCTGGCCCAGACCGTCAAGGCTTGGGGTGAAGAGCTACAACGGGAGCTGGAGTCGGTGATTCGTAGCGCCTTGGACGAACGGGGGCAAATAGCGCGAGCCGCCATTGGATTGCTGTTCGACAGCGCCGGGCAGGCTCAGGTGATCGCGAGCGTGCTGGAGCCGTTGTGCACGGCGTATCGCCACCATCGCGAGCGTCTGGCGGACGAGCGGCGGGTGGAACAATTGCTGTGGAACGTACTCAGCCAGCATTTCAAGGACAAAATGGATCAGTTGGATGGATTCGGCGGCGGACCAGGCTCTCATCAGTTGCAGGTGCTGCGCCGGATCGAGCAACTCAGCCGGGAATTGGAGCAGCGGCGCGGCAAACCGTATGCCGATTTCGCGGAACTGGCGGCCGATCTGCTGCTGGAAATTCAGGCCAGGGCGATGTCCAACATGCCGCGGACGGTGGCGACCATCCTGGAATATCTGTATGCATCGAATGCGCGCGCCGCCGAATCGCTTGATGATGACACGCAGCGGATCGAGTTGATCGCCGAATTTCTGGCCACGCCCGACGTACTGATCCAGCTTGAGCAGTGTTTGGAGCAATTGTCGTCCGAGTTGCGGCAAGCCTTGGCGATCAAATTCGGCCTCGAACGCGAACCGGCCTTCCTGCGTGAGATCGATTTCAAGAACCACTATGGTTTCGGCTGGGAAACCTTGCGCAAACGCGCCGATCAAGCGCGGCGCCTGCTGGCCGACTGTCTGCGCGAATAAGCGGCTTTGATGGAGATAACCGTGATGAATGGCAACAAGCAATTAAAACTACTAGCCGCCCTATTGGCGATACAGGAAGACGCGCTTGCCCCGACAGCCGCCGCCGATGCGTGCGATGAGGTCCACTGGCAGGAAGCGTTGACGCGAAAAAGCGCATTGCGCGGGAATGCGCGGAAGGCGCTACTCCATTCTCCACAGACGCGGCGCCAGTTTTATTTCATGGCGGATGTCACGCGCGCCGAAGCCTATGCGCGCTGGAAACAGGCGGGAATCGAAACTGCCTTACGCTATCGCGCTGCCGCCAGTCCGACGGTCGAACCGTTGAAAATCGAGAGCAACCCGCATTTCACCCTGATCTTGTTTCCGCTCGATGACGAGGGCAAGACCTGGAACTTGTATCTCAAGCTGTCGGCTGCATTTCGGCCGCTGGCGAGCGCGGGCATCCGCCTGGTGGATGATCGGGGTGAGGTTTGGCTGGCCGGCCAACCGGATGCCGATGGCGAGTTGAGCAGCGATTGGCAGTTGGAAGGTTCGCCGCTGGAGCGGTTGCTGCAACACCAATTACAGATTCAACCTGGTTAAGGCCATGCGGTTGCAACGCGAAGCCGTCGTCGAGTTTCCCACGGCCGGCGTAACCGGCGGTCTGAGTCAAGTTAAGGCCAAAGCTTATCTGACCAGCCACAACGATGCGAAGGGGTGTTCGTACTCGAACCGCTTGCCCGAAATCAAGGAGATTCTAGGCCATGCCCGCGATGGAGAAGACCTCGCGACGATTCGCACCGATGTGGTGATTGGCTTTAGCGATCCAGACTTCGAGGGCTGTAGCTATGGCTTGGCATTGGCCTTGGCGGACAAGCGGGCGCGGTTTGGAGAGCGGGGACCCTTCGAGCGAATTATCGCGACCGGGGTTTTAAGCAAACAGGGCATTATTTCTCGGGTCGACGCTTTTCCAAAAAAGCTGGCTCTTGTTTTGGAGACACTCGGTCCAAATTCACTTTTTTTGTTTCCGAAGGAAAATCTGGATACTGAGATTGATTTATTGGAAAAAGTGGCGGTCAGTGGAGGGAAAATGCGCGCGGTCAGTCAGTTTGGTGAGTTACGTGATTTATGGCAAGAAGGCCTCAATCGATCAGAACAGTACCGGTTTATGACCCACTCCAAGGGTTATTTTATCAAAGGTTTGATTTTTGGATTTTCGGCCGTGTCTTTAATAACAGGCGTATCTATTTTTTTGTTCCGATCGTTGGCAAGTCAATGAAGGAGCGTGAGCGGGCAAAAGGAAAGGGGCTAGGCTTTCGCCTAACCAGCCTATATGGACTCCTCCCGTTTTGCAAGGAGACGGATCGGTGATCCAGGGCAATCGCGCTATGTAGGGGGTTGACAGCAGACGGATCGCCGGGGTAACGGGACGGGATGAATCGAATGGAGAAACCGAATGCTACCCCAACTGCTTGACCCGCGCCGCGAGACGCGGAACAAGCTACACAAAATTCATGATATTCTGATAATTGTCCTGTGCGCGGTGCTGAGTGGGGTGGAGGACTGGGTGGGGATGGAAGCGTTTGCCGAGGAGAAAGAAGCCTGGTTGCGGGGCTTTTTGGAGTTGCCCAATGGGATTCCCTCGCACGATACCTTGAGCGATGTGCTGGGGCGGATCGACCCGGTGGCGTTCCGAACGGCCTTTACCGCTTGGGCGACGGCGGCGTTACCGAGTTTGGGGTTCATTTAGAGTTGGCGAAAAATCCAACGATCCGTCATCTACTTTTTTATCATCAACGGCTTGAAGCGGGTATCCAGCGGTACAGCGTCGGAATCGACACCCCCAGGTTCCGGGCGACTTCTCGGGGAGGCACACCGCTCAGGAGCAGTTGTCGGGCCGATTGCACCTTGCTGGGCGTCATGCGCCGCTTTCGCCCGACGGGGCGCCCCCGCTGGCGCGCGGCGGCCAAGCCCGCTTGGGTGCGCTCGACGATCAACTCGCGCTCCATTTGGGCCAAGGACGCCATGATGTGAAAGAAAAACCGACCCGTGGGGGTCGAGGTGTCGATCCCGTCGGTGAGACTGCGGAAGTGAATGCGTCGATCCGCCAAGTCCCCCACGAAATCCACCAAACTTTTCACGGTACGCCCCAGCCGGTCGAGCTTCCAAATGATCAAGACGTCATCGGGACGCAGGTGGGATAGTGCCGCAGTCAAGCCGGGGCGGTTCGGTTTCGACCCCGAGGCGCAGTTCGAATAAATTTGCTCGCAGCCGGCTTGGTGGAGCGCGTCGAGCTGTAAATCCAACGACTGCTCTGCGGTCGAGACGCGCGCGTAGCCGATCGTCGAACGGACGCTCGACGGCCCGCTCTCCGAACCCACGAATGCGGGGCATCCCACGTCTCATTTAAATAGTACGCTATTTTTTGCGGTCAGGGGGCCTTTTACATTACACTTTAACGGATGAAGAACGCCCTGATTGGCTATGCCCGTTGCTCGACCGATCAACAGGACCTCACCGCGCAGCGGGAGGCCCTGCTCAAGCTCGGGGTCGCGCCGGACCGGATTTACACGGATCGGGGCTTCACCGGCACGAACCGGGCCAGACCTGGACTGGACCAGGCCCTGGCCGCCGTTCGCGACGGCGACACCTTGGTGGTTCCCAAGCTCGACCGGCTGGCCCGTTCGGTCCCCGACGCGCGCGCCATCGGCGATGATCTTGCGGGGCGAGGCGTCAGGCTCCAGATCGGGGCGAGCGTCTACGATCCGACCGACCCGATGGGCAAGCTGTTCTTCAACATCTTGGCCACCTTTGCCGAGTTCGAGGCGGACCTCATCAAGATGCGGACCCGAGAGGGGATGGCGGTGGCTCGCGCCAAGGGGAAGCTGCGCGGGAAAAAGCCGAAGCTCTCGGATCGGCAGCAGAAGGAGCTACGCCGGATGTACGACAGCGGCGACTATTCGATCAGCGACCTGGCCGAGCTGTTTGCGGTCTCCCGGCCGACGGTTTACCGGACCCTCAACCGTCAGGCGGGCCGAGCGGTAGCGAATTCGGCTTGAGGCCGCAGCACACATGAGCCTCCCGCTCCCGGATGGTGTCACATAGCGCCGATAATCAGTGCCATTTAGCGATCAAAGCCACAGCCCGCGCGGCGGTGCGTAAACTGTCACGCAATCGACCGTATAAGTGACTGGTAAGACATGCTCATTGGCTACATGCGGGTATCGAAGGCGGACGGCTCCCAGGCGACCGACTTGCAGCGCGACGCGCTGGTCGCCGCCGGCGTCGATCCGGCGCATCTTTACGAGGACCAGGCGTCCGGCAAGCGCGAGGATCGGCCCGGCTTGGCCGCCTGCCTGAAGGCGCTGCGGCCGGGGGATACGCTGGTCGTGTGGAAACTGGATCGGCTCGGGCGCGACCTGCGCCATCTGATCAATACCGTGCATGACCTGACCGGACGCGGCATCGGCCTGAAAGTGCTGACCGGTCACGGGGCGGCCATCGACACCACAACCGCCGCCGGCAAGCTGGTCTTTGGCATCTTCGCCGCGTTGGCCGAGTTCGAGCGCGAGTTGATCGCCGAACGCACGCGGGCGGGCTTGGCGGCGGCGCGGGCCCGGGGCCGCAAGGGCGGCCGGCCGTTCAAGATGACCGCCGCCAAGCTGCGCCTGGCGCGGGCGGCGATGGGGCAGCCCGAAACCCATGTGGGCGCGCTCTGCCGGGAACTGGGCATCACTCGACAAACGTTGTACCGGCATGTCTCGCCGACGGGTGAACTGCGTCCGGATGGCGCGAAGCTGCTGGCCCGCGCCTGAGGCCGGCTGTTCCCAAACGATGCCACTTGGCGCTGATGTTGTCGCGGACGCTTCGTGCCCGCGACAACGGGGCGGTGGATACGATCCGCTGCCCTGATCGGTGCTATTGAGCGATCAAAGTCGCAGGGGGGGATTGGTGGTGGGTTGAGGATGGGGGAAAGTTGTGTGAGAAAAATATGATGATATAAAAGGCGGGATGAGCAAGGCGATGATGTAGCCCGCAATGACCAGTCCGAACTTGGCAACTGGTCCTATTTTCGGCAACGCGCGGCGCGTCGTTATCATCGGTTGGCTCGCTCATTTAACCGCCAGCCGTGCAGCCACTTGGCCAAGTCCATGTCCAGATCTCGACGGATTTCCCAGTCGATGCGGGTGTGGTTGTCGTCCTCGAACAACGCGGCCAGCTAGGGGCTGAGGTACAAGACGTGCTCGCCGGTTTCCTCGTTACGTTCGAAGCCCTCGATCAGCGGCTCGCCGAAGGTCTTGCGCCCGGCGGTGATTTCCACCGCTCAGGCCACGCCCAACCAAACGGTCAGGGCGCGATTGACGCGGAGCATCGTTTCATCATCCAGGCGCCCGAAGGCTTCCCCGATCTTCTCGCGCTTCATCGACACGATTTTGTCCACCATGATTTGCGACACCTTGCGCAAGCCGTTGGCCGCGGACGGTTCGAGAGTAATGCGAAACACCGGCACGCCGACGATCGAACTGGTAATCGGTAACACCGAGATTGTGGCGTGATCGGCGTTGAACAGGTCGGATTGCACCACCAATGCCGGGCGGGGTTTGCCGAAATCGCCTTGCAAGGTGATCGTCACCAGGTCTCCCCGTCTCATGGTTCCCAGCCCTCAAGGTCGCTGGCCGCCGCTTCCAGCAAATCCATCACGTCGTCGGCGTGGTCATGCCGGGCGGCCAGCCGTGACTGGCGCTGGCATTCCTGGGCAAATCGGGGCGAGCGGGTGTCGGGCACCCAGAGATTCAGTTGCCGGAACCCTTGCGCCTTCATGCGCTCCCGATAGCGCCGGACGTTCTCTAGCCCGGAAGGGGGTGTCGTGGACATGGGGCCACCTATAACAAGCAAGCAATCTAGACAGCTAACTATTATAGATGATTGGAGCAACCAATCCCACTCCGCGGCCGGCCATGCGGCACTTCTCATTTTAGCCTGATGGAGTGAGTTGATTCCCACGAACCCACTAAAAGGTGTGCCTCCCGCATCCCAGCATTTTTATACGGTAGCGTATTGCATGCTAAGTCACCCCGATAGATTCAATCCTGGACGAGCAGGATAGGGAGGGTCTTTCATCGAGAGTACTGTTTGTATTGCACGCCATAACTGCTGCTGGGCATCCAATTCCCACCCGGTCAGGGCCAAATCAGCCCCAAAAGGGGTTTCTTACCGTATCAAAATGCCGGGGTGCGGGAGGCACCCCATGATGCCGTGCCGGATGTCGTCGCGATTTGTGACTTATCCTCCTGGGTAGATGGACCGCCACACCTTGCCCACGCTGCCGCCCGCGAAATCGGCGGTGGCGAGCCGGTGTCATTCGGGAACCCCGGACCCGACCCGGAACGGAAACCGAGTGATTCAGAATGTCAAGGCATCATCGTCGATCCGACGTTGATTGAACGGAGCATCGGTGAAATACGCACTCGAGCGTGCTCAGTGAATAATATGTTCGATGATTTTGTTCTCGTCGAATTTCCCGCCTATC